>JAZRZJ010000056.1:0-40019 GCA_045601285.1 Oscillospiraceae bacterium
GGATTACTACCTTTGATAACCACGATCTTCATGCCGCCGGTAACCTGTTCCATTTCGTCATCAGTGAGTTCTCCAATCTTTCTGCTGAGAGACTCATATTCTTCCTTGAGGGCGTTCAGTTCTTCTTTCGTTTTCATGGGGTTTCCTCCTTAAATTACAGAATAATATTCTCGTAAAGATCCTTGCGAGTATCTATGTCCGCATGATCTCCTGCGTGACTCCTGATAATTACCCGTTCTCTGTATGCATCAAACGGATAATCTTCAACGACTTTGGGCGATGGATATGTGCCACCGGTTACCTGTTTCAGTTCATCCTCATTCAGCTCCGCGAGCTTCTTGTTCATATTTTCATATTCTTCTTTGAGTGCGCTCAGTTCTTCTTTCGTTTTCATAGCATTTACCTCCTTTGGTGTTTCCATCTTTATATACGATGCAGTTGTGCAAATGGCTACTCGTTTTTATATCCCATCTTCACGGTCAGGTCATGCAGGCTCTTGTCATGCTGCTCCTTGCTGATTGCGTCGTGTTCGAGGACAGTGCTTGTTCATCTATATTTTTATATTTTATCACGCTATCTTTTCAAAGGCAACAGAAATTGCCTGATTTATCAGGTAGACAAATCAGGCAATCTATTTGGTGGGGGAAGATGGATTCGAACCATCGAAGGCATTGCCAGCAGATTTACAGTCTGTCCCCTTTGGCCACTCGGGAATTCCCCCCTATTAAATTATGCCGTTAGTGGAGCTGGTTGACGGACTCGAACCCCCGACCTGCTGATTACAAATCAGCTGCTCTACCAACTGAGCTAAACCAGCACAATACCGGCTTGAATATAATAGCAAACCATATTCCGTTTGTCAACACCAAAAAATTAAATTGAGTAAAAATTTTTCGAGGGAGGTTTTTTACATGACTCTTAAAGAATTATCGCTGGAATACAGGGAAAGCGGCCTTGTCTGCAAGGCCCGTGCGGACAAGCTCAAGCCTTTGCTCCGGGCTCCCGAGCTTTGTGAAATGGAGCGCCTGCGTCTTCGCCGCAGAATTTACATACTCGAAGCCATGGGCAAAGAAGCCATGGCAACCGCAAACTATCTGAAAAACTACTACGGAGATGAAGCCTATGATGACAATAGACAGGGAAGAAGAGTATCAGGCGCTGAGGAGCTTCCTCAGGCTTGCATCGGAAAATCTGGGAAGCACGTCGGAGCTTGTGCGTTGCGCTGTGGAGGAAGCACTTACGCCGCGGCAGCGTCAGCTTGTGGAAATGTACTATATCCGTCAGATGCCCATGCACTATATCGCCCGTGAGCTGAACCTCAATGTTTCCACGGTGAGCCGCACTCTTGCAAGGGCAAAAGCACGGCTTGAGCGATGCCTTAAATACGGAGGAAGAAATTTTGCAGTTTTGTTGGTAGACTGAACAGTTTACTTTGCGGCGACAGTATGCTACAATAAATGCGGAGGCATATTATATGAAGACTAAGCTTCTGCATACCATTATAATAATACTTTGCGCGGAGCTTCTGATTTCGGGCTGCGCCTATATTGATCCTGAGCCTTACGTGAGCGAAACCGAAAAGGGCATGGTCGAGGTGTTCAACGGCGCGGACAAACTGTGGATTTATCCCGAGGATAATGTACCCGTGAACGCGATTTCAGCCGACGATTTTATCATTGATCCAGATGGGAACAAGGTCTACTGCGGCGGAAAATTCTCATCTGCTGTCCGAGGCGTTGATGTTTCCGTGCATCAGGGTGAAATAGACTGGCAGCAGGTTGCCGACAGCGGCATAAAATTTGCGATTATCCGTGCAGGCGGCCGCTCTTACGGCGAAGAGGGTGAGCTCTACGAGGACGATTTCTTTCTTCAGAATTTACAGGGTGCTCATGATGCCGGACTGAAGGTGGGTGTTTACTTCTTCTCCCAGGCAAGAACTGCAGAGGAAGCTGAAGAAGAGGCGCAATTCACAGTGGATTTGCTGGGCTTCGCCGATATTGAGCTTCCAGTATTTTTCGACTGGGAACATATTGACGGCGGAAGAGCCAACGAAATTGACGGCGAAACCATGACTCAATGCGCCGAGGCCTTCTGCGAAACGGTTGAGGACGCAGGCTTCGACGGGGGAATTTACTTTAACCTTGACACCGCCTACTACGGCTACACCCTTGCCCGACTCACAGACTATACCTTCTGGTGCGCAAGCATCGGCGATTATCCCTTCTGCTACTATGCGCATGAGCTATGGCAGTATTCCTTCGAGGGAACTGTTCCGGGCATCAGTACGGCATGTGACCTGAATATGATGTTTATAAAATAAAAAAAGACGGACTGCAAGTCCGTCTTTTTTTGTTTGTTGTTCTGTGATTATTCCGTATCCGTATTGGTCGAAGAGCCCGAGCGTGCAGCTTCAACCGCTGCCTTTGCTGCCGCAAGCTCCTCCCGGAGAGTCTCTATTTTTTCGTCCATCTCGCTGACCTTTGCGAAAAGCTCCTCAAACTGTTCGGGAGCTTCGCCCCGGTTAAGCTCGTAATACAGACGTCCGATCTCATTGAAAACCTTCTGCTGATCCTCCAGCTCACCGTTTATTAGAACGCTGAGCTTTGCGATGTTGGCATAGCATCTTGCGGTGGTGGTGCTTCTGTCATAGACTTCCCTGACAGCGTCGGTTTCGGCGATGGCCTTTGCCTTGTTGCCGATTGCCTTGATGGTGCCCTTAATCATGCTTGCATAGTTTGCCATGCTTAGCTCCTTTCAGACTGCCGGTTCACGAACATTTCGGCAGGGTCGGATTTCTTTCTTGCTTTGACAATGAGAATGACAAGTGCCGCAGCTGCGCTGATGGCGGCTAAAAGCTGGGATACGCGTATATCCGTCTGACCGATGTACAGACTGTCGGTGCGCAGGCCTTCAACCCATGCTCTGCCGAGACCGTACCAGAATATGTACAGCCAGAACACCTGCCCGTCATATTTACGTCTGCCCTTTTTAACCCATATATGCAGGAAAACAAGTCCGATCAGATTCCACAGACTTTCATAGAGGAAGGTGGGGTGGACATAGAGGGTTTCCGTGCCGGGAAAGGTGAGCCCCATGCGGCAGAAAACATCGGTTTCTCCGCCGAATGCCTCGCGGTTCATGAAATTGCCCCAGCGGCCTACGGTCTGACCGATGAGTAGACCGAAGGAAGCAAGGTCGGCGAGAGCAAAGAAGGGAATTTTTTTCACCCTGCTCCACAGGATCGCAACGATTATGCCCGTTATAACGCCGCCGTATATTGCAAGACCGCCGTTCCATATTGCGACGACCTCACCGAAGTTTTCGGCGTAGTAATCCCACTTGAACGCCACATAGTAAATTCTCGCACCTATGACACTCAGAGGAATTGCCCAGATGATGAAGTCATAGAGATTATCCTCCGTAAGCCCGAACTTCGGCGCGTTCTTTGCGCAGTAAACTGCCGCAATGATCATGCCGCAGGCAATGATCACGGCGTAAAAATAAATCGGTTTGCCGAAAAGCTCAAAGGAGGAGGGCGGATTGATCGAGCAGTCGCCGAACATGGGGAAGCTTATTTCGGCGCCTCTCATCATGGTTGCCGTGAGAAAATTCATACCGCACCTCATTTCAGCGGCAGCACAACAGACATGGCAAGTCTGTCATCTGCAAGATATTCTGTGAGAAAGGCCTCGCATTCGCTTATGTCAATGCTTTCAAGGGTTTCAAAGCTGTCCAGCGGGTCATAGCCCTCAAAGCAGCCGTCCATGTGGGAAAGACACAGGGTGTCGAAGCTTTCAAGACCGCGAAGCCTTGAGCCGAAGGAGGCCTTTCTTACGCGCTCAAAAAGCTCCCTGTCAAGACCGTTTTCGCGCACATCAGCCACAGCCGCCTTAATCTCGTTAAGCACCGTCTGAGGCTCCTTGCTTTCGCCCTCAAAAATAACGGTGGCGGTACCTGCAACGTAATCGGTTTCATAGCCGTAATCGCGGTTTAGGACACCTGCGGAATAGAGCTTGTTATAGAACCTGCCCGATGAGCCGAAGAGCGTGCGCAGGGCAAGCTGGGAAACGATTTTCTGACGGAAAAGCTCCTTGCCCGTGGGTACGGGAGTTACCTTCGCACCGATGAAAAACTGGGGCGCGGATACCTCCATGCGAGCTTCCGTATATGTTTCAAGGGGAAATGCGGATTCAGCCTCACCGAAATCCACCTCGGGCTTCGAGCCCTCCTTGCCGCCGAGCTCCTCAAGGGCGATTTCGTAAATACGCTCGGGGTCAAAATCACCTGCGGCGCAGAGCACCATGTTGGAGGGATTGTAGAATGCGGCATGGCAGGCATAGAGCGTGTCGGGGGTAATCTCCGCAATGCTCTCAACCGTGCCCGCAACCTCTTCGCGCATGGGGTTGTGCTCATACAGCAGCTTCAGCAGGCTGAAGTAAGCGCAGCGGTAGGGGTCATCGTCACCCATGCCGATTTCCTGACCGATGATGCCCTGCTCCTTGGCAACGCTTTCCTCGGTGAAGTAGGGCGTGGACACAAAGCGCAGCAGCATGCGCAGGTTTTCCTCAAAGCCTGTGCTGCAGTCAAAGTAATACGCGGTGGTGTCGCTTGAGGTGAAGGCGTTGGGCTGAGCACCGTTTTTTGACAGAATGCTCATGGCGTTGTCGCCGTCGGGCATATCAAACATCTTATGCTCAAGAAAATGAGCCACACCTGCGGGCGTGTCGTACCACACGCCGTCAAGCCTGAAGCGGCGGCAGGCACCGCCGTAGCAGGTGGCGAAAACCGCATAGCTTTCCTTGAAATCGGGCTTGGGAATTGCGATAACGGTGAGACCGTTGGGGAGAACTCCCTCATACACGGTCTCGCCGATTTTTTCGTATGCTTTACTCTTCATCATCGGGTTCATCTCCGTTTCCCTGGAGGAAATATACAGCGTCAAGCACAACGCTGTTTGCAATTGAAATAATGTCCTCGCGGCATACATTTTCGCAAAGCTCCGCAAGCTCCTCGGGCTCGTAATCAAGACCGTCGATAATATTGGCAAGCCAGAAGCCCTCAAGATCACCTGCGGAATCGGGAATCACCCGCAGAGATGAGGCAATGCCCGTCTTTGCGGCTTCAAATTCCTCATCGCTGATGACGCCGTTTTTCACGTCCTCAAGCTGAGCGAGGATTTCCGCCTTCGCGTCCTCATACTTGTCAAAATCAATGCCCGAGAATACGCACATGAGTCCCTTGTGGGTATCGACGATACTGCTTGCAAAGTAGCACAGCGATAGCTTTTCGCGCACATTCATAAACAGCTTTGAGGTGACTCCGCTGCCGTAAACACAGTTGAAAACGCTTATGGCGGCAATGTCGGGCTCCTCCATGCACTCACCGAGGCGGAAGCCGAGAGCAAGCTTGCCCTGGGTGACGTTCATTTCCTCGGTAAAGCATCTGGGCTCGTTCGCCACGGAATTCATGCGGATATCCGTGCCGATGTCATAGTCAAGCTCACCTCTCGGCATTCCGCAGAGCGTGTCGCGGAACACCTCGGCAACGTCCTCGGGCTTCTCGCTGCCGCAGTAGAAAATTTCGATAGGGCAGGTGGAAAGCAGATTGCGGTAATGCTTGCTGAGCTTCTGATAATAGATGCCCTCGGCACTGCTTTCCGTACCGAGACGGGGAACAGCAAAGTCCTCATAGCAGCACATTTCCTCATAAAGACGCTGGACGGAGTAGCCGATTTTGTCATTCATGCGGGCGCGTATACGCTCAAGCAGCTTATCCTTTTCGCTTTCAACATAGGCGGGAAGCAGAAGCCCGCCCTTTGTGTTGGGGGAAAGGAGCATTTCGCACATGAGCTCCGCGGCGCTTTTCATGACCTGCTTTCCGGGAAGATATGCGGTGGAGGGCAGATTTGCGTAAAAGCCGATGCACTGTATTTCACCGATACGGCGCACAACGGGCTCAATGCAGGTGCCGTAAAGCTCGTCAAGGGCGGCGGAAATACTCTCCATATCGGGATGATAGCGTGTGCCGCGGCGCAGAACATAGGGCAGAACCGCGTTCAGCGAGGCAGTTTCGCGCTGATGCTGGGTGAGCAGATTTATGCTCATGCAGTCGGTTTTGAATTTCCTGGTGTGCAGGCAGGTAAGGTTTACGCCCGGCAATATCTCTGTTCTGACGGTTTCCATTTTTCAGGTCTCCTTCACAGCGTTATCGGTAGTTTTATTGATTAGTAATACATTATACCACATTTATACTGCGTATGGTATACCTTTTCCGTCGTATTTTTCACCGTTTACGGTAATTTCACCGTCATCAATGACGATATTCAGCCCCATCAGACGAATATGGCAGAGGGGGAGATCCGCAGGCAGAGCGGGACGGATATAAAGTCTGCCGCCCCAGAGCTTCAGCCCGAGAAGCTCCTCGCACACAGCACGGAAGTACCAGCCCGCCGAACCGGTGTACCAGGTCCAGCCCGCTTCGCCCATGTGCCCGGGGTTTGAATACACGTCGGCAGGAATTACGAAGGGCTCTGCAAGATAGCGGCGCAGGTCGTGATTTTCGGGCAGAAGGTCGCGGAGAATGGAAAAGCCGTCCTCAACTCTGCCGCGTCTTATGCAGGCCATGGCAAGCCATATTGCCGCATGAGTGTACTGCCCGCCGTTTTCCCGGAAGCCCGCCCCATAGCTTCGGATATAGCCGGGGTTGCGCTCGCCGGAGGAAAAGGGCGGGGTGAACAGCTTTACAATGCCGTTATCACGGTCGTAAAGCTCACGCAGCGAGCTTTCAAGGGCCGTATCAATGCGGCTGTTGGAGGTGCCTGCGCAGAAGGCTGCCCAGCTTTGCGAAATAGAGTCGATGCGGCACTCCTCTGACTGCGCCGAGCCTAAGGGTGTTCCGTCGGGCCAGTAGCCCCGCAGATACCAGGCACCGTCCCATGCTGCATCGGCGCTGCGGCATATTTCCTCCGCAACACCGCGGTAATAGCCCGCATCAGGTTTACATAACAATACGAGCAGATCAGAAAAACGCTTAACGGTTTCTGCGAAGAAAAAGCTGAGCCACACGCTCTCACCGCCCACCTTGTCCATGCCGTCGTTCCAGTCGCCGCTGCCGAAATACAGCAGACCGTGACTTCCTTTTCCACGGGAAATGCACATATCAACGGCACGCTTGGCATGACCTGCCACGGTTTCGCAGAGGGAAGACAAGGCAGGGGTTTCATAGCGGTCATACTCGCCTTCGGAAAGAACAGCGGAGTTTACATAATTTTCTGCCTCGGAGCAGAAGGACGCATCGCCGGTTTTCTCCACATACTCGCACAGCGTCCAGACAAGCCAGAGCAGATCATCGCTGCAGCGTGTGCGCACACCTCTGTCACCGCCGGGCAGACTGTGCCACCAGTGCATAACGTCGCCCTCCTCGTACTGATGGCGGCAGCAGAGGCGGATCTGCTCCCGCGCATATTTCGGCGAAATAAGCAGGAGATTTACCGCGTCCTGAAGCTGATCGCGGAAGCCGAAGGCTCCACCGCTCTGATATACGGAGCATCTTCCCATTAATCTGCAGGCAAGCGTCTGATAGACAGCCCAGCCGCTCATATAGCGGTCAAGTGCGGCTTCTCCGCTTTCAAGCCTGAATGAACAGGCGGCATTGCGCCAATGGCTTTTGGCAAGGGCAAGCTCCGCAAATGCGGCTTCGGGTTTACATAATTCTAAGATTTCCTTTTCCGTGCAGAAGCCGCATACCAGCACCAGAACGGGCGTGTCCGCGTAAACTGCCGCAAAGCAGGGCGAGTCGAGATATGCGGTTTTGCAGTCGTATTCCCCGCGCAATGCGGAAATTTCATCGGCTGTCCAGCCGATTGCCTCAACAGACGAGGCAATAAGAAGCTCTCTGCCCATGGGGAAACGCTCTGATGCTGCGTGGAATATCGGGTTTACATAATTTACAGACACCGCAGGAGCATCATCGGCGCTGTCGGAGAGAATGAGCGAGGTTTTCCAGCTTAGCTGTCCTGCGGAGGCACCGAGGTTTTCGATAATCAGCACCCGCGCATCAAGCTTTTCCGGTATAAAGGCGGTGCAGCGGAAGGCGCCTTCACCTATGGGCTTTTCCCAAACGGCGAAGCCGAAGCCGTATCTGACGCGGCAGGGTATGCCGTCGTCTGCGGCAAAAAGGCTGAAGCGCCTGCCCTTTACGGTGTATTCAAGGGTTTCGGGACCGATTATGGCAGACGGGTCGTTGAGCCATTCGTTTACCCTTGCCTCACGGGCATTTTCATACCACATATTGCCCGCGCCGCTGTCTGCGGCAATGAAGCCGAAGCGCCCGTTGGTCAGCAAATGCGACCAGGTGCGCGGCGGCAGATTTTGGTTTACATAAAATACGAAGCTGCCGTCCTTGGTGTATTCGTATTTCGGCAGGCTGCCGAGCCTGCGCGAGGCTGCCTGCGGCAGATAGTATTTCACATGGCGGCGGCGGACCGCGGTTTCCGAGCCGAATATATAAGCGGCGCAGGAGCTCAGAGCATCGGCAGCTTCGGCTGGCAGAATGTGAACTCCGCCGCGGCAGTCAAGCAGCGCCTCAAGCCCCTGCTCTGTCAGAGTGTCGCGGACAAGACTGTGAACAGGTCGGGTGTATTCGCCGCCTTCACGGGTGATCAGCACAAGGTCGGCATTCAGACCGCAAAGGCGCAGCAGACAGAAACGCAGCACACTGCGCCGTATATCCTCAGCCTGCGTACCCGGAGAAACGTACATAATCGGGAAATCCCCCGAAACGCCGAATTTCCAAAGCTTTTCCTTTGCGCACCAGGGCTTTTGCCGCTGGGACGGGAAGACAAGATTTTCGACGGCCTCCATTGCTTTTCCCATTTCCGATGTGCTCATGCCAAGATGCCTTGCACACATGGCGGGAATTGCGCCGAAGTCGCCGGAGCCTGCCGAAAGCATACGCTGAACGCCCACGTATGCCTCCTCGTACTGCTCCGAAACGCAGAGGGCAAAGCGCAGGTCACGGCGTTCATGGGACGAAAGCGAAAGCTCAACCGAGGCGGTCACAAAGGGGGCGGAAAGTGCGCCGAGACTGCCGTAGCGGTCAGCGCTTACGCTCATTTTTTCACTGCAGGCAAGACAAAGCCAGCACTCCGGCTGACTTGCCCGGGGAAGACGGTAAAGCACGAGAATGTTTCCGTCGGTGCGGGCATCAAGCCCCAGTCGCCAATAGGCAGGGTGGTTGACATAATCATACTGGTTTGCAAGCACGGGCTCAAAGCTGAACACAAGTCTGCCTTTTGCATCTCTGTCTGAGCAGAGGGAGACAAAGCGCAGCTCACCGTTTTCGCCGCCCGATACTGCAAGACGGGAAAGGGTTTCAAGTCCCTCACGGCGCAAGCTGTGGCATACCTGAGTCTCACCGAGCTCCCAAAGACAGCTTTCGTACTCCGTATTCGCCTCGGGAAGAAGGGAAATGCGGCGGCCGTCACACTCGAAATAAAGCTCTGCGCCGTGACCGTCACCGAGCTTTTTCCTTGGGGAACGGTACACAAGCATATCGCCGCAGGTTGCTCGCGCGATACCTGACTCGGTTGACATAATATTATATCTACCGTTTGAAAGCACGGTGCAGGAGGGCTTTTCAAAATCCACATCGCTGTCGCGGAGGATCCAGGGCGAAGCCTTTTTGTTTTCGCCGGAGCTGACGTTTTCCTCAAGCTGAAGCACGGGAGCGTTGACGGGGAGCTTTTCCTCAAGCAAGGCGCGGTAGGCACGCATATAGGGCTCCGCCATGAAGCGCTTTGTCACTATGCCGCCTCGTATGAGATTTGCTGCGGCAAGCATGCTCATGCCGAGATGGTGCGCCATGTAGCAGCGCACCTTTTCACCGCTTCCGCCGCTTCGTGACGGGGTGAAATCAATTGCCTCAACAAAGCCGAAGCGTCCCGTGGCACCCGTTTCTTCAAGGCGGTGAAGGTTTCTGATTGCGGCGGCAGGCTCTGCCGCAAGGGCGAGAAAGCTTGAATAGGGGGAAATTACAAGCTCGGCGTCCTGACCGCGCTTAAGGGCAAGAGCTCCGCAGCCGTGTGCTTTATAGCGATAGTTGAGCGCGCTGTCAAGGGCAAAAAAGGCGCTTTCGGATATGCCCCACACTCCCGTGGGACTTCTGCGCTTCTGCTGAACATGAACACAGCAACGCACGGTTTCGTAAATAAGGCTGTCGGGGCAGAGGGGAAGAAACAGCTCGGGCATGAGATACTCAAACATTGTGCCTGTCCAGCTTGCCATGCCGCTGAAGCCGTCGCAGCGCCGAAGCGCTCGACTCAGAGCACGCCAGTGCTTTTTGGGAACATCGCCCTTTGCAACGGCAAGATAGCTTGTAAGCCGTGCCTCGCCTGCCAGCAAATCGTAGTGCGCGGGCGAAAGCTCGTTTCGCTCAAGGTCGGCGCCGATGCGGAAAAGACAGCGCTTTTCATCGTAAAGCGGCGAAAAATCCATGGGCGCGATCAGCGCAGACACGCGCTTTGCAAGCTCTGTGCGATGATGCTCCGCAAGTCCGTTTTTCAGCACGATCAGGCTTGCGCAGAGGTTGCCGCTGTCCACAGTTGAAACATAGCGCGGAGAAAGGGGGCGCAGGGACAGGGTGTCATACCAGTTGTAGAAATGCCCGTTCCATCTGGGCATTCGCTCGAGAGTTCCGAGCATATTTTCAATAAGCGGAAGCGCGGTGCCTCTGTCGATGCCCAGGTCTATGGAGCAAAGTGCGGAAACAAGGGCAAGACCGATGTTGGTGGGGGAGGTTCGGTGGGCTGTGCCGACGGGCGGCTGCTCCTGAAAATTGTCGGGAGGAAGCCAGTTTTCACCCTCGGTGCAGCAGGTTTCAAAATAGCTCCAGATATCCGCGGCACATGAGGTGAGATACTGCTTTTCCTCCGGGGGAAGCTCGTAAACGGGCTTTGCGGGTACGGAAAGAGCAAGAGCGCAGAGAGGTGCGCAAAGCCAGAAAAGTCCAACTGCCTTGCCGAGAACATAAGGGGAAAGAGCGAAAAGCACAGCGCCTGACAGCACGGCAAACCACATATTCAGGACGTATGCCGCAAGACTGCGCTTTCTCAGGTCTGACTGAGCGGAGGTTTCCCATTCAAGAAGATTCCTGTGGGAAACGCCCATGCGCCACAGGCTAAGAGCAATTGCGGAAACGGAGATCCATGCCTCATAGGGCAGAAGCCACAGACGCACGAGAGTTTGCAGAAAGGCGGCACCGATGCCGTGGAGAAGTCTGCTGTGATAGCGCAGATGGGTGTTTTCGGTTCTGACGGTGAAATAATCCGTAAGCGCAATGAGAAGCCGTGTGCAGAGGGCAAGAAGCGCCGCGATTGCCGCAAGAATAAGACCGCGCTCACGCATGAGAAGCCCCAGGAACACGGAAACAAAGGTTAAAACCGGCACAAGTGAACGGCGCAGACTGTCGCACAGGCGGAAGCGTTCAATATCGGAAAGCTCCGAGCTTTTGCGGAAGATGAAGCCCGAGTTCTGCCAGTCGCCGCGAATCCAGCGATGGCTTCGGCGGTAGTAGGATATTGGTGAGGCGGGGAAGCTGTCGGAAAACTCAAGGTCGCTGACGTAGCCGCCCCGTAGGTATGCACCCTCGGGAGCGTCATGGGACAGGATCTTTCCGCAGGGCAGATGCTTTTCGGAGCAGACAACAAGGCAGCTTGCGTCAATGAGTCCCTTGCCCGAAAAGCCGCCGCGATGGAACAGATCCATGTACAGCTCACCGCAGAGCACCGAATAGGGCTCGCTGCCGCCGAGACCGGCAAACAGACGGGAAAAATCCGTTGCTGAGGCAGAGCGCAGCGTTGTGCTCATGCGGGGGTGCAGAATACCGTGACCTGCGGTAACGATGCCGCGTTCGGTATCAAGCACGGGCGTGTTGAGAGGGTGAAGCGCCGTGCCTATAAGCTCCGTGAGGGAATCGGGATAAGGTCTTGTGTCCGAATCGAGAGTAATAATAAATTTCGTGTCCTTAAGAGCCGCCGCGTTGCCTGCGGCAATGCGAAGCTCGCTTTCCCTGCCGCAGAGGTATTTTGCCAGCGCAAGTACTGCGCCGCGCTTTCTCTCAAAGCCCGAAAAGCGCCGCGTTTTTGCGTCCATTGTGCGTGGGCGCAGGAAAAGATAAAAGCCGCCGCCGTATTTTTTGTTCAGCGCATCAATGCACTTTGCGGCGGAGGTAATGAGAAGGGCGTCCTTATCCGTTACGGCGTAGTCCGCTTCGGGCAGGTCGGCAAGTATGCCGTAGCTCAGATTTTTTCCGCCTGCGCGGTTTGAAAGCATGAACTCCTCAAGATTTTCTGCAAGCTTTTCGACACTGTCACGGGAGGATAAAAGCGCCGACACAACGCAGACCGTTTTTGCCTCATTGGGAACGCCTTCGGAGAGATCAAGCCTCGGCAGTCGCACGGGGCTTACGTACTGAAGCGCGATGTTGTCGCGGAGGCTTTTCGTAAGCTCGGTGACGGGCAGAAACAGCAGAAGCGCCGCAATGAAGCTTCGGGAGAGAAAACCGCAGAGCAGGGTTATGAACAGAGAAAGCAGAAGGTTTGCGGTGATATACCAGCCACCGCGCTTTTCCTCCCGGGGAATGAGCTGTGAACCCACATGACGCTCTGCGCCCGTGGCGTTTTTGCAGTCTTCGATTATCTTTTCTGCAAGGCGGTATTCCTCAACGCCGCGTTTTTCCGCAAGGGAATACAGACATCTGCGGTAGTATGCGCGGCTTGCATCGTCCATGCGCGGATATATGCCCGCAGGGTCTGACATGAGAAGCTTTTCGCAGACATCGACATCTTCCAGAAGACTTTGCATATCCGCTGCGGCAACGGTGCGCAGAGATGTAAAGAGGGCGGCAAGCGTGGCAGCATCGTCATCTGTGAGAGAGGCTACCGTGCGGGCAAGGCGCTTAATGAGGGAGTATCTGATTGCGGCGGGGAAAAGCCCCAGCTCTCTGTGGCTGAGCACGGTGACGCTCTGCACACCCCTTAAAAATGAACGGCAGGCATCTTCGGTGACGACTCCCCCACAGGACTTGACCAGCGAATCCGACAGCAGAAACAGCACCGCGCCGTCATTTGAGCTGCGCAGCTTCTTTTCCGAGGAAATATCGGCCTCGGCAATTTTTGACTCGCGCAAAGCGAGGTAGCGGTTGTCGAGAAACCACTCAGCCGCCTCGGGAAGCTTTGAGGCCTGACCGTAACGCGCCTCCGTTATTTTATATGCGTCCTGAATCGTGCGGCGGTCGGAGCGCAGACGCTCAAGGTATTTTTTTGCGGAAACCGTGCCTGCGGTTTTATACAGCCGTGCCGCCGATGCCCCGATTCCGTAGAGCTTTTCGTTGTCAGTGTGATCCATGCAAATACCTCCGTATTTTCATAAATTACAGTTTTGCCGATATTTGTATTTGTTATGCGGAATAGGATTTTGCGGATTTCAATAAATATTTTTGTTCTGTTAAGGGAAAACGCTTGACAGAGTATAAATGAGGTAGTATACTCTGTAAAGTCAAAATGCTTTACAGGGGGTATTGCGCCATGGCGAACAGCAGAATCCAGAATGCCATGCTGTTTGATTTCTACGGCGAACTGCTTACAGACAAGCAGCGTGAATACTTCGACCTGCACTACAATGAGGACTATTCTCTTGCGGAGATTGCCGAGATGAGCGGGATTTCCCGTCAGGGTGTCTGGGACATTATAAAACGTGCCGAGGACGCGCTAACCGAGGTGGAAAGCAAAACGGGTCTCATAAAACGGTTCATGGAGCGCAACGAACAGATCGAGGAGCTGGAAGCGGAGCTCGGCTTGATGGGTGCGCTGAACGGAAGCATTAAGCAAAAGCTTGATAAGCTTAAGATTTAAGGAGGCAACGAAATGGCATTTGAATCATTATCCGATAAGCTTTCCGCTGCCTTTAAAAAGCTTCGCGGCAAGGGCAGACTTACTGCCGCCGATGTAAAGGAAGCCATGAAGGAAGTGCGCATGGCACTTCTGGAGGCTGACGTAAGCTACAAGGTAGTTAAGGAATTTACCAAAAACGTTACCGAGCGTGCATCGGGAAGCGATGTTCTTGAGGCGCTTTCTCCCGCACAGCAGGTAATCAAAATAGTCAACGAAGAGCTTGTCAAGCTCATGGGCAGCGAAAACCAGCGCCTTTCCATCGGCTCAAAAAGCCCCAGCGTTGTAATGCTGGTGGGTCTTCAGGGCGCAGGTAAGACCACAAACGGCGCAAAGCTTGCGGCATACATGCGCAAGCAGGGCAAGCGTCCTCTTCTCGTTGCCTGCGACATCTACCGTCCCGCTGCAATCAAGCAGCTGGAAACCGTGGGAGGGCAGCTTGACATTCCCGTGTTCCAGATGGGCACCGTAAATCCCGTGGACATCGCAAAGGCCGCCATCGAACACGCAAAAAAGCACGGCAACGACCTTGTGTTTCTCGATACCGCAGGTCGTCTGCACATAGATGAGGAGCTCATGAACGAGCTTCGCAGCATCAAGGAAACCGTTGAGCCTGCGGAGATAATGCTTGTGGTTGACGCCATGACCGGTCAGGATGCGGTGAACGCGGCAAACGCCTTTGACGAGGCGCTGGGCGTAACGGGCGTTATGCTCACAAAGCTGGACGGCGATGCAAGAGGCGGCGCGGCACTTTCCATCAAGGCAAGCACGGGCAAGCCCATCAAGTTCATCGGCGTTGGCGAAAAGCTTGACCAGATTGAGCCCTTCTATCCCGACCGTATGGCAAGCCGCATTCTCGGCATGGGCGATATGCTGACTCTCATCGAAAAGGCCGAGCAGAGCTACGATGAGAAAAAGGCCCTTGAGCTTGCGGAGAAGATGAAGGAAAACCGCTTCAGCCTTGAGGATTATCTTGACCAGATGCGTCAGCTTCGCGGTATGGGCGACCTCAACGATCTTGTGGGAATGATTCCGGGCGTTGACGCAAAGGCTCTTAAGGGTGCAAAGGTGGACGAGAAGGAAATGGCTCACATTGAGGCAATTATTCTCGCCATGACTCCCAAAGAGCGCGAAAATCCCAATGTGCTTAACTCAAGCCGCAAAAAGCGCATTGCCGCAGGCAGCGGCACAAATGTTGTGGACGTTAACCGTCTGCTCAAACAGTTTGCCGCAATGCAGACCATGATGAAGCAGCTTTCGGGCAAGAACATGAAGAAGCTTCAGCGCAAGATGGGCGGAGGCGGCGGCTTCGGCGGTCTCTTCTGATACCCGCGCAAATCAGCGTGCAATCACCGTTTGGTGCTTGTATATAGAAAGAAATTTAATTTGGAGGTGAAATATAAATGGTAAAGATCAGACTTCGCAGAATGGGCGCAAAGAAGGCTCCCTACTACCGCATCGTCGTTGCTGACTCCCGCAGCCCTCGTGACGGCCGCTTCATCGAAGAAATCGGCACTTACGATCCCATGGCAGAAGGCGCAGAGAAGATTAAGGTTGACATGGAGCGCGCAAAGTACTGGATCGACAACGGCGCACAGCCTACCGATACCGTACGCGGCCTGCTTAAAAAGGTTGAGGCCTAATAAGGAGAAACTACCGGCATGAAAGAACTTTTGACCTATATTGTACAGAGCCTCGTGGATCACCCCGACGAAGTTTCTGTGACCGAGCGCGTTGCCGGCGGCGAAACCGTATTCGAAGTGCGCGTTGCTGACGGCGACATGGGCAAGGTCATTGGCCGGCAGGGCAGAATCGTTAAAGAGATTCGTATCCTAATGCGGGCTGTTGCTCAGAGAAAGGGCAAAAAGGTTTCCGTTGAAATAATGGACTAAAACCTTATAATGAAAAGCGAAGAATTCGAGTTGTACAACTTGGATTCTTCGCTTTTTTAGATACGATGCAGCGCTTCGTGTTGTCACTTTTGCGTCAGCCCGACCGGTGACAGCCCTGTCAGTAACATTCACTCGCGCTTTTTTGATATGCCGCAGCGCTTCATGTTTTATGCTATGCGGGTTTTAAACTTTAAAAAAGACTGGAGCCCGAATAATTTCGGGCAATTTTGTTGTTAAATCCTGCATATTGTGGTACATTATATTATGTATAAGTATGGAGGTATTTCCTATGGACAAACAGAGATATATTGAAGCGGGAAAAATCGTCAACACCCACGGTGTGCGCGGCGAGGTCAAAATTCAGGTCTGGCTTGACAGCCCCGAATTTATGAAGCGCTTCAAGACCTTATATATTGACGGAATGCCCTTCAAGGTGCAGTCGGCACGTCCCCACAAGGATATGCTCATAACAGCTCTTGAGGGTATCGCGGACGTAAACGCGGCAATGTGCCTCAAAAACAAAACCGTGTTCATTGACCGCAAGGACGCAAAGCTGCCCAGAGGAAGCTTCTTCCTGCAGGATATCATCGGTGCAGCGGTAATAGATGAGGAGGGCAATGAAATCGGCAAGCTCACCGAAATCATGGAAACTCCCGCCTCCGCCGTATATGTCGTCAAGGGCGAAACCGAGCATCTTATCCCCGCCGTGCCTGAGTTTATCCTCAAAACCGATGCCGACAAGGGCATTGTAAAAGTCCGTCTTATCGAGGGAATGTGAGCATGAGAATTGATATTATGACCCTGTTTCCCGACACCGTGAACGCCGTGCTGCATGAGAGCATCATAGGCCGTGCGGCAAAAAAAGGAATTGTGGAAATAAACTGCGTTCAGATACGCGATTATACCGAAAACAAGCAGATGCAGGTGGACGATTATCCCTACGGCGGAGGCTGGGGCTGCGTCATGATGGCCCAACCGCTGAAATCCTGCCTTGATGACATTATGTCAACTGCAAAGGGCAGAAAAAGCCGCGTGATTTATATGTCGCCTCAGGGTAAGCCCTACACGCAGGAGCTGGCAAAGCGCCTTAAAAACGACTATGACCATCTTGTACTGGTATGCGGTCATTATGAGGGCATTGACGAGCGCTTTATCGAGGAGTGCGTTGACGAGGAAATTTCCCTCGGCGACTTCGTTCTGACGGGCGGAGAGATTGCCGCCATGGCGGTGGCGGACTCCGTTTGCCGCATGGTGCCGGGGGTGCTTTCCGATGAGGAATGCTTCACGGGCGAGAGCCATTGGGACGGGCTTCTTGAATACCCGCAGTACACGCGTCCGGAGGTATGGCAGGGCAGAAAAGTGCCGGAGGTTCTGCTAAAAGGCGACCATGCAAAAGTAGACGAATGGCGGCGCAAAAAGAGCCTTGAGCGCACCATGGACAAGCGCCCGGACCTTTTTGAAAAGCTTGAGCTTACGGACAAAAAAGACCTGAAGCTTGTTGAGGAAATCAGGAAGGAACGCAGCCGCATGAAGCTTACGGAGCCCGTTACTTACCGCACCGCAAATGAGGCTGACCTTGAGGGCATAATGCTCATTGTTCGGCAGGCGAGAAACCTTCTTAAAAAGCACCGCGTTGACCAGTGGCAGGGGTCTTATCCCGCAGAGGAGAATTTCCTCAGCGACTTTGAAAAGGGTATCTGCTATGTCATAGAATACGGCGGCAGAATGGCCGGCTTCTTCACCATGACGGACACGCCTGAAGAAGATTATGTAAACTTGACTGACGGCAGATGGCACGGCACGGACAAATACTGCACGGTGCATCGTGCGGCGGTTGCGGCGGAATTTCGCGGCACGGGACTGTCGGACAAGATTTACGAATTTGCTGAGGAAATCGCGAGAAGCAAGGGCATTTACGAAATGCGTGTGGACACCCACCGCAAGAACAAGGCGATGCTGGCACTGCTTAAGCGCAGCGGCTATGTTTACCGCGGCAATGTGCAGGTGTCCTCCGAGCCCGGACACGACAGCGCACGGCAGGCATTTGAAAAAATGCTGAATGCAAAATGCTGAATGCTGAATTGTGATCCGGCAGGATTTTTGGGCGTCAGGGATGCCGCCCCCTACAATACTCACTGTGTCATTCTGAGCGAAGCGAAGAATCCCCGAAACAAAGGGATATTCTGTAATCTGCACAGTAGATCCTTCGGCAAGCCTCAGGATGACAGTTTTGGAGCGTAAGCATATATGAATTTAACAAACATTAACGACATTAAGGAACTGTTGGGACGTCACGGGTTTCACTTTTCAAAGTCCCTGGGACAGAATTTTCTGACTGCCGCGTGGGTGCCGGAGCAGATCGCAGATGAGGCGCTGCTTGACGGAAACACGGGTGTTATCGAGGTGGGTCCGGGCATAGGCTGTTTAACCGAGCAGCTTTCCGCGAGAGCGGGAAAGGTAGTTGCCGTGGAGCTTGACAAGGCGCTGAAGCCCGTTCTCAAGGAAACTCTTGCGGGCAGGGATAATGTGGAGATAGTTTTCGGCGATGTGCTGAAGCAGAATCTGCCAGAGCTGGTTAAGGAAAAATTCGGGGATATGCGGGTCTGCATCTGCGCAAATCTGCCCTACAATGTGACAACTCCGCTTATTACGGCCTTTCTTGAGGCGGGTTGTTTTGACGGCATAACGGTTATGATACAGAAAGAGGTGGCAAAGCGCATCTGCGCAAAGGAAAACACCGCCGACTACGGAGCTTTTACGGTGCTGGTGCAATGGTATGCCGAGCCGGAAATTCTCTTTGACGTTCCGCCCTCCTGCTTCATTCCTCAGCCGAAGGTAACCTCTTCGGTCATACGTCTTAAAACAAGGGAAAAGCCGCCCGTGGAGGTTAAGGATAAGGACATTTTCTTCCGCGTTGTGCGTGCCGCCTTCGGTATGCGCCGCAAGACCCTGCTGAATGCGCTGACTGCCGGCTTCGGCGAAATCGGCAAGGAAATGCTTGAGAATATCATTGTTTCCTGCGGCTTTGATGCTAAAATCCGAGGAGAAGTTTTGGCTATTGGTGATTTTGCAAAAATCGCAGATGCGATTTTTGATTTTTTACACAAAAATTTGTAAGCAAAGTGCATTGATAAAATACATTATAAAGTGTTAGTCTAATCATAGTAAAAGGCTGAAAATTGAAAGGGAGGAAATACTATGAAATTAACGTCCAACGAGCATATCACCAACTGGGTTGACGAAATGGCCGCACTGTGCAAGCCCGACGAAATCGTGTGGATCGACGGCAGCGAAGAACAGCTTGAAGAGCTTCGCAAGATCGGCATGTCCACAGGTGAGATGATCAAGCTCAATGAGGAAAAGCTTCCCGGCTGCTATCTGCACCGCAGCGACGTCAACGACGTAGCCCGTGTTGAAGGCCGCACGTTTATTTGCTCCAAGCGTCAGGAGGACGCAGGTCCTACAAATAACTGGATGGACCCTCAGGAGATGTACGCAAAGCTTTATGAAATCTATGACGGCTCCATGAAGGGCCGCACCATGTATGTGATCCCTTATTCCATGGGCGTTGTGGGCTCCGACTTTGCCAAGTACGGTATCGAGCTTACCGACAGCATTTACGTTGTTCTGTCCATGGCAATTATGACCCGAATCGGTAAGCCTGTGCTTGACCAGCTGGGTGACAGCGCAGACTATATCAAGGGTCTTCACTCCAAGGCGGAGCTTGACCCCGAAAAGCGCTATATCGTTCACTTCCCCGAGGACAACACCATCATGTCCGTAAACAGCGGCTACGGCGGCAATGTCCTTCTGGGCAAAAAGTGCTTCGCCCTGCGTATCGCCTCCGTTCTCGGACGTGACGAGGACTGGATGGCAGAGCATATGCTCATTCTCGGCGTTCAGAATCCTCAGGGCGAAATCTGCTACGTCTGCGGCGCGTTCCCCTCCGCCTGCGGCAAGACCAACCTTGCCATGCTCATTCCTCCCGAGGCATATCGCGAAAAAGGCTGGAAGTGCTGGACCGTGGGCGATGACATCGCATGGCTCCGCATCGGCTCCGACGGCAGACTATGGGCTGTAAACCCCGAAAACGGCTTCTTCGGTGTTGCACCCGGCACCAGCAATAAGAGTAACCCCAACGCACTTGCCGCAACCAAGAAGAACACCATCTTCACCAATGTTGTCCGCAATCTTGACGACAACACGGTCTGGTGGGAGGGCATGGATAAGAATCCTCCCAAGAACGCAGAAAACTGGAAGGGCGAAAAGTGGGACTGCACCGACGGCAGCAAGGGCGCACACCCCAACTCCCGCTTCACAGCTCCCGCGGCAAACTGCCCCTGCATCAGCCCCGAGTTTGAGGGCAAGACGGGCGTTCCCATTTCCGCCATCATCTTCGGCGGCCGCCGTGCAAAGACCGCACCTCTGGTATATCAGTCTCGTGACTGGAACCACGGCGTTTTCGTCGGCTCCATCATGGCCTCCGAAACCACAGCAGCAGCAGTCGGTCAGGTGGGCGTTGTCCGCCGCGATCCTATGGCAATGCGCCCCTTCTGCGGCTACAACATGGGCGATTACTGGCAGCACTGGATCGACATGGGCGAAAAGCTCTCCGATCCTCCCAAGATCTTCAACGTCAACTGGTTCCGCACCGATGACGAGGGCAACTTCCAGTGGCCCGGCTTCGGCGACAATCTCCGCGTTGTTGAATGGATCCTCGGCCGCTGCTTCGGTGAGAAGGACGCAGTTGAAACAGAAATCGGCTTCGAGCCCAAGCCCGAGGACATTAACCTTGAGGGCGTTGACGTTTCCCTTGAAACCGTAAAGGACCTGCTGAGCGTTGATAAGGAGCTGTGGCTTGAGGAATGCAAGGGTATCCGCGAGTATTACGCACAGTTCGGCGAAAAGCTCCCCAAGGTGCTTGCTGAGGAAATCGACAAGCTGGAAACAAGTCTTAGATAAGTTAATTTTTCCTCCGGCGCAGGCTGCGCCGGAGGGTTCAATAGAAAGGAATTTGAATCAATGAGCAAGAAGTATGTTTATCTGTTCTCCGAAGGCAACGCAAAAATGCGTGAGCTGCTCGGCGGAAAGGGCGCAAACCTTGCAGAGATGACCAACATCGGTCTTCCCGTACCCCAGGGCTTCACCATTACCACCGAAGCATGCACCCAGTACTATGAGGACGGCCGCCAGATCAACGACGAAATCATGGCCGAAATCATGGAATATATCGAAAAGATGGAAGAAATCACCGGCAAGAAGTTCGGCGACCTTGAGAATCCTCTCCTCGTATCCGTTCGCAGCGGCGCACGTGCATCCATGCCTGGCATGATGGACACCATTCTGAACCTCGGTCTTAACGAGGACGTAGTCGATGTTATGGCAAAGAAGTCCGGTAATCCCCGCTGGGCATGGGACTGCTACCGCCGTTTCATTCAGATGTATTCCGACGTTGTTATGGAAGTAGGCAAGAAGTACTTCGAGCAGCTTATTGACGAAATGAAGGAAGCCCGCGGCGTAAAGCAGGACGTTGAGCTTACCGCCGATGACCTCAAGGAGCTGGCAATGCAGTTCAAGGCCGAGTACAAGGCCAAGATCGGCGTTGATTTCCCCACCGACCCCAAGGAACAGCTCATGGGCGCGATCAAGGCAGTTTTCAGAAGCTGGGACAACCCCCGCGCAAATGTTTACCGCCGCGACAATGACATTCCCTATAGCTGGGGTACTGCCGTCAACGTTCAGATGATGGCCTTCGGCAACATGGGCGATGACTGCGGCACCGGCGTTGCATTCACCCGCGACCCCGCCACCGGCGAGAAGAAGCTCATGGGCGAGTTCCTTACCAACGCTCAGGGCGAAGACGTTGTTGCAGGTGTCCGTACCCCCATGCCCATCGCTCAGATGGCAGAGAAGTTCCCCGAGGCATACGCACAGTTCGTTTCCGTCTGCGCTACCCTCGAAAACCACTACCGCGATATGCAGGACATGGAGTTCACCGTTGAAAACGGCAAGCTCTATATGCTCCAGACCCGTAACGGCAAGCGCACCGCTCAGGCCGCTCTCAAGATTGCCTGCGATCTCGTTGACGAGGGCATGATTTCCGAGAAGGAAGCAGTCGCAATGATAGACCCCAGAAACCTGGACACCCTTCTGCACCCCCAGTTTGACGCAGCGGCACTTAAGGCAGCTACCCCCATGGGCAAGGGTCTGGGCGCATCTCCCGGCGCAGCCTGCGGCAAGGTCGTCTTCACCGCTGAGGAAGCAAAGGAATGGAAAGAGCGCGGCGAAAAGGTCGTTCTCGTCCGCCTTGAAACCTCCCCCGAGGACATCGAGGGCATGAAGGCCGCACAGGGTATCCTCACCGTCCGCGGCGGCATGACGAGCCACGCGGCAGTTGTTGCACGCGGCATGGGCAAGTGCTGTGTTTCCGGCTGCGGCGAAATTAAGATGGACGAGGAAAATAAGAAGTTCGAGCTTGCAGGCAAGACCTTCTGCGAGGGCGACTTCATCTCCATCGACGGCTCCACCGGCAAAATTTACGACGGCATCATTCCCACCGTTGATGCCACCATCGCAGGCGAGTTCGGACGCATCATGGCATGGGCAGACGAATTCCGCCGCCTGAAGGTCCGCACCAATGCCGACACCCCCGCCGACGCTCGCAAGGCACGTGAGCTTGGCGCACAGGGCATCGGCCTTACCCGTACCGAGCATATGTTCTTCAACGCCGACAGAATTGCCGCATTCCGCGAAATGATCTGCTCCGACACCGTGGAAGAACGTGAAGCAGCTCTTGCAAAGCTCCAGCCCATGCAGCAGGCTGACTTCGAGGGCATCTACGAAGCAATGGAAGGCTGCCCCGTAACTATCCGTTTCCTCGATCCTCCTCTACACGAGTTCGTTCCCACCGAGGAAGCCGACATCAAGGCACTGGCTGATGCACAGGGCAAGTCCGTTGAGTCAATCAAGGCACTCATCGCCTCCCTCCACGAGTTCAACCCCATGATGGGTCACCGTGGCTGCCGTCTGGCTGTAACTTATCCCGAAATCGCCGCAATGCAGACAAGAGCCGTCATCAATGCGGCAATCAATGTTCAGAAGCGTCACCCCGAATGGACCATGGTTCCCGAAATCATGATTCCTCTTGTTGGCGAGGTCAAGGAGCTCAAGTACGTCAAGGACGTTGTTGTGAAGAACGCTGACGCGATCATTGCCGAAAGCGGCATTGATATGAAGTACCTCGTGGGCACCATGATCGAGATCCCCAGAGCTGCACTCACCGCAGACGACATCGCCAAGGAAGCTGAATTCTTCTCCTTCGGCACCAACGACCTTACCCAGATGACCTTCGGCTTCAGCCGTGACGATGCCGGCAAGTTCCTGGGCGCTTACTATGACAAGAAGATCTACGAGAATGACCCGTTCGCAAAGCTGGACCAGACCGGCGTAGGCAAGCTGGTTGAAATGGCATGCAGGCTGGGCCGCGCAACCCGTCCCGAGCTTCACCTCGGCATCTCCGGCGAGCACGGCGGAGATCCCTCCTCTGCGGAATTCTGCCACAAGGTCGGTCTCGACTACGTTTCCTGCAGCCCCTTCCGCGTTCCCATTGCACGTCTGGCAGCAGCCCAGGCAGCTATTAAGGAGTAAACGCGAAACGATACGCCTTCGGAGCTTTGTGCATCTTTTGCTCCGTGAACGCGTTGCTTTCCCTTGAAATACACAAAGTATTCCTGCGGAAAAGCGCCTTTTCACGAAACATAATCTGAAACAAATCTCTCTCGGCGCATCATTCCTTGTTTACTCAAGGAAGGCTGATTAAAGGAATAATCCCGATAACACATTAAAACTCACCACTATCTTAAAACTCCCCGTATCTGAAAATGATACGGGGAGTTATATAATGCTTCGCTTATATAAGAAAAATAACAGGCACCGCTGCGGCGGTGCCTGTTATTTTTTGCATGTCCTGCGATGAGGAGGACATTGCCCGAAATTATCTCACCCAGTCGGAGAACTTGATGCCATTTACAAAATCGGTGATTGCTGCAATAATTCCCATAATCACTTTGGCAAAATCAAAAATAGACTCCATATCGCATCTCCTTTGCAATAAAAATGTAACATATTGTCATAAATTAATATAATTGATAATTCTTGGAATGTCAATACTTTTTCCATAAGTTTTTTAATTAACATAATATTTTTGTGATCTTGCTGTCTATATGTATAAACACTGCGAATAATTTTGTATGATTACAAATATAATATTACAAATTGTTGATTTGTTAAAATGTTGTACGGAGGTTTTTGTAATGAAGAGGAAGAATCTGAAGCTGCTTTTTCTGTGCATTGCGGTGCCGCTTGCAGTGGGAGGTCTGTCAGCCCTGATAACAAAGGACAACATGATAATGTATGAATACATAGACAAACCCGCGCTGTCACCGCCGGCTGTTCTGTTTCCGATCGTATGGACAGTTCTGTATATCCTTATGGGCATCGCGTCATACATAGTGATGACATCGGACGCAGGCGATGGGGAGAAAAACAGCGCTCTGCTGTTTTACGGGCTTCAGCTTGTTTTCAATTTCTTCTGGCCGCTGATATTCTTTAACCTTGAGGCATATCTTTTTGCTCTTATGTGGCTTTTTGCCTTGTGGCTGCTGATTATAATAACCACGGTGAAGTTTTTCCGTATCGACAAAAGGGCGGGCTTTCTCATGCTGCCGTATCTGCTGTGGGTGACCTTTGCGGCATATCTTAACTACGGAATATATAAACTGAACTGAAAAAAGCGGAGCATCAGCTCCGCTTTCTGATTTATGCGTGTTATAGCTGTTCTTTTATTGCGCTTACCCGTTCCTTCATGGCGTCGATGATGATTGCGGCATCAAGACTGTAGGCCATGGAGTCAAAGCCGCGCTTATAGCCGGCTACAACGGCATTTACATTGCCGCCGAAGAGCATACAGAACTTGCCCGCGTCGTGACACGCCCTGAGAATGCGGTCAAGGGCTGCCTGAAATACGGGGTTTGAGAAGTCACCGGGCATACCCATGGAAATGCTCAGGTCAAAGGGACCGACGAATATGCCGTCAACACCGTCGAGCGCAGCGATTTCCTCAATGCTTTCAAGCGCACCCACGGTTTCGCACTGGGGAATGAGCAGGGTTTCCCTGTTGAAATGCGCCATGACATCGGGAACGGAGCCCGGAATGTCATAGCCCCAGCCGTCCTTCCTCGAGGGGCAGAAGCCGCGCTCACCGAGAGGATAGTATTTGGCGTAATTAATGACCTCCGTAACCTGCTCAGGTGAATGTACATTTGGAATAATGAGTCCCTGGGCGCCAACGTCAAGAAGCTTCAGAATTGCGGGACGCGAGGTTTCGCGCACTCTGCACAGGGGAGTAAGACCGCAGTTTTCGGCGGCGCGTATGAAATTTGTGCTGCTCTCCGCCTCAATGGGAGAATGTTCATTGTCAATGATTACAAAGTCAAAGCCGGTTCTGCCGATACACTCCATGATGCTGACGGAGGCCGTATCGAAGAAAAGACCGAGAGGCTTTTCCTTGTTCAGCAGTTTCTGTTTAAGTTTATTTTCCATAGTTTCACGCTCCTTATATATGATAATTATAGCTTGTAAAACATAAAATGCAATGCTAAGATGTAATTATAAAGATATCGGAGGTGCGAAATGAGCTCTTATACAAAAGAATATCTCGAACTGCTATCCGAAAAATATCCCTGCGAGGCCGACGCCTGCATGGAAATAATAAACCTCAAATCCATTCTCGCTTTGCCCATGGGTACGGAGCACTTCATCAGCGACCTTCACGGTGAGTATGCCGCTGTGCGTCATATCCTCAATAACTGCTCGGGCGTTATTCTCGAAAAAGTCCGCAGGCTTTTTGAGGACAGAATAGGCGAGGAGAAGTGCCGTGAGCTTTGCACGCTCATCTATTACCCGAGAGAAGTGCTTGCCGCCATGCACGAAAAGGGCGGGGTAAGCGAGGACGAGCTTTACGAAATCATCAAAATGCTTCGTACGCTGACGAAAATGCTGTCCAGCAAATACACGAGAGGCTATGTGCGCAAGCAGATGCCGCCCAAGTGGGCAAATGTCATTGATGAGCTTCTGCATCTGCAAAGGGACGAATACTCAAACCAGCAGCGCTACCGCGAAACTCTCATGCGCAGCATCGTTTACACGGGTGCCTCAGATGGCGTAATCGAGGCGCTGGCAGAGCTTATCAAGCGCCTTGCCGTTGACAAGCTTCACGTTGTGGGCGATATTTTTGACCGTGGTCCCGAGCCTGCGCGCCTTACGGATTTGCTCATGGAGCACCCGAACCTTGATATCCAGTGGGGCAACCACGATATTCTCTGGCTTGGTGCCGCATCGGGCAGTCCCGCCTGCATCTTCACCGTGCTTCGCATAGCGGTTACATACGACAATATGAATCTCATAGGCAGACGCTACGGGATTTCACTCCGTCCCCTTATGTCCTTTGCGGAGAAGTATTACGGAGCCTCGGATAAGGAAAGCCTGAAGCTTGCCCTGCACATGCTGGGCTTCAAGCTTGAGGGCAGGATAATTAAACGCCACCCCGGCTACAACATGGACTCCCGCCTCATGCTTGAGCGTATTGACTTTGAAAGCAACACCGTGCGCCTTGATGACGGGGTTTATCCGCTGAATACGGATAAGTGGACTGCGGTTGACCCGGAAAATCCCTACGAGCTCAATGATGATGAGCTTGCGCTCATTGACGAATACGTAAACGCCTTCCGTGACAGCCAGTCACTGCGAAGACACATGGACTTTATTTACCGAAAGGGCAGTACATATCTCTGCTGCAACGGTAATCTGCTGTATCACGGCTGCATTCCCATGACGGAAAGCGGAGAATTTGCGAAGGTGCGCCACGGAGGAAAATGGTACAGCGGCAAGAGTCTGATGGATTATGCGGACATCATTGTCAAGAGCGCATGGGCAAATCACGATGAATCGGCACTTGACATGATGTGGTATCTCTGGTGCGGCAACGACAGCCCCTTTTCCGGCAGAGTTTTCCACACCTTTGAGCGTGCCGTGGTTGATGACCAGAGCACCTGGGCTGAACCGAAAAACCACTATTTCGATTTCTGGGAGGACGAGGACGTTGCACGCAAAATCCTCTGCGAGTTCGGTCTTGACGCAGATACGGGACATATCATAAACGGTCACACTCCCGTCAAGGCGAAGAAGGGCGAAAGTCCCATCAAGGCAAACGGAAAGCTGTTCATCATCGACGGCGGCTTCTGCGAGGCATATCAGAAAACAACGGGCATCGCAGGCTACACGCTTGTTTTCAACTCCCACGGTCTGAAGATAAAGTCCCACCGCTCCTTTGACGGAATTGCAAAGGCAATATCCGAAAACGCGGATATTGAGTCCGATGCGGTGCAGGCTGAGCTTTTCGATAAGCGGCGCTTCATCGTCGATACCGACGAGGGCAAAAAGCTTTTAAGCCGCATTGACGCTCTGGAGCAGCTGCTTGCGGCATACAGAACAGGCGAAATAGAAGAAAGAGCGTAATTTGCATGAATATTCTTGCAGCGACCTGTTGCAGCGGCTTTGATGCGGCTTCACCGGGGCAATCCACGAGGCATAATGAGAATTGAAAATAACCGCTATCGTCAGATGGCGGTTATTTTTGCGTATGAGGAATGCGGAATCCCCCAGTCAGCTTCCGCTGACAGCCCCCTTTAGACAAGGGGGCCATGAACAGATGCCTACGTATATCATGCTTTCTTGAGCTTCTTTTTAACTTTTTCCATTGCCTTTTTAATAAGGTCGCGGAAGATGAACAGGGACGCGATGCAAACAAGCACGGCAAAGCCTATATTGAGCCACACATTGTTTGTCATATACACCCAGCTTGCCGCCGCAAAGACGATGAGTGCGCCGATTAAAAAGACAAAGTCAACACGGATATGCACGGTTTTGCGGAGCATATAATTGCGGATAATGACGTTCACGGTGAAGCCGAGAAGCAGGGCAAGGTTTGCCGCCTGAATGCCGAGCCCTCCCACAAGCAGATGAAAGCAGAGCACGTTGCACACGGCGGCGGTGAAGGTGGAAAGAAAAATCGTTCCGGTTTTCTTCTCCGCACCGAAGATATTTCCCTGGAAAGTGCTGAAAATGCTCACTCCCGTTGCGAGAATGTAAAGGGGAATGAGGCTAAAGCAGTCGCGATAGTCGCCCCTTATGAAGAAGGGGAACACAAGCTGTATTGCGGGGAGAAACAGAATGCTTCCGATTGCAAGGAACTTGATGTAGTAGTTTGAGGCGGTGGAATAAAGCTCCGACTTGTCGGAATCGTTGCCCTTGGAGTAGGCAAGCTCCTGCCATGCCATGTTGAAGCAGATGGAAACAAGCGTCAGGGCGTAGGTGAATTTGCCTGCTGCGGCATAAAGTCCGTTTGCCTCAAGACCGAGAACGTTTGTGACGGCAACGCGGTTATAGCCCGACAGAAACCAGAAGCTTGCGGAGTTGAGACACAGAGGCAGGGAAAACTTCACCATGCTCTTTACGATAGCGCTGTCGTAAAGGCTGAATTTCAGCTTTCCGAAAAGGTGGATTCTGCTTTCCATGATGACTATCTGCACCGCAAAGCCGATTATCATGGCAAGGTACAGAGAGTCGATGGTCATGCCGAAGCAGAGGATCATGACAATGTTCGACAGAGAGTTTACAAGACTTCCTATGATGCCCGATACCGCAAACACGGTGTTGAAGCCAAGTGCGCGCGAGATGTAGGAGTAGATGTTCTGCAGCATGGTGAACAGGCCGTAGAAGTAGATAAACAGCAGATAGCTGATATCCGAGAATACCCCGAGCCCCACGAAAATCAGAGTGTACAGCACGAAGGACGCGGTGAAGATGACCATGCCGTTGAAGACTGCCTTGTACTTGCCGTCTTCGTCCTTGTAGTCGAAGATATAGCGCATGATGCCCGACCATATCTCCATGCAGATGACGGGTACGATGATGTTCAGGTAGGACACTGAGGTGTCGTAATAACCCATTTCACCCGTGGCGATCCTTGCCGTATATATGGGCAGCAGGAAAAACGATATTACTTTTGTCAGTACGTTACCGGCAAAATATATTGCCGAGGACTTCAGAAAGCGTTTTGCTGAATCCATTATTTTTCCTCTTCGGGCTCGAAGCCGTCGCGCCACCATGCGTCAAAGGGGTGAATTACGCGCTTGTCCTCGGGGGGAGGAGTCATATAGTCACCGTAGATGCTGGTGAGGATTTCGTCGTAGTTAGAGGGGGCAGGGAACCTGTAGCCCTCAAAATCCATGAGAATGGGCTTGTCATAGCCCTCTCTGGAGGAAATCGTCTTGGGAACATTGACGGAGAAGGTGAGAAAGCCCACTCGCTCAGCCTTCTCGTAGGGTACGCGCATGGCGATCTCCTCGATCTCCGCACAGACCTTATGCACGTCCATCTTGCTGTAACGCTTGTTGATATACCAGCGCTTTGCAAGACGCAGCGGGTCATAGGTGAAAACAAAGGGACGGGTGGTGAGACTCAGCAGATGAATGAGCTCTTTAAGACGGGGATAGCTCTTTTCAAGCTTTGGCTCATCTGCGGGAACGCCGTCGAGCGGGAAGATGTCGATCCAGACGGCAGTTTCAAACTCCTCGCGCTTGTCGGTTTCATGACCTGCGGTGCGTGCGTCCTGAAGCTTGATGAAGGGGCAGATGCAGCTTTTTACGTCGCGGTAGGTGATGGCGTAAAGATGCTCCGCAACGGGCTCCTCCTTGCACATTGCATAAAAGCGCTCATAATCGGGACGGGGCATACAGATGTCGATGTCGTCGTCCCAGGGGATAAAGCCCTTGTGGCGTGCCGCACCTATGAGCGTGCCGTAGGCGAGGTAATAGCGCAGACCGTGCTTTTTGCAGTATTCGTCAAACAGAATGAGCATGTCCAGCTCAATCTTTTTCAGCTCTTCAAATTCAATCTTTTTCATTGCAATGCCTCCAGAACAGCCTTTGCGCGACTGTACCAAGTGTTTTCGCGTGCTTCCTGCTTGAGAAGCGCCATGTATTCATCGGAGCTTCGCTCAATAAGCGCAAGCTGTGCAAGGGCTGTAAAGCCTTCCGCGTCCTTATATATGTGAACGGAGCGATAATTGCGGCATTCGTTCATATCCGAGGTGATAATGGGCTTGCCGCTTGCCATATACTCAAACAGCTTAACGGGGGAGGTTGCCTCCGTAATCTCATTGAGGACAAAGGGAATTGTCATTATATCGCAGCAGGCGATATAGGAGGGCAGCTCCTTGTAGGGAACGGCGGGAACGTAAATAACGTTGGGCAGCTTTTCGATCCTTGAACGCTCCATGTCGTTATCGATCTTCTTGCCGATGAGCAGCCACACCCAGTCGGCATGGGCCTCCGCAACGGCACGAACAAGGTCATAGTCAAACCATGAGGCCAGCGCGCCGTAGTAGCCCAGAACGCAGGAGTATTTATGCTGCAGGTTGGCAAACTCGCGATTTTTTTCGGCCTTTGCGGAGAAAAATTCATAGTCTGCGGCGTTGGGGGAGAAAATGACCTTTCTGCGCTTGAGCTGTGCCTCGTCATAAAGCTTCTTCGCGGTTGCAACAACAAGGTCGGCGCTGCGCATTATTTCCTCATGCACCTTGAGGGCGGCATCGAGGTCATCGGCGCCCGACACGGTGACGGAGATATCGTCAACGTATTCATACTCCAGAAGGTCGGAGTGATACTGCTTGGAAAGGGGAATGCCCGCAATGTTGTAAACGCAGGTGACGACCTTTTCGGCATCGGCGCATATACGGTCAACCCGGCAGGCAAGACTTTCGTTTACGAGGAAAACGTTTTTCACAACCTCTTTTATGCCGATGAAGCTGTCATACCGGCGCTGCGTCGTGAGGAAGATGACAGCCGCGCCCTGCTGAGCATAGCTGCTTGCCATCTGCTGCGCACGCTGGAAAAGGAAAAACCACTCAACCGACGGGGTGAACACAATGACGGTTTTTCCCGCGCATTTTTCCGCCGCAGTCTTGATTTTTCCCCGCGAAAACAGCTTTGCGCAGGTTTTAAACCAAACATAGCGGAGCTTTGCCCATATAAACGAGAACACCAGCTTAAGAGTCTGGCGAAGTCCCGATTTTTTCAGATAATAGGCGAATTTCTTAATGCTGCTCAAGGGCTTTGCCTCCTTTTGACTCCTTGATATTCAGGAGCATTCTGCCGAGGAACAGACCCATGACCACCGTGGTGAACAGAACGTCAAGGCAGTTGCCCGTGACGTAGCCCACAAGCAGAAGCACATCAAGCGCCATGGCAAGACTCAGGTTTTCAAAAATATTCTCCCAGTTGCGCTTAAACAGCGAGCGCAGGGAATACCACAGGGCAAAGGCAACATAGGGCGCCATGAAAAGAACAACACCCACGGCACCCAGAGAGTAATACTGGGAAAGATAATCGTGCTCAAGCTTGCAGATATTTGTCTGTCGGGTTGCGGAAATGCCGAAAAGCTTGTCCGTGGGGTCGTTGTTGGTTTCTATAACAGTGTTCAGAATGTTGGATTCAAGGAAACGGAAGTCAAAGCGGCTGTCGATGGGCGACTGCATTATCCCGTACCAGAAGTCCGGATCATAATCGAGGGGATATGCCTCCTTGCAGTAGCTCCACTGGAGAGAATATTTCTCGAAGTTGTCGTTCATATATTCAACACGCTCGTCAAAGGGGAGCAGGTAATAGGCGTCTATTTCCTTTTCCGTGAGCTTGTGCTCGGCCTTTTGACGCTCCTCGTGGAGTCTTTCGGTGGCAAGCGCCTTGCCTACAACGGGGGAGCTGGGGATAATTGCGATCACGACTGCCGTTATGGCAAGCAGAGCCGCAATAGGCGCGGCAAATTTTTTCAGACCTGCCTTGTTTGCCTTTTTGGTGAGAATGCCCGAAAACAGTATTACGGCAAAGAATACCACAAGCTCAAGCATAACACCGTAGGAGGCGGCCTGGGTGCCGAGCATCAGCATGGATACGGCGTGCATGAAGGCGATGACCGCACGCCAGACGCTGAATTTTGAAACCATGCGGTAAAGAATAACGGGGTAAAGGAACATAAGCAGCGCCGCTGTCTGATTTGCGTAGCAGAAAAAGCCCTTGGAGGTCAGCTCCTTGGCATTGTAGCTGTCAGCCGCACTCGTAAACCATACAAAAATGTTTGCGGAAATCGGCTTGTTGGTATATGAGGAAAGGGAAACGCACAGCAGATTGGAAACAATTATGACACCTGCAACAACAACGCTGACAAACTCGATGCAGCGGTAAAACTCCTCCTTTGTGACGCACAGCTCATAGGTCAGGAACAGAACAAAGAAGGGCATCAGCATACGGACAATGTAGTATGCCTCATGCACCATGCTGTAGCCGTAATCATCGGGACCCACGGATACAAAATCCGTGTTCGTCAGGTGATGGATAACAAAGTAAACCGCAGTCAGCGCAAGGTAAATGAGCAGAATGACTGAGCTTTTCCTGCGCAGATTGCCCTTTAAATCGCAAACGAAGAAGAGAAGCAGCATAGCCCCGACCCACAGCACCGACAGAAGCGGGGGAATTGTGAAGCCGATGACAGAGGAAAGGGACTCTGTATAGAAATAGTAGCAGTCAAAAAACGGCTGCACCAGTATGAACGCAATAAGCGACAGCTTCAGAAGCTTTGCGCTTTTACTTTCGGAAAAGGATTTTCTGTCTGACAAAGTCAAGGTTGCGCCTCCAAAATTACATAATAACTCAACTTACATACTACAATATAATATATAATTTTGCAAGGGGAAAGCGGCTTTTATAATGGATTGACTTTAAACTGGATTGCTTGTATAATTATTAAGTTAAGAGGTGCTCGTTATGAATATAAAGAAAACAAACAGAGAACTTCACAAACGCTTCGGAGCTTGCGTGAACGCAGCCCTTGAGGATAACTGCATCATGCTGCGCGGTGAGCTCAACGAATGGAGCGAGGTTGTTGAAGCAGGCAGAATTGCGGCGATCCCCAAGGGGAAAATCCACGTTGTGAATGACATCGTATGCAAAAATTCCGTTCCCCAGGAAATGCGTCTGCCCTCACTCAGCGATAACGCCCTTGAGGGTGACAGACCCGACGTGCTTATCATCGGCGGCGGTGTTTCGGGCTGCTCCATCGCAAGAGAGCTTATGCGCTGGAAGCTGAATGTACTGCTGCTTGAAAAGGAGGCAGATCTTGCACTCGGCGCTTCGGGAAGAAACGACGGCGAGGTACACCCCGGTGTTGACCTGAGCAAAGGCTCCTTAAAGCACAAATATGTTCGCCGCGGCAATGCAATGTACGATGAGCTCTGCCGTGAGCTTTCCGTACCCTTCAAGCGCGTGGGACAGTATGCCTGCTTTGCTGACGGAAGGCTGAAGCCTTTTGTATGGTGCTATGCCAAGTACCGCAAAATTCACGACGGCATCAGCGATACATACATAGCCTCCTCAAAGGAAATCAAGGAGAAGGCGCCGAGGCTCAATCAGGACTTCGCCTTTGCGATTGCAAATCCCGTTTCCGGCTCTGTAAGTCCCTATAACCTCACCGTTGCCTATGCGGACAATGCTGTTGAAAACGGCGCGAGAATTTCACTCAATACCGCAGTGCTGGGCATGAAATGCGAAAACGGAAAAATCCTCTCCGTCACCACCAACAGAGGCACGGTATATCCGAAAATCGTAATCAATGCCGCCGGCGTATGGTCGGATAAGGTCGCAGAGATGGCGGGTGACAGGTTCTTTTCCATTCACCCCAGAAGAGGTACAAATTCAATTCTCGATAAAAAAAGCGGCGATACCTTTGCCACAATCGCCTCCATTGTCGGTCTTGCAACCGCTGCGGGCAAGACTCACACCAAGGGCGGCGGCATTGTCCACACCGCGCACGATAATCTCCTCGTGGGTCCCGATGCCGTTGAAACCTACGAGCGCGAGAATACGGAAACCACCGCTGAAAGCATTGAGCGGGTTTTCGCAAAGCAGAAAGTAACCATGCCCACTCTGTCAGAGCGGGAGATTATTACATATTTCACGGGCGTCCGCGCACCCACCTATGAAGAGGACTTCATAATCGAGTGGGGCAGAAGGACGGAAAACATCTTCCATGTGGCAGGTATTCAGTCGCCGGGTCTTACCACAGCTCCTGCGGTTGCCGTTGATGTTTCTGGCTGGATCGCGGAAAGGCTGGGCGCGGAGAAAAACGAAGGCTTCAACCCCGTGCGCAAGGCGATCCCCGTTCTCAGCGAAATGAGCGATGAGGAAAGAGCTGCACTCATAAAGGAAAATGCCGACTACGGCATTATCATCTGTCGCTGTGAAGAGATAAGCAAGGGTGAGATCCTCGATGCCCTGCGCTCACCGGTGTGCGTTCCCACCCTCGACGGTGTTAAAAAACGTGTGCGCCCCGGTATGGGACGCTGTCAGGGCGGCTTCTGCTCACCTCTGGTAACAAAAATTATTGCCGAGGAGCTCGGCATTCCCATAACGGAGGTTAAAAAATCCTCCGCTGACGCTCCCATTGTTTTTGAAAGCAGAAAGGGGGAGAAGGCATGAAATGTGACGTAATTGTCATCGGCGGAGGTCCCGCAGGTCTTGCGGCGGCGGTATCCGCCCACGATAACGGTGCGAAGGTGCTTGTTGTGGAACGCGAGGAGCGCCTGGGCGGTATGCTCAAGCAGTGCATTCACGACGGCTTCGGTCTCACAACCTTCGGCGAAAAGCTGGCGGGCCCCGAATATGTGGAGCGATACATGGATATGGTGCGTGAGAGAAGCATTGAATGCTCGCTCCGTACCTTTGTAACCCGCATTGAAAAAACGGAAAAGGGCTTTGACGTTGTCACCGTTTCCGCAGAGGGAATAAAGCACAACGAGGCAAAAAGCCTTGTCCTTGCAACCGGCTGCCGCGAGAGAACCGCAAAGCAGGTGTTTATCCACGGCACCCGTCCCGCAGGCGTTTTTACGGCAGGAACTGCGCAACATTATGTCAACCGACTTGGCGCAATGCCCACTCAGAAATGCGTCATTCTCGGCAGTGGCGATATAGGGCTTATCATGGCCCGCCGCCTCACACTTGAGGGCGCGGAGGTGCTGGGCGTTTACGAGATAAATCCCACTCCCTCGGGACTTACGCGAAACATTCACCAGTGCCTTATCGACTATGATATTCCTCTGCATCTTAGCCACACCGTCACAAAGGTCTACGGCAAAGACAGACTTGAGGCGGTTGAGGTATGCAGGGTCGATGGGCAGCTGAAGCCCATTCCCGAAACAGCGGAGAAAATCGACTGCGATGCACTCATCGTATCCGTTGGACTTATCCCAGAAAACGAGCTTGCGGAGAGCATAGGCGTTACCCTCGATAAGCACACGAAGGGACCTCTTGCGGACGCACAGCTTATGACAAGCGTGGAGGGTGTTTTCTCCTGCGGCAACGCCCTGCACGTCAATGACCTTGTGGACTTTGTTTCCGCATCAGGTGCTGAAGCGGGCAAAAATGCGGCGCTTTTCGCGGTAAAAGCCAGAAAAACGGTACAAATGAGCATAGGAAACGAATTTCAGTACATGGTGCCGCAGCAGCTTGATTTAAACTCCGACAACTCAAAGGTCACCTTCTGGTTCCGCTCAGCCCGCGTTCAGAAAAAGTCTGTTCTGCGTCTTAAGGTGAACGGGGAAGAGGTTTGGAAGAAGAACTACATTTCACTTCGCCCCCCCGAGATGCAGGAGATTAAAATGGATATGACAAAGTACGGAATTGACGAAAATTCCAAGGTCTGCTGGGAAATTGAGGAGGTGCAGGAATGAAGGAATTTAACTGCATCGGCTGTCCAAGAGGCTGCCTTCTCCATGTTGAAGAGGTAAACGGCGAATATGAGGTCACGGGCAATACCTGCATAAGAGGTCATGACTTTGCCATCAGCGAAATGACCTGCCCCAAGCGCACGATCTGCTCCTCGGTGAAGACTGTTTTCCCTGACGCTCCCGTACTTCCCGTAAGGGTTTCCGCTGACATCCCCAAGGACAGAATCTTCGATGTCATGGCGGAGATAAATAAAATTATGTTAACCGAGAGAATAGGCAGGGGAGATGTGATTATCCCCAACGTGCTGGGACTTGAAGTTGACATAATATCAACCAGCGATATACTCGTCAGAGAAGCTGTGACGGCTTCCACCACTGTGTGAAAAATAATTGGGGAGTGTGCTGTGTTTAACAGAATTCCCCAGTCAGCTTCGCTGAAAGCCCCCTTTAGACAAGGGGGCCAAAGATGTTTGTTATTAATTAAGATATAATTTTTTGGAGGGAAAATTATGAGCAAGCCTTTGGTACTTACCTATGACGTAGGCACCCAGAGTACCCGCGCCGCCCTTGTTGACAAAGAGGGCAACATCGTTGATAAGGTTCAGATAAAGTATAAAGAGCCTTATATCAGACGTAATCCCGGCTGGGCAGAACAGAAGACAGATTTCTACTTTGCCCATATGTGCGCCTGCAGCAAGGTGCTTCTTGATCGCAACAAGGATAAGGTGGAGGATATCATTGCTGCCGCCATCACCGTTATCCGCGACACTCTGGTTTTCCTCGATGAGTATAACTGCCCCACCCGTGACATCATTCACTGGCTGGACGCAAGAAAGTGCGATTTCGACAATCCCTTCCCTGCATGGAAATCCGCAGCCTTCAAGCTGGTAGGCATGGACAAGGGCGCAAAGATCGGCTACCGCACCTCCAAGGTCAACTGGGTTCGCCTGAATCAGCCTGATGTGTGGGAAAAGACCAAGAAGATCGTGCTGCTGCCCGCTTACCTCAACTTCCGCATGACCGGAAATCTTGTGGATTCCCCCGCAGGCACCATCGGTCACATACCCATGGATTACAAAAATAAGACCTGGCAGAGCGAAAATGCCCTGAACCGCTGTCTCTTTGACGTGCCTCAGGAAAAGCTCTCCGACCTTATCCCCTCCGGCGAGGTCCTGGGCTACGTCACCGCCGAGGCTGCCGAGCTTTCCGGCGCTCCCGAGGGTCTGCCCATCATCGCCACCGGCGCTGACAAGGCCTGCGAGACTCTGGGACTTTCCGTCGCAAGCGACGAGAAGGCGGCAATTTCCTTCGGCACCAGCTCCACCATTGAAATGTACAGCGAAAAATACTTCGAGCCCCAGCAGTTCCTGCCCTCCTATCCCTCCGTCATTAACAAGGCATGGAACCCCGAGATCCAGGTCTTCCGCGGATTCTGGATGCTGAGCTGGTTCATAAAGGAATTTGGCGACAAGGACAAGGATGTTGCGCAGGCTCACGGCATGAGCGCAGAGGAATTTCTCAATGACCGCGCCGCCGAGATCCCCGCAGGCTGCCAGGGACTTATGCTTCAGCCCTACTGGACTCCCGACATTCTCAAGCCCGATTCCTACGGCGCAATCATCGGCTTCTCCGATTACCATACCCGCTACCACGTCTACCGCGCAATCATTGAGGGCATCTGCCTTGAGCTTTATATGTCCATGAAGGCAATGGAAAAGCGCGGCAAGAAGAACATAAAAGAGCTTTACGTCGGCGGCGGCGGCTCCAAGAGCGACCTTGCCTGCCAGATCCTCGCCGATACCTTCGGTCTTCCCGTAAAGCGCATTCACACCCACGAGGCCTGCTCCATCGGTGCGGCCATGGTCACCTTCGTTGCAAAGGGTGAGTTCAAGGACTTTGACGAGGGCATCAGGAGCATGGTTCACGTCAAGGACGTTTTCACTCCCAGAGAGAGCAACCATGAAGTTTATATGAATATGTACAACAAGGTTTACAAGAAGATTTACAAGAACGTAAAACCCTTGTACGCCACTATGAATAACCTCAAAGAAAGGAATATGATTTAATGAGTCACAAACCTTATGAGGGCTTTGAACCCAAATGGGTCATGGACCCCGCACCTGCTGACAGCTACCGTTCGATCTTCCGCTGGGGTGACCCCAACTTCTTCAAGGTTCCCAAGGAATCCCTATACAAGATGATGAAGGAAGTCTTCAAAATGACCGACGAGGACTTCAAGGAATATTCCGATGACATCGGCTGGGACAAGGTCGAGCTTCCCGACCATCCCGTTCAGCTTGCTCAGGAGCACATTGACGCTCTGAAGGAGATAGTGGGCGAGGAGGGCATCTCCATCGCAGACTATGACCGTCTTGCCGTTGCCTACGGCTTCACCGCCTATGACGTTCTCCGTCTGCGCCACAAGATCATTGACTCCGTTCCCGATGTTGTCCTTTACCCCGACACCACCGAGCAGGTGGAGAAGATCGTTGCCTATGCAGACAAGTACGATATTCCTCTCTACGTTTACGGCGGAGGCAGCTCCGTCACCCGCGGCGTTGAGCCCGTGAAGGGCGGCATCTCCCTTGATATGCGCAAGCGCTTCAACAAAGTGCTTTCCTTCAACGAGATTGACCAGACCATCACCGTTCAGGCGGGTATGTCCGGACCCGACCTTGAAAAGACTCTGCAGAATGCTCCTGAGCTTTTCGGCGCAAAGCGTCAGTATACCTGTGGTCACTTCCCCCAGAGCTTTGAATACTCCTCCGTTGGCGGCTGGACAGTCACCCGCGGTGCAGGTCAGAACAGCACCTACTACGGCTGCATTGCCGACATCGTGCTGTCCCAGAAGTACGCAACTCCCATCGGCACCATCAAGACCAGCCACTATCCCCGTGAGGCCTGCGGTCCCGACCTCAACCAGATCATGATGGGCAGCGAAGGCACCTTCGGCGTTCTCACCGAGGTCACCCTCAAGATCTTCCGCTGGATGCCCGAAAACCGCAAGCGCTTCAGCTACATCTTCAAGACCTGGGACGATGCCATGAAGGCAGCCCGCGAGATGATGCAGCACGAGTGCGGCTATTCCTCCGTTTTCCGTCTTTCCGACCAGGAGGAAACCAACATGATGCTCCGTCTGTATAATGTTGACGATACTCCCCTGTATCCTCTGCTTGACAAGCTGGGCTACAAGGATATGGAGCGCTGCCTCTTCCTCGGCTTCACCGACGGCGAAAAGGGCTACTCCAAAAACGTTGCAAAGAACATCGCAAAGATTGCCCGCAAGTTCGGCGGCTTCCCCCTGACCGGCTATGTTACGAAGAGCTGGGAAAAGGGCCGCTTCAACGACCCCTATCTCCGCGATACTCTCATGGACTTCGGCATCACCACCGACACCCTGGAATGCACTGTCAACTGGTCCAACATGGAGCAGGTACACCTTGACGTGCGCAAGATATGCCACGCCCTGCCCAACACCGTTGTCACCACACACATGAGCCACTGCTATCCCCAGGGCGCAAACCTTTACTTCATCTTCCTCACCCGTATGCAGGACGAGAAGGCGTTCAAGGCATATCACTCCACCATTCTGGACGCGATCCAGCGCAGCGGCGCTTCCATCAGCCACCACCACGGCATCGGCAAGATGTTCGCTCCCTGGCTTGAGGGATACATCGGCGAGAAGGAATACGGCGTATTCAAGGTGCTGAAGAATTACTTCGACCCCAAGTACAACATGAACCCCGGCGGCACTATCGGTCTTGACCTCAAGCCCGAGGAAAAGAAGTTTGACCGCCAGTACACCGAGTACGAAGAGCAGCAGAAAAAAGACTGATTTGATAAATAATGAAAAGCAGGTATTTTGTTAAATACCTGCTTTTTTTATGCCAGAAACCTGATACATTTTATCGTCTGAAATAATTATGTCAACTTCAAAATAAGGCTCAAACAGCTTTTTGAGTTCTTCCTCGTGCATAAGCCCGTTGGTGACCTTATGGGCGGAAACGCTGTTGTGATGGCTGTCAATCTGCGATCTGCTCATGCCGTGGGCGATGGAAAGACGTCCGCCGTCTTTGAGCTTTTCCGCCAGAGCTTCAATGAGTCTTGCAGGCTCGGGGAAGTGGGGGAATGCGTTGTAAACCATTACAACATCAAACTTTTTGTCAAACTGCGCTTCCTCAATGTCGCCGCAGATCACGCTTATGTTTTTCCCGGGAAATTTCTCCGAGGCAAGTCTTGCCATTTCGGGCGATATGTCTATGCCCGTTACGGAGGCAACCTTTCTTTT
>JAZRZJ010000057.1:0-49344 GCA_045601285.1 Oscillospiraceae bacterium
TGCGAAAAAATAAAAGTATTAACCGGTGTGCGCACCGGTTAATGATACTGCCACCGGCAGTATCGATTGTTAATTCAAGTCTCATATAACAAAAAACCAGCATCTTTCGATGCAGGTTTTGGTGCGAGAGAGGAGACTTGAACTCCCACGTCGGTTGACACACGCCCCTCAAACGTGCCTGTCTACCTGTTCCAGCACTCTCGCATACCTCAAAGGCATGGATTATTATAGCAGATTTTCAGCTAATGTCAAGGGCTAAATTCAAATAATTTTCCTTTTGAATATACTCTCAAAATACGCGCAAAATACCTCCGTATACATTTTATTGGAGGTACTTTTTATGAAAAAACGCATTTCAATATCCGTTTCCGTGCTTTTGGTGCTTGTACTCTGCTTCAGCCTCATTCCCGTTCATGCAGAAAACACCGCGCCCGTTGCGGAAAACTTCGAGTTTCAGACCTACCGCGGTGTATCCTTCGGCGGTCAGCTTGCCGCGATCGATCCCGATGGCGACACTCTGCGCTTTGAAATCACCACCGAGCCCGTTAAGGGTACACTTGAGCTCAGCAGCGACGGCAGCTTTGTCTACACTCCCGCCGATGGCAAAAAGGGCAAGGATTATTTCGGTTACAAGGCCGTTGACGCCGAGGGTAATCTCTCCCAGGAGGCAACCGTCATTATCAAGCTTATCAAGCAGAAAAGCGATGTAAGCTACACCGACATGGAGGGCAGCGCAAGCTATTGCAGCGCCGTGAAGCTTGCCGATCGCGGAGCTTTTATCGGCAAGCAGCTTGGCGGTGAATACTACTTTGAGCCCGAGCACACCGTCACCCGCGGCGAATTTCTAAATATGTGCCTTGCCGCAACCGGCGCAGATCTGCTCAGCGGTGTTGTAAGCACCGGCTTCACCGATGACAGCGACATTCCCGATTGGCAGAAGGCTTCCGTTTCAACCGCCGTCAAATGCGGCATCGTCAAGGGCTACAGCGACGGAAACGGCATTTACTTTAATGCTGACAGCGAAATCAGCCGTGCAGAAGCAATGGTAATGCTCAACCGCAGCCTGCAGCTTTCCGACGTAAGCTATTACGATGTGTCAAGCGACGTACCCGACTTTGCCGTACAGTCAGCCGCAAATCTCGCAGCCTGCAACGTAATCGGCAGCACCGCTGCTTCTACCTCTCCCCTCACCCGTGCAGAAGCCGCGGATATGCTGGCAAACGCCATGAGCCTTATTGAAAGCCGCTGAACCCGAATCTGTTTTTAGACATTTTATATGATAGCGTTCATTATCTCCTGTTACCCTTGACTTGTGCACTTTTTTCCCTATATAATTACTGTGTAGCAACAAAACCCCCAAAATTATTAATCAGGAGGCTATTATGTTCAAAGCTATCTATTCTTTCATTTCCGCACTTCTCCAGGCTTTTGAGCCCGGCACCAAGGACGCATTCAAGTGGCTGGACGCCATCTTCGGCTGATTCATTAAACAGAAACAGCGACGGAAAACCGTCGCTGTTTTTTTATTTATTAGTTCCGAGGAAAATGAGTATTCCCGATGCCGAAGGGAGAACATAATTGTTAATGAATCTCACAAGGTCATAGCGTATCATCGCGCGGTAATACACGACCGTCACGGGCTGCGGCACGTTTGGGTCAATGGCAATGGCAATGAACTGTACCGCCAGAGCAACTATCGGCAGGATAAGCACTATTCCTGCAATCAACGCGGCGGTTCTTTTTCTTCCCTGCAGTCTTATGTCCGTGAACAGCGACATGAACGCGGGCAGAAACATTCCGAAGGCGAATATCGACGCAGGTCTGACCGTAAACGTGTATATCAATGCGGGCAACATGTTGTAAATCAGACGCCCTTTTTCCACCATTGCTGCAAACACGGTGAATTCGCTGACAAGTCCCGCAAGAGCGGCGGCAGCACAGATTGACGCCCATATCACGTACTTTTTCTGCTTCTTTTCATATGGCGCGTCAACCTTCGTAATACCGTATATAAGCTCCGAGGTGTCCGTTTCCATGGCCTCGGCCATAAGCATCAGCATATCGATATCGGGTCTCGTTTTTCCAGTTTCCCAGTTACTTACTGCCTGACGTGTGACGTGTACCCTGTCCGCAAGCTCCTCCTGGGTCATTTCGCGGCGGTTACGCGCATTTTTAATGTTTTTACCGACGTTGTTCATTGCACGCCCCCCTTTCGCATTGAGCATAGCAAATGAGGATAAATAAGTCACGCAACAAAACGTTGCTTACGGAAAATCAGCTCTTTTTCCTCAATTTTTCTGCCAAAGCTTCGTCTGCCTCTGCCATAATTGTGCTGTAATCAGTATAGATAACCTTACCCGGCATGGCACCCGAGGGCTTTTTCACAAAGCGCACCATCGTATAGTCAACGGCGGTCTTTCCTCCCTCACGCCCCTGGGAGTAATAAACGGCAAGCGATGCGGCCTCCTCAAGCGTTCTCTCCGGAGGTTCAAGACCGTCACAGCATATAATCACATGACTGCCGTGTACGCTCTTTGTGTGCAGCCAGTAATCCGTTCTCCGCGCTGTTTTTGTTGTCAGCTCATCGTTCATTGCATTGCTTCGTCCGACAAGAATTTCAAAGCCGTCGGAGGAAACAAACTGCATCGGGCCCTGCTTTTTCACCTTTTCGGGCTTTGCGCCCTTTTGTTTTTTGATATAGCCCGTTTCCGTAAGCTCACGGCGTATTTCCGCTAAATCACGCTCGGACTCGGCACGCTCCACCTCATCAAGCACGCTGTTTAAATAATCAAGCTGTTTTTCGCCCTCGGCAATAAGCTTTATAAGGTGGACCTCTGCGGCTTTCAGCTTGTTATACTCCCTGAACATACTCTCAGCGTTTTTCTGCGGAGTTTTCAGCGCATCAAGCTCAATCTCGATTTCCGGGCAGCCCTCGGTGTAATAGTCCTCACACACAAGGCTTCTGTCGCCCTTCTTAACGCGGTACATATTCGCGGTGAGGAGCTCTGCTCTCCTGCGGATCTCCTCCCTGCTCTCCGTGCGCTTAAGCTCCTCCCTTTGCAGAGCAAGCTTTTTTGCAAGTCGGTCACGGTTTGTTCTGACGCTGTGGCTCAGCTCCTTTGACCTGCGGTGCTGACGCTCAAGCTTTTCACGCTTGGAGTAGTACGCGTCAAGCATTTCGCAGAAGCTGTCAAATATCTCTTCCTTATACTCCCCGCCGTACTGGTGAAGCGACATAAAGGAAAAGTCCCTCGGCTTTCCGTCGCAGGTGAGTAATGTCGGGGTAAAATCCCCCGCCTCCACCGTTTCAAGAAATGCGTCAAGCGCATCGGGCAAAAGCGTCACATCGTCAAAGGCTCTGTGGGCAAGCTCACGGCAGATAAGGGGAGAAAGTCCCGAGAAGCAGTCCATAAGCCGCTTGTCAAGGGGTTTTCCGCTGTCTGAGGCAAGAAGCATCTCCCTGCGTTCATTTCCGTCAAGGGTGAACACAAGGGGCTTTTTCTGTTTCGGAGGCAGACGGTAAATCATACCCGGCAGCATTCTGCGCTCGGCATCGCCGCCGTAATCCATGCGCCGCAGACAATCCACAATTCTCCCGTCGGCACCTATGAGCACAAGGTTTGCGCTGCGTCCCATAAGCTCCACGGCAAGCCTTATATTTATGGTGTCGCCCAGCTCATTGTGAGTAATTATGTCAACCAATAGCAGACGCTCATAATCGGGCTGAGTGAGCTTTTCAATTCTTCCGCTGACGAGGTATTTGCGCAGCAGCATACAGAACATAGGCGGCTCGGCGGGATTTTCAAAGGAAGCGTCTGTAAGCTGGATCCTTCCGCTTCCCGCGCCAGCGTTAATAAGGAGCTTCATATTCTCGCCGTTGTTGCGAAGGGAGATCACGACCTGGTCACGCTCGGGCTGCTGCACCTTGTCAATGCGTGCGCCCTCAAGCTTAGGCCGCAGCTCCTTCACAAGTGCGGAAAGAAGTATTGCGTCAAGTGCCATCAGTCTTCCTCCGTACAGGCGGCATAAAGCTCGTTTATGCGTTCCCTTCTGCCAAGCAGATACAGCCAGCCGAAAAGAGCTTCAAGACCCGTTGCGGCGTGATACTGCCCTATATCCGCCTTTTGCGGAATGGAATTAACCTTTGTGTTGCGTCCTCTCTTATAAACCGCGGTCTCCTCTGCCGTAAGAAGCGGCAGAATGCGCTCAGCAGCCTCAGCCTGCGCAGGTGCGTTTACGATTGCAACTGTTCTGCGGTGCAGGTCGGCAACACTTGTGTGTCCCTTACTGCACAGCATAGTGCGGGTCAGCAGCTCATAAACACCGTCGCCCACATGGGCAAGAGCAAGCATGCTGACGGCATTTGCATCAGAAACGGACATTTCGGGTTTGAACAGATCCATATTTTACTCCAAAAAAGTGTCATCCTGAGCCTGCGAAGGATCTCCGGCGTCGGATGACAGAGCAGGTATAATTATATACTAACTACTGTCCTTGGGGATTCTTCGCTGACGCTCAGAATGACAGATAATCTTGAATGATGTTAATACTAATTATGCAATCAGAGGTTAGTTATCGAAATCCTCGGGGTTGATGTTTTCAATGGGAGCCGTGCCCTGAACGGACTGCATCTCAATCCACTGATCGCGGGTAATGAGGATCTGACGGGGTTTTGAACCCTCGAAGGGACCGAGAATACCCATCTCTTCCATCTGGTCAATAATGCGTGCTGCTCTTGCGTAGCCGAGCTTCAGTCTGCGCTGAAGCATGGAAACGGAGGCCTGCTTAGTATCAAAGATAACGTCAGCCGCCTGAGGCAGAAGCTCATCAAAATCCCCCTTGTCAGAGGTTTCCTCCTTGTCCGCATTCTTGTTGTTTGCGTTTTTATCCTCGGCATTCTTTTCAATCTGAGCCATAACGTCCTGGCTGTATTCAGCCTGACACTGCTCCTTGATAAAGCTGACGATGGAGTCGCGCTCCTCATCGCTGACGAAGGCGCCCTGAACGCGCTGGGGCTTGCCGCAGCCGAGAGGCGCGTAGAGCATATCGCCCATGCCGATAAGCTTTTCGGCGCCCACATTATCAAGGATAATGCGGCTTTCAAGACCGGAGGAAACCGCAAAGGCGATGCGGCTGGGTATATTTGCCTTCATAAGACCGGTGATGACATCGGCGGAAGGACGCTGGGTTGCGATGACAAGGTGCATACCTGCTGCACGGCCCATCTGGGCAACGCGGCAGATGCTTTCCTCAACGTCCTTGGAGGCAACAAGCATAAGGTCAGCCAGCTCGTCGATGACAACAACAACGTTGGGCATTTTGGGCTGTCCGTTTGCAATCAGATGCTCGTTGTAGGCCTCAAGACCTCTTACGCCGATTTCGGAGAACATACGGTAACGCTTGAGCATTTCGGTAACTGCCCACTGGAGTGCGCCTGCCGCCTTCTTGGGATCGGTCACAACGGGAATATACAGATGGGGAATGCCGTTATAAACGCCCATTTCGACCATCTTGGGATCGATCATAATAAGCTTGACGTCCTCGGGGTCGGACTTATAGAGAAGGCTTATGATGAGCGAGTTCATGCAGACGGACTTGCCTGAGCCCGTAGTACCCGCAATCAGCAGATGGGGCAGCTTGGAAATGTTGCCCACAACGGGCTCACCGCCGATGTCCTTGCCGATGGCAAAGGTCAGGTCGGATTTCGCCTTGCTGAACTTGGGTGAATCTATGATATCGCGCAGATAAACCGTGCTTATCAGCTTGTTGGGAACCTCGATGCCGACGGTGGAGATTTTTTCGGGGATAGGCGCAATTCTTACGCTTACAACGCCCAGGGCAAGCGCAATATCGCCCGCAAGATTTGTAAGGCGACTGAGCTTAACGCCCTGCTCAAGCTCCACATCGTATCTTGTAACGGTGGGGCCGTGTGTAGTGTCCACAACCCTTGCGTTCACGCCGAAGCTCTTTATCGCACTTTCAAGGCGTTCACGGTTGGTGCGAAGCTCGGAGGCGGAGTCAATTTCGCCGCTGTGGCCCTTTTTCAGCAGGAAGATAGGCGGCTTTTCGTATCCACCGTTCTTTTCGGCAGAATTGATCTCCTCCTCGATGGCGGCGGTCTGTGCCGCCATTTCCTCGCTGCTCATCTTTTTGGGAGGTTCCTTAACCTCTGCCGCAGCGGTACGTCCGCTGCCGCTGAGGTTGACGGGCGCAGCTTCCGCAATTTTCTCTTCTTCAGCAGAAACAGGTTCAGGCTCTTTAACGGGCTCCCTCTTGTCAACGGGTGCAGGTCTTACACGGCTTCTGTTGCGGAGAATACCCTTTTCCTCTGACTTTTTTGGTGACTCTTCGGGTGCTTCCCTTTTCTTGCGCACGGGCTCGTCATCAGGCTCATCGTCCATGGGAATATCAATTCCGTGTCTAACCTTCTTTGCGCGGATATTTTCTGCTTCCGCATCTTTGATCTCAGCCTGCTTTTTAACCTTGGGCTTGCGTTCGGGTTCCGGCTCCTCCTTATATTCGGGAAGCTCACGGGAACTTATCCAGCCGTAAAGCTTCTTTACGGTGATGTTGAGTGCAGCCATGATAAATACCAGCGTCAGCACAAGCAGGATCGCACCTGCGGCAAATCCAGTGATTGCGCTTTCAAGCCCGTAGGAAATAAGGCTGCCGATTACGCCGCCGCACATCATTTCTTTGCCGAAGCCGTAAAGACTCGGAATAAGGCTGGCGGTTTCGGCAAGGTTGACTTTGGAAAGCAGAAGGTCTGCAAAGGCGGAAACGGTAACGGGCATCAGAAGTGCCGCCGTTGTGCGCCAGGCAACCGGTCTTCCTCTGTGGAAGCCCATGATTACGGCAACGAGTATGAAGGCGGGTCCCACGGCATAAAAGCCGTAGCCCAACAGTCCCTTGATAAGCCTGCTGATTGCGGCTACAAGAAAGCCCTCGTTACCGGTGAAGTAGCCGATTACGACCAGAACCGCAAGAACTCCGAATATTGCCGCCGTTATCTCGCGGCGAACGGGTTTTTTCTCGGGCTCCTTAGTCTTCTTGGCAGAGCTGCTTTTGCCCTTCGTGCTACTCTTCTTTGAGGTACTCTTGCCTGATGTTGTTTTCTTTTTTGTTGTGGTCTGTGCCATTATACAAGCCCCTTTTAAGCTGATGATTCTTTAGAAAATAAGTGTGAGTATTATGGCGAGGGCGCCGACTACCCAGCAGTAGTAGGCAAAGCCGCCGAAGCCGCCCTTTTTGGCGATAAGCCTGATAACGCGAATTGCAAACACGCCCGAAATCATGGCAACGACCATGCCCACGAGGTACTCGGGAATGAGCGATGCGTCGATGCCCGTCTTGCAGGCCTTGACAAATTCAAGAATTGTTGCGCCGAGGACTGTGGGAATGCTCATGAGCAGGGAGAATTTAACCGCAAACTCTCTGCGGTGACCTGTGGCGATGCCTGCGGTGATGGTAACGCCCGAGCGTGAAATACCCGGAAGCGTTGCAACGCACTGGCAAAGTCCGATGAAAAGCGCATCTTTGAAAAGGCTGTCCTTTGCGGTTTTCTCACCGGGCTTCATTTTGTCCGCAACGAACAGGATCATACCCGTGAGGATAAGCGCAACGCCCACGAACATTGTTTTTCCGTTGAGAAGGTCTATGTAATCGTTAATGGGAACAATGAGAACAAGCGGAATTGACGCCACGCAGATAAGCAGGAACAGCCGCGCCGAATACATGGGCTTGCGCTTTCCCGAGGCTGTGACAACGGAGCCGCCCGAAAGCATTGTCCGCACTTCCACGAACATCTTTACAAGCTCCTCCCAGTAAACGAAGCAGATCGCAATCAGCGTGCCCATGTGAAGCAGGACATCAAAAAACACATTGTTTTCAAGGCTTGACAAGCCGAAAAGATTTTGCAGAATAGCCAGATGACCGGAGCTGGAAATCGGCAGAAATTCCGCTATGCCCTGGGTCAGACCGAGAATAATTGCATTACCGATGGACATGAGAACAGTCCTTTCCATGTTGTTATGTAACCTTAATGATTAATATTACCATAAAATATAATAAAGTACAAGTCAAAGAAATAAAAAAGACTGCAAGGCAGTCTTTTTAAGGTGTAGATAACACCTCAATTCTGTCATTCCGAGACCAGTCTGCAGACTGGTCGTGGGAATCCGTTCTCTTTGAAAAGCATTGATATATCAGCGTTTTTAGGGGAAACGGATTGCCACACCAGTGACATCGGTCACTGGTTCGCAATGACAAATCTATACTTTGCCTACAGTCTGAAAAGACTGCAGGGCAGTCTTTTTATTCTCCGTGCAGCCAGTCAAGCGCATCTGACAGAGTGCCGATGCTGTCAACAAGGCCGCATTCCACGGCCTCTTCCCCGTAGATAATGCTGCCCACATCGTTTGCAAGCTCGTCCGTCTGCGTCATAAGCGCTCTGTATTTTTCCTCGGAAATACCCGAATGGCTTGTAACAAAGGATACGATCCTGTCCTGAATACGTGCAAGGTAGTTGTACGTCTGCGGTGCGCCGATTACAACTCCGTTGAGTCGCACGGGATGTATCGTCATGGCAGCGCTGGGTGCGATAAAGCTTTTTTTCGCGGCAACCGCAAGGGGTACGCCGATTGAATGTCCTCCGCCGAGCACAAGCGATACGGTGGGCTTTGACATTCCCGCAATAAGCTCCGCAAGACCGAGCCCCGCCTCCACATCGCCGCCTGCGGTGTTGAGCAGTATCAGAAGTCCCGTAATTTCGGGGCTCTCCTCTACCGCGGCAAGCAGGGGCATAACGTGCTCGTATTTGGTGGTTTTAACGTCATCGGGCAAAAGCTGATGTCCTTCAATCTGTCCCACGATCGTGAGGCATTGAATATTCCCCTCTTTTGCGCCGCCCAGTTCCTTGATTTCTTCCAAAAAAATCACCTCATACCTATTGTGTCAGGTATGAGGTAATTTTAGTCAGTCAGTATTTTTCGTTGTATGCCGCGAGAACGCCCTTATAGGTCATGTAGCAGTCAAACTTGGAAACGACCTCAAAGGGAGCGTGCATGCTGAGTACGGGAACGCCTGCGTCGATGGTGTCGATATTGCGGTTTGCCATGAACTGTGCGATCGTACCGCCGCCGCCCTGGTCCACCTTGCCAAGCTCGCACATCTGCCACACAACATTGTTGTCGTCAAAAATTCTGCGGAGATGCGCCACGACCTCGGCGGAAGCGTCACTGGTGCCGGATTTGCCCCGTGCGCCCGTAAACTTGCAGATGCCCATGCCGTAATTGAGCTTTGCCTCGTTGCGTTTTTCGGAGACATCGGGGAAATTGGGGTCAAAGGCGTTGCAGACATCGGCAGAGATGCAGAAGCTGTTTTCAAAGCATCTTCTTACCGATGCGCCCATATCCTCGCACAGATCCTCCATGAAGCACTCAAAGGCACGGCTCTGCATACCGCTTACGCCCATGGAGCCGATTTCCTCCTTGTCCGCAAGAATGCAGACGCAGGTTTTGTCGGGAATACCCTCAATGTCAAGCATTGCCTTCAGCTCCGCAAAAGCGCAGACGCGGTCATCGTGACCGTAACCGCCGATAAGACTGCGGTCAAGGCCGATTTCCCTGACTTCAAAAGCGGGAACCGCCGTAAGCTCTGCCGAAAGGAAGTCCTCCTCGGTAATGCCGTAGCGGTCATTGAGAATGCTCAGCACCGCAAGCTTCACTCTGTCCTTTTCCTCGTCAGCGTATGGTACACTGCCGATGAGAATGTTGAGTCCCTCGCCCTTTATGCCCTCGTTCATGGGCTTTGACACCTGGTCCTTTGCCAGATGGGGCAAAAGGTCTGTTATGACAAACTGGGGGTCTCCCTGCTCACGCCCGATGGAAACATCAATTACCTCGCCGTCCTTGAGTGCCACGGCACCGTGAAGCTCAAGAGGAATGGTCACCCACTGATATTTCTTGATGCCGCCGTAGTAGTGAGTCTTGAAGTAGGCAAGCTCATCGGATTCATAAAGGGGCTTCTGCTTGAGGTCAATGCGCGGAGCGTCAACATGGGCTCCCGCAATAACAGCACCCTCGCAAAGACATTTTTCACCGATTACGGCAAGCATAAGTGCTTTCCCGCGGTTATTGCGGAAGATTTTCATGCCGGGCTTAAGCTCCATGCCGGGCCTGTACTCAACAAAGCCGTAATCCTCTGCCATGGAAATCGCAAGCTTCACCGCCTCGCGCTCGGTGCGAGCGCTGTTAAGGAACTCCATGTATTCTGTGCTGTAGCATTCAAGGGCAATGCGCTCATGGGTGTCGATGAGGTCGTAGCCGTTTTTCTGTTCGTAAAAAAGCTTTTCTTTTATTTCTACCATGTCAAAGCACTTCCTTAATTATTTTTTCAAAGGCTTCCGCAAATTCTTTTTCGCTGCCGTTGTTTTCAACTGTATAGCCGCAGTTTTCTATGTAAAACGCCTCGGGCTTTTGTGCGTCAACGCGCTTTTCGGCGTATTCGCGGCCTAATCCGTCGCGCAGCATTATGCGCTCTATGCGCTTTTCGCGGTCTGAGATGACTCCGATTACTGCATCGCAGCTTTCCGCAATGCCGCTTTCAATAAGCGCGATCGCGTCAATGGCAACGGCTTTCCCGCCCTGCATTGCAAAGTCCTCTGTCATGCGCTGTACTCTGCGCATTATATGTGCGTGGGTTATCTTGTTTAGTTTACATAACTTTTCTTCATCTGCAAAAACGATGTTTCCAAGCACCTTGCGTTCAAATTTCCCCTCAATGAAGGCTTCGGGAAATTCGCTTTCAATGTCATCGAGCATTTTGCCGTCGCTTTCAAGCATTTCGTGGTAAACCGCATCGCAGTCTATTGTCATGACTCCGCGCTTTTCAAGCTCAGAAAGTGCCGTTGTCTTGCCGCAGCCCGTACCGCCCGTAATGCCGATTTTGCGTACATTTTCCGCAAGGGCGGCGCGTATCTCCGCCTCTGGCAGAGCACCCTGACGAAGAATTTTATATGGTGTCCCGCTCATGTCGATGATGGTGGATTCCCGTCCGAGACCGCATTCCCCCCCGTCGATTATGCCCTCGATTTTTCCGTCAAAGTAGGTCTTAACGGTTTCCGCGTTTTTGGGGCTTGGCAAGCCTGAGGGGTTTGCCGAGGGTGCCGCAAAGGGCAGCCCGGAAAGTCTCAGCAGCTTGAGCGTCATCTCATGGTCGGGACAGCGCAGGGATACGGTATCCCCTCCCGCTCTGACGATTTCCGGCACATTGTCTTTTGATTTGAGTATAACGGACAAGGGTCCGGGCCAGAATTTTTCCGCAAGGGCTTTCGCCTGCTGCGGAACTTCCTCGCAGTAAAGCTCCATGGCGCTCTCATCGGGAACCATAAGCGCAAGGGGCTTTACGGCAGGTCTGCCCTTGACCTCATAGATTTTTTCAACCGCTTCCGCGTCAAGTCCGTTTCCCGCAAGACCGTATACGGTTTCCGTGGGAACGGCAACAAGTCCGCCGCGTTTGATAATTTCTGCGGCTTCCTCAAGGTTTTCGGTAAACATCTTAGTTTCCATCATGCTTCTGCCTGATTTCTTAGTTTTTCAGCCTGGGTCGCTGTGACGAGTGCGTCAATCAGCGGGTCAAGGTCACCGTTTATGATATTGGTGATATTAAAGCTGCGAACATCGCCCGACAGTCTGTGGTCTGTAACACGGCTCTGAGGGAAGTTATAGGTGCGAATACGGTCAGATCTGTCGCCCGAGCCCACCTGACTTTTGCGCTCCGCGGCAATTGCGGCATTTTTCTTTTCCTGCTCCGCGTTATAAAGACGGGAGCGGAGAATGCTCATGGCGCGGTCCTTGTTTTTATACTGGCTTCGCTCGTCCTGACATTCCACCACAGTACCCGTGGGGATATGGGTAATGCGGATTGCGCTGGAGGTCTTGTTGACGTGCTGACCGCCTGCGCCGCTGGAACGGTAGGTGTCGATCTTAAGGTCATTGGGGTTGAGCTCAAACTCCACCTCTTCCGCCTCGGGAAGAACTGCAACGGTTGCGGCGCTTGTGTGGATCCGTCCGCCGCTTTCCGTTTCGGGAACACGCTGGACGCGGTGGCCGCCTGCTTCGAATTTAAGCCTTGAATATGCACCTGCGCCCTCAATTACAAAGGAAATTTCCTTGATTCCGCCAAGCTCCGTTTCATTGACATTTACAACATCGATCTTCCAGCCCTTGCGCTCAGCATACATGGAGTACATACGGAAAAGGTCATAGGCAAACAGCGAGCTTTCCTCACCGCCAACACCGCCGCGTATTTCCATGATGATGTTCTTTTCGTCATTGGGGTCCTTAGGCAGAAGCAGAATTTTGATTTTTTCCTCAAGCTCCGCTTTGTGCCGCTTTGCCTCGGAATACTCCTCCTGCGCAAGCTCCCTGAGCTCGGGGTCGGCCATAAGCTCCTCCGCGCCGTTCATTGCATCGCAGCACCTTGAGTACTCACGGTAAACGGCAGCAAGCGGCTCAAGCTCCTTCATCTCCTTAACGCACCTTGTGTATGCGGCGGGGTCTGCGTAAATTTCCCCGTTTTCCATGCGCGTCTGAAGCTCCGTATATCTGTTATCAAGCTGTCTGAGTTTTTCCAGCATGTGATGTCTCCCTTTGTTTTATCAATATATTTTATCACATACCGCAGTCAATGTAAATTAAAAAACGGGTGCCATCAGCACCCGTTAATTATTAAATCGGATTTATTTGATTTTTACATCAACGTAAACAACGCTGCCGTCCATGGCACGAATAAGCTCATTTGCAAGTTCAGCAAGCATTCCCATGTCGTAGATGTCCATGGTTTCAAGCTTGGTAATGAGACCGTCAAGGTCTGAGTTCAGACCCTTGATTGTAACAGTGATAGTCTTGCTGAGAGAAATCTTGCCGTCCTCGGTTGTAATTGCACTGCCCTTTGCAAGAACAAATGTTGCCTGATTGCCATTAGTGGCTACGTTTGTCTTGGTTACGAGGGAGTTGAATATAAGCTGAGCAATTTCTTCTTCGCTTGAATTGACGTCAATTACGAGGTCCTTGTTGTTGCCGTCGGCGAAGCAGATCTTCTCGCTGCCGATCTGGATGTAGGAGCCGTTAGCGAGGGTCATGCTGTCACCCGTAACGAAAACATTGAGCAGAATGTTCCTGAGATTCAGCACTTCCTGCATTGCAGCATCAGCTTCGGCGCTCTTGGTGGGAGTCAGGGTGATGAGGGTTCCGTCATCAGTTGCATTGCCGTACATATTGTAGGTGCAGGCCTTGCCGTTGACGTTTGCCTTGATGGTTGCAAAATTGAAATCGTAGGCTGCGGGGAAAACTTCCTTGGGATTAAAGGTATCGGTGATGATTGTGTAAACTGTGTCGGAAGCGACGATAGGTCCGAGAGAGCCAATATCAATGCCCAGTCCGGGAATACCTTCAATCTTAACGTTGTAAGAAATCTTCTCTATGCTTACGTCACCTGCAGGAAGGTAGAACTGGCTGGTGTAGTCGTTCATAGCGTCATAGGTCATGGTGCGATCGCTGGAGGTGGCATCAATTCTGAAGAAGTAGCCGCTATTATCTGCAAGCAGGCGGCTGATGATAACCATCATCTGTGCGCGGGTGAGGTTTGCTTTGGGGCGGAAGCTGCCGTCAGCATAGCCGGTGATGAGGCCGGTGAGCTCAAGAGCTGCAACCTCGGGCTGAAGCTTGGGGGTAATCAGATTTTTATCGGTAAAGTTGCCGGTAATGCCCTCGGTGTTCAGCTTGAATGCACGGCAGAGCATTGCGGCTGCCTGCTCACGAGTAATGTTGTTCTTAGGAGCCATACGGGTATCGGAGAAGCCGCCCATGACGCCTGCGGCAACGCAGCGTGCAACATAGGGAGACAGCGCACCCTTGGGGTCAACGTCGGTGTACTGGCTGAGGTCTGCCTCTTCGGTGAAGCCCATAAAGTTTGCAACAACCTTTGCAAAGGCTTCGCGGGTGATGTTGTTATTGGGTCTGAAGGTGCCGTCGGGATATCCGCCGACAATGCCTGCATCGGCAACCAGTGCGATTTCATGCTCTGCCCAGTTGCCCTTGGTGTCGGTAAAGGTGCTGGTGGTTGCTTTTGCGGCAAAGGCAGGAACTGCCAGCGCAAAAACCATAACTATGCACAGCAGGGTGCAAATGAGTTTTCTTGCTTTCATAAATTAACACTCCTTTGTGTTTTTGTATAGATATGATAACATTAAAATGCTTATTAATCAATTAGAAATGTTAAAAAGAACAGGCAAAAACCGGTTTTTTTAATAACATTCTTTAATAGCCTACTGCAAATCCGAACATAAGCAGTGCAGAGGTGAGCACGAGGTTCATTCCCTGGAACTTCCATGACCACTTTGCCCAGTCGCCGTAGCTTACGTTAGCAAGACCGAGGCTTATGAGCAGTGCCGCATTGGTGGGATAGAAAACGTTGGAGAAGCCGTCGCCGAAGGCAAAGGCCACAATGCAGAGCTGGGGAGAAATACCCACAGCCTGCGCCAGAGGAACGATAAGAGGAATGAGCATGAATGCCTTGGCGGAGCCCGAGCCTATGAAGAAGTTCATAATCAGAACGATGAGATAGATGAACAGAACCACAATCCACTTGGGCATTGCTGCCGTGGCGCCTACTGCATAGTACAGCATGGTGTCAAGAACATTAGCCTCGTCAAGCGTAAACTTGATGGAGGAGGCCATGAGTATCATAAGTACTGCGGGCAGAATGCTCACAAGTCCGTCAAAGAAGGTCTTGCATAGATTTTTTCCGTTCATGCCCGAAGCCAGCGGGGATATGATGCCTGCAATGAGGAACATGAGGGCAACAATAATTAGGGTGTAATCCTGCAGGAAGGATATAAAGCTTGAGGACACAACGATTACAAGGCCGAGACCGATGATAAGCGCAAACAGTCTGAGTCCCTTTTCCTTCTTTACGTCGGCGGTGAAATCCGCACCTGCGGAGACGCTGCAAACGGGCTTTTCGACTTTCTTCGCATGGCGGCGTACAAACCACAGCAGGAGTGAATATATGAAAACAAAGGATACCGCGCGGAGCCAGATTCCCGAGAACATGGGAAGTCCCGCAAGGCTCTGTGCAACGCCCACGGTGAAGGGATTGCATACGCCCGAGGCAAAGCCGCAGCCGACGGCAAGAAGGCTCATGCCCACACCGGTAAGAACATCCCAGCCGAGACTTACAGCCAGAGCCACAACGATGGGAACCAGAGGCACACATTCCTCAAAGGAGCCGATGAATGCACCCATGGCCATGAAGAAGAACATGACAACCGCCATGAGCTTATATCTCACATTGCCGTACTTTGAAGCGATCTTGTCCAGCATATACTTCATAAGTCCGCACTTTTCAAGGCTGTTGAAAATGCCGCCTATTACAAGCAGGAAGGCAATAACCGCAATAAGTGTCGCACTTCCGTCGGCACCGAGAACAAGAAACGGTGAAAGGATCCACTTTCCGAAGGAAATGCCGCCGTCAACGTATTTGAAGCCTGCATCGGTATCGACAACCAGGTTGCCGTTTTCATCGGCTGTGCGTGCATACTCACCGCCGGGTATCACAAATGTGAGTATGTATGTAAGGATCATAAGAGCAAGTATAACGGCAATTGCTGTTATAAAGCATTTTGCGCTGATATTCAGGCCTTTCTTTTCATTATTTTCCATAGCTGCCCTCTGTAATAATATGTTTGTAGAAATCAACGGCAGGAGCAAGACAGCTCAAGTCGACGTTTTCGTTGAGTCCGTGAATGCTTGCAAGCTGATTATCGTCAATAAGAAACGGTACGAAGCGCACAACGCCGTCGCTGATTTCGGTAAAGAAGCGGCTGTCGCTGGCACCCGTCATTATGTACGGAAGCGAAATGACATCGGGGAAAATATCCGTCACCGCATTTTCAACGCGCTTGAAGGCGCTGCCGCCGAAGCTTGTAACGCCTGAGCTGAAGCCCGGGTCAATAATCTCGGTTTTAATATCGTACTTTGCCGCAAGTCTGCATATTGCCGCAATACTGTTCTCTCCGCCCTGATGGTGAGAAAAGCGCATATTGCCCGTCACCCATGCCTCCTGTGGCAGAACGTTGAGTCCGTCGGAGCCGCTTGCCATCGTAAATGCAATAGTGGTGCGCATCATGGCTCCCGCGGTAGCGGAAACCTTAGGAACAACAAGCTTGATCAGCGGGGCGAAAAGCTTCGGGTGACCGCAGACAAGCTTCAGCGCACCGCTCATTGTGGGGGAAATGCGGCGGAACATTTCGCCTATTGTTTCGGGAATTTTGACCTCAAAGATGTTGGCTTTCTCAGCCGCCGCCATGAATTTGCCGAGGCGTACAAGCGGAGTGTTCTTGCCCGGAGTTGAAGCGTGGCCGCCGTTTGAACGGGCTATGAATCTGATGTCCGCACAGCCCTTTTCAGCCATACCAACCATGGCAAAGGTGCCGTCTGCACCTCCGATGGGGTCGTAAATCATCATGCCGCCCTCATCGAGAATAGTATCAAAGTGAATCTTTCTCTCCTCGAGGACTTTTGCGATGGTTTGAGCGCCGATGCCGTCGGTTTCCTCAGTGCTTGCAGATTCAAAGTAAATGTCACGGTTGGGAACGTAGCCCTCTGACGCAAGCTCATCTGCCGCACGGAGCATTGCCCAGAGTCCGCCCTTGGTGTCCAGCGTACCTCTGCCCCAGACCTTGCCCTCCGCAATCGTGCCGCTGAAGGGTGCATACTGCCACTTACCCGAAGCTTCAACAACATCATGGTGGTTCATGAGCATGATGGGCTTTTCACAGCTGCTTCCCTTCCAGCGCATAAGAAATCCGCCGCAGAATTCCTCATATTCGCATACGCCGAAGATGTTGGGAAACATTTCCTTCAGCTCCGTCCGGAAATCCTCAAATTTCTTTCCGTCGGTCTTTTCCGTGTCTGAAACCGTTTCTATCTGTACGAGCCTTGAAAGCTCATTTGCGTATTGTTCCGTGCGCTTGTCCATGTGATTTTGTCACCTTTCAGAAATTTCTGTAAGTTTATCACATAACTTACATTATTTCAATATAAGCAGTCAAATTAGACATTTTCACTCACATGGGCAAATCTTCAAATCATTTCGCTTTACTTTGACAGCGGCATTTGTTATAATACACGGGCAAACGCGCCCGTAGCTCAGCTGGATAGAGTGTCAGACTCCGACTCTGAAGGTCGTGGGTTCGAATCCCGTCGGGCGTACCAGAAGAGACCATGCCTTTTGGCATGGTCTCTTCTGGTATTTTCGGCGGTGAGAACCCACGACCTTTTGTCATCTCCGAGCGGTTGCCGATGCCTGCATCGGCGAGCGAGTGGGGACATTCTGCGCCACGAAGTGACCGCAGGTCGCTTCGTGGGTTCGAATCCCGTCGGGCGTACCAAAAAAAGCTCTGCCTTTTGGCAGAGCTTTTTTGGTAGTTTTTATCCGCTTCGCTCAATTTGGCGAGAGGATATGAGCTCAAACCGAAGCCCAACAAAGTGGGTTCGGTTTGAAGAGGAAGAACAATGCCGCCGGTCACTGATGTTCCGCTTGCGGGATATCATGACCTTTCGGTGTTGTTCTGACGAAATCCCCTCTCGCCCTCTCCCCATGCATATTTTCACATTGAGAACCCACGACCTTTTGTCATCTCCGAGCGGTTGCCGATGCCTGCATCGGCGAGCGAGTGGGGACATTCTGCGCCACGAAGTGACCGCAGGTCGCTTCGTGGGTTCGAATCCCGTCGTGTGTTCCAAAAAGTTAAACCGAAAGCGTGATTGTTTTAAATAATAATCCCGTTCAGGTGGTCCATTTCGTGCTGTATTATTTGGGCTGTAAAGCCCGAATAAGTTCCGCTGCGTTTGCTGAAGCTCATGTCCTCATACTGCACCGTAACACTTTCCCAGCGTTTTGTCCTGCGCTGTCCGGTAAGCGAAAGGCAGCCCTCAGAAGCTTCATAGTATTCAGCGGAATGAGCCGTCATGACGGGGTTGAGCATTACAAGTGGCGCAAGCGGAGTATGCACAATGATGATGCGCTTGTTTACACCTATCATGTTTGCCGCCATGCCCACACACTCATGCTCATGGGCCTTAAGGGTAAGCATAGGGGCGCCATACGAACACGTTTTTCAGTTTCCACCGCGCCCGTATGCTGCGTTTTGCTCAATCACAATACGACAGTATTCCTCAATCGCAAAGCCTTGCCTACAAGCACGATGAAAGCTGAAAAATCTTCGACCTTAAACGCAGGGATTTTGACCTTCATCAAGGCAGAGGACGCAGGCGGGCTGGCGCCCGTCAAGGACGATAACGAAGATGAGGGGCAAAAGAACAAGTTTAAGGCGTGTTCGTATGGCGCCCCTATGCTTATCCACAAGGTCACGGCAAACCGGCAGATCTGCCTTTGTTGCGGGCACAGATTTTTTTGAGAGGAACACAATGTCCCTCATGATAGGGCAAATCATCAGAATTCTATTACAAGGGGTGCTTCGGTGAAGGAGCAGATCGTTGCTTTGCCTGATTTAAAGTAAAGGACAACACAGTTGCCGTCACCCGGGGTGTACATGGCACGGAGGTTGGGGTAACCGTTGAGCATGTGGTCTGCGGCCTCAACGCTTTCGTCAGCATAAAGCTCACCCTCAATGCGAATCCATTTGCCCTCGTTCATGGCGCAGATTTCAACCTTGGGGTTCTTTTCAATCTGCTTGAAAACGTCCTTAACCTTGCCCGTCTGAATGCCGAGCTTGCCGTTATAAAGGTCGATTGTACCGAAGGGGCGTACTCTGGGCTGGTCGCCGTCTGCGGTTGCGAGATAATAGGTGCCTGCCGCCTTGATGAAATCATAAACATTCTGCATTTTAAAATCCTCCTTGAATATTTTTTACTGGTATACAGGTTTGTTCATAGTAATCGTATTGCTTCCGAAGTCATTGGGGACAATGTGCATTACACACTGCGGTGCTGGTTTATTTTCGTTGCCATTGTGTTCGGGGTTTGAGCTCTCCTCTTTCTCAAAAAGCTGCGGGAGAAAAACAGTAAAAGCAAAAGTCAGATTATAATGAGTGACGCTGCATTACGTTTTTCTCATTGTTTATTCCTCAATTCAAATATTTATCTCACAATTCCCTTTATAAACACAGGCTTTGCTACGGGTTCAGGAACAACTGAATAGCAGTAAAGGAGCTTTTCGGCAGCCTCTTTTGCCTTTTCAATGCTCGAGGCATGGATTGTGGCAATGCTTTCGCCCGCCGTCACCTTGTCGCCGACCTTCTTTTTAAGAACAATGCCGACGGAAAGGTCAATAACACTCTCTTTTGTTTCTCTGCCTCCGCCGAGATGCATGGACACAAGACCCACGTCAGCGGCGGAAATGTGGTTTACATAACCTTCTTCGTTGCAAATCACTTCATACTGTACAGGTGCCGCAGGCAGCATGGAGGTATCAAACACAGCCCTGCGGTCACCGCCCTGACCTTCCACAAGCTGAGCCAGCTTTTCCAGAGCAGAGCCGTCGGCAATACCCGCAAGGAGCTTTTCTCTCGCTTCCTCATCGTTTGAGGCAAGTCCCGCTTCAGTGAGAATGCAGGCACCGAGGGTAAGGCACAGCTCAAGGAGCTCTCCCTGCTTTTCGCCCTTGAGAACCTCGATGGCCTCCTTCACCTCAAGGGCATTGCCGATTGCGCTGCCAAGAGGCTCGTCCATATCCGTAATGACCGCAACGGTCTTTTTGCCCGCCATTTTTCCCACACGTGTGAGGTTTTCCGCAAGCTCTCTTGCCTGTTCTTCGGTTTTCATGAATGAGCCGCTGCCCTGCTTAACGTCAAGCACAATGACATCTGCACCGGCCGCAAGCTTTTTTGACATTATTGAGCTGACAATGAGCGGAATGCTGGGCACTGTACCCGTCACATCGCGCAGAGCGTACATTTTCTTGTCAGCAGGGTCAAGATCGGCGGTCTGTCCCGCAATGGCAATGCCGAAGTCGTTTACATTTTTAAAGAATGTTTCCTCGGAAATACCCGCATTGAAGCCCGGGAAGCTTTCAAGCTTATCAATGGTTCCGCCCGTGTGTCCGAGACCTCTGCCCGACATCTTGGCAATTTTAACGCCCTGAGCCGCAACCATGGGGCAGAGCACCAGCGAGGTTTTGTCGCCTACGCCGCCGGTGGAATGCTTGTCGGCCTTAATACCGTTTATGAGCGACAGATCAAGGGTTTCGCCGCTGTGCATCATTGCCATTGTCAGCTCAAGTATCTCCTCGCTGTCCATACCGTTGAGCAGAATGGCCATGAGCAGAGCCGACATCTGATAATCGGGTATCTCGCCTTTGGTATAGCCGTCAATAAGAAACTCTATCTCCTCTGCGGAAAGCTTTTCGCCGTCACGCTTTTTAGCAATTATATCAGTCATTAACATAGAAACAGCCTCCTTGTTAATCCGATAATTGATTTTACCATATTTATTTGCGGAAAACAAGATAATCTCTGCCGTCAATATTCCTCACAAGTCCCGTCTTTTCAAGTCGTTTGCGGTCTGCGGGAATGGCAATGAGCTTCTGCCTTCCGTCATTAAAAATGAGACAGCCTTTGGTTGACATAATCCATTTTGTGTCCTTCTTCTCCTCCGGTGCTTCCTTTCTGATTTCCGCGTTTGCGGCGTATTCGATTTCCGGGGGAAAGCCGCGCATTTCATTACGGCTGAAGCTCCTGGAAAGCAGAAGTCCCTTGTCCCCGGGACACAGAACGCCGAGATATGCCCGCTCACCCTTTCCGAAAACCCACAGACGAATTATTCCCTGCATTTTCAGGCATTTTGCCGTAAATCGCGTGCGCAGTCCCTCCTGCGTCACGGTGAGCCTTCCCTTTTCGCTTCCGTCTATGTAAATCGGATAGTCCATTGCTGCCTCCTTTTTAAATAACATTTGTCATAGCGGAGCGATGCGAGCATACACCTGCTGCAACACCTCATCCGTCAGCTCCGCTGACACCTTCTCCTCAAGGAGAAGGCTTATATTGTGTAAGCTTTGCTCCGCAGTAGCTGTAGAGATGTGCGTGGGGTGCAATAGAGATTTGCGGGAGTGTCTGCATCGGGGGCGCAAGAAGTAAAGACCTTGCGCGGATATAGTGCCTGTGCGGCACAGATACGCTGACCTAAGGTTTCCAAAGGATATCCTTTGGTCGCGTTTCTTTTGCAACTTTTCTTTGGCGAAACAAAGAAAAGTTGAAGGAAGTACGAAATATCATTATTCATTCATCAAAAAAACACCCGAATAAAAATTCGGGTGTTTTTATCTCAAAGTCCGAAGCTGACGGCGATGGCGCTGTCAACCTTGTTCATGGTGCTGTCATCGAGCCTGCCCATTTTCTCACGCAGACGGGATTTGTCAATTGTGCGTATCTGCTCAAGCAGAATAACGCTGTCACGTGTAAGTCCCACGCTCTGGGCGTTGAGTTCAATGTGGGTGGGAAGCTTTGCCTTTCCCGTCTGGCTGGTGATTGCCGCGGCAATCACCGTGGGGCTGTGCTTGTTGCCGGTATCGTTCTGCACTATCAGCACCGGACGCATGCCGCCCTGCTCACTGCCCACAACGGGGCTGAGGTCGGCGTAAAAAATATCTCCACGTTTGACTATACTCAATTTAATTCACACTCCGGAAGATAGTCGCCCGCTACATTTTATGTAGGGTACTGCCTATATTCTCCCACGGCGGATTAAATTTTATACTTCAGTCAACGTAAATTCGGGGCACACGCTTGCTGATTGCGCACATAAGCTCCTCAATAATCGTACCGGATGCCTCGGCGAGAGCTTCGATGCTGATGTTCTCCCCGAAAATTTCCACCTCACTGCCAACCTGTGCCCGGGGAATATCGCTGAGGTCTATCATACACATATCCATGCAGATATTTCCGCATTGGGGCGCATATTCACCCTCCACATACAGCTTCATTTTACCCGCAGCTGACCAGGGAAAACCGTCGGCATAGCCTGCGGCAACAACGCCCATTCTCGTGCGCTTTTCGGTCTTGAAATGTCTGCCGTAGCTGACATAAACATCTTCATCCAGATATTTTATGGTGCTGACGGTGCTTATCATGCTCATGGCAGGCTTCAGTCCGTAATGCTCTACATCACGGTAGCCGTAAAGCACCATACCCGCCCGTACCATGTCCAGGGACATTTCGGGGAAGCGGGAAATTGCAGCGCTGTTGGCACAATGGCGAAGTCTGAATTTAATTCCCTGCTTCTCCGCCTCGGCAATAACACTCATAAACACATCAAACTGCTGTCTTGTAAAGGCAGTATTCTCTCCGTCGGTACAGTCGGACACGGCAAAGTGGGTGTAAATGCCCTCAACATCAAGATTAGGCAGCTTGCAGGTGGTTACAACATTTTTAACACCCTCGCAAAAATGTGGACCTATGCAGAGATAGCCCAGACGTGACATACCCGTGTCCAGCTTGATGTGGATCTTCAGGGTTCCGCCCAGAAGTCCCGCCGCCGCAGAATATTCCTCCGCCTTTGCCTCGCAGCTTACAGTCTGCGTAAGCTTATGCTCCAGCAGCAGATTTACATACTCGGGAGGCGTATGACCCAGAATGAGTATGGGCAGGGTTACGCCGCTTCTGCGAAGCTCGATTGCCTCATCAAGACAGGCGATTGCAAGATAGTCCGCACCGCACTTTTCAAGGCGTCGCGCTACCTCAACGGCGCCGTGACCGTAGGCATCGGCCTTTACAATTCCCAGAAGCTTTGTACTTTCCGGGATGTGAGCTCTGATAACATTATAGTTATACTCAATATTTTTAAGGCTGACCTCAGCCCATGTTCTCTTCTGTAAATCCTTCATTTCAGCTCATTTCCCAGTCGTGCAGTTTCACAAACACAACCGTCTTTTCATTGTATGTTATCTCCGCGTCAACGGGTTCGTTTTCTTCGTTTATCCAAAGCGTCACGCTCATGTCATCCGAGGGTACAAGGCGCACGGTGAGAAGTCCCTTTTCCGTCCATGCCATATCCAGATAAGCGTCTTTCATTGCATCGGCAAGATACGGCAGCGCAGACATGGGGCAAAGACCTCTGTCCGTGAGCTTTCCTATGTCGAGTATGGCGCCGTCGTATTCAAGACGGGTTTCCCCGCTTTTTACATGGGCGCTGATGCCCTTGACGATTTCGGGCTCAAGGATTTCCACGGCGTACTCACCCTTCTCCATGGAAAATGCAAGCGTAAAATCCGCCGTCTTGTCCTCATACTCCGCCTGAACATCTGCCGTAAAGCTGATGCTTTCCGCATTTCCGAGCTCCTCACGAAACTGTAAAAACGCCGTTTCCTCACCGCTGCCGCAGCCGCAGAGCAAAAGTGCAAGCACAAGCGGCAAAACAATATTACGTTTCATTCAAACCTCCGAGCAGTATAAGTTCTCTTCGGTTTATTATATTATATATATCCGGGCTTAATTAGTCAATTTTTCTCTTGATTTTTCTGACTTTATAAAAAGTCAGAAAAATGTGCCTGATTTAACGTGAAAGACACTCTTCTCGGATTTGGTTCACACCATCTTCCTTGCCGTAATCTTTCTTCTGCCGTGGCACACGAAAAGTATTTTTGTCATATTCCAAAGTCCTCCGTAAAGGTTGTGTAATGCCCCGGTTTGCGAGGCTAAATTTTCGCCTGTGTATTAGCCGTGATGCTGCTCAAGCTCATCGGCAAAAAGGGTAATGAGCTTTCTCTCCGAGTGAGCAAGACGATAAAAAGAAAAGCCGTCGCAGACTTTGATTGTCTGTGACGGCTTTTCCGAGTGTTCATAACGGATTCGGTTTTAACGGTAGGAACGCACATATTCCCTTTAGCTTTTTTATATGCCATAGTCTGCGCGGCGGATAAGCTCGAGCTGAAGCTCCTTGTTAAGACCTGTGAAGTAGGCGTTATAACCCGAAATTCTTACCATAAGGTCGCGGTAGGCATCGGGATTTGCCATTGCCGCGCGCATGGTGTCGCTGGACACAACATTGAACTGCATCTGCATGCCACCGAGAGTGGAATAAGCCTTGGCGTAGGAGGTCAGGTGCTCAACTGTCTCTTCGTGGGTATCCTTGGGTGAGGGATTTACCTTGACGTTGAAGGCGATGTTGTTGTTCATGCTGGTTGGCTCAAGACGGGTTACGTCCTTGATGTTGTCCAGAAGGCTCTTGGAGGCGTTTGCTTCGGGGGTGAGGCCCGGAGTGAACGGAAGTCCTGCAAGACGTCCCGAAGGAAGCGCGCCTGCCAGAGTGCCGAAGGCGACGTGGTTGGACATGCTCCAGAAGCCTGAGGTGTAGTGACCGCCGCGGAAGTTCAGATGCTCCCAGAAACAGTCCTTCATGAACTTGGTTACACGGTTTGCCATGGCGACTGCCTCATCGCTGTTGCCGCCGAAGCGGGGAACCTCGGTGAGAATGCGGCTGCGCATGACATCGAAGCCTTCAAAGTTTGCCTTGACTGCGTCAACCATTTCGCGCAGAGAGTAAGCCTTCTGCTCGTAGACCAGAGTCTTGATTGCCATGAGGGAGTCAACAATATCCGCAAGACCGATGCAGGCGGTGCCGGAGGAATTGTACTTCGCGCCGCCCTTGGTGCAGTCAATGCCCTTTTCTGTGCAGCCTTCAATCATGGTGGACATGAACGGGGTGGGACGGATTACGGAGTGAGCCTCGCCAAGGAGGTTATTGTATTCACAGGCAAGGTCAGCCAGATTTGCAAGCTGTACGCAGAAGGCGTCAAAAAACTTATCGAAGGTGTCAAAGTCCTCGACTTCGCCTGTCCTGGGACCGAGCTCCCAGCGCATAAGGGGGTGGTAGCCGTTAAACATGGCCATTTCAAGCGCCGCAACCATGTTGAACATCATGCAGTTGGTGTGACCGATATGTTTGCCGGAAATAGTGGGTTCAACACAGCCTGTCGCGGACCAGTCGTTGAGGTCACGCTGGTCATAGTGGTGGTCAACAAGAGATGCCATGACAACGGTGTCATTATGGATGGAGGGAGTGGAGGTTGTGTTGACGTTTACCTCGCACAGACGCTTGAGGTAAGTCATGCTGTTCTTATCGGAATTGTAGCGTGCGTTTATGTTGGGGTCGCGCATGCTCATCATTTCCGTAACCTTCAGGAAGACGTAGGTCATATCGTTGACCGCGTCCTCACCCTCGGGAGTGATGCCGCCGAGAGTGATTGCCTGGTCGGAGGAAGAACCGCCGAAGAGGTAGTTGCCTATATCGGGGATAATGGGCAGATGATCCTGGCAGTTGATGTAGAAGCAGCCCAGAAGCTCAAGAACATGCTTAATGTAGGCGTCCTTCTCTTCCTTGGTGCCGAGCTTTGCCATGTCAGCTTCGAAGTAGGGCTGGAGCCACTGGTCCATACGTCCGAAGGAGAAGCCCGCGTTGGTGCTTTCCATGTGAACACCGACCCAGTGAATCCAAATAGCGTTGACAGCCTCGTCCATGCTGCGTGCAGGGTATTCGGGAGCATGGGAAACCGCCTCGTAGATTACCCTCAGCTCTTCCTTGCGCTTGGGGTTTTTTTCAATATCCATGAGGCGCTTTGCTTCGGCGGCAAGGTGTTTTGCGTAGGCAATGACACCCTCACAGCAGTCAATCATGGAGTTGAGGTAATCGATCTTCTCCTGAGTGTTGCCTTCCTTGTCGCGCTCCTCCTCCACCTCGGCGATGATGCCGCGGAGTCCCTTCTTCAGAAGCTTGGGATAGTCGAGAATGGTGTGGGACAGTGCAACGGTTTTCCACATGAAGATTGCCGCCCAGCGCTCGTCGAGCTGTTGGCACTTTGGTTCATTATAGTTATCGCGGACGTACTCGCGGAAGTTGCGGTGGGTCCAGTAGGGGAAAACGTCGCTGTTCAGGCGCTTGATTTCCTCCTCGGAGAGAGGTCCGTAGGCGTTGAGCATACGGTCCTGAACCGTGAGAAGCTCGCCCCAGAAAATGAGACCTACACCGTCGGGATAAATGGGAACGCCGATGGTCTTGGTGGTGGTTGTACCCGCAATAAGATTTCCCTCGCGGATAATGGGCTTACGGTTTTCCATCAGGTAGCGGAACGCCTTGCCCTGACGGACCTCGGGAACCCAGGGAGTGCCGTCGGGCTTTGTTTCAAAGCCGTTGGCGCGGAAGAAGTCCGTAAGTATTCCCGCACGCTCGGTGCATACCTCGGGAGTGCCCTTGTGGTGGTATTCAAGATACTTTTCAAGGCGGGGGAAGTCCTCGATTGCGTAGTCCGTGAGGTAGGGGTCGTCCTGCAGGCACTTTACGCCAGCGTCAACTGCATCTGCCTTCATAAACTCCTTGCGGGGACGCTTGGTTTCCGAAGCAACAACGTCGGACATGGCCTTGCCGAATTCGTCGCGCTCAGCTTTCTGAGCCTTCATCTGCTTGATCTGCTTATTCTTCATCATGACAGACAGAAGCAGGTTGAAGTATTCGAGATAGGACATACTGCCGCTGGAGGACATCTTGTTTTTAAGCATGAGGTTAAGAACCTCGTTGGGAGGCAGGGTTGCAAGCTGAGCCATGACGGAGGTATCCTGCAGGGTGAGAAGAGTGTCAACGTTCTCGATGCTGCTCTTAACCTTTGCCTTGCCGTCTTTAAAGCGGATGCTCTGCTTGACGGTTCCGTCCTCGGTGGTGAGACCGATGGAAAAATTCATCCAGCCGTCAACGGTTTTGAGGTATTCCTTTTTGCTCTTTAAGTGGCTGAACATGAAGCCCATACCTCTCAGGACTACATTTGCCAGCGCATTTGCTACTAAGCCTTTTTTCATTGCTTTTTCTCCTTAACAGTCTATATTCCGTTTTTTAAAGAACTCTTTTGCGTGCTCCACCTGCTCCTTTGACTGCCAGCTTTTCGCCTCCTGCAGCTCGGGATTGAGCTCAATTCCCAGCTTGTCGTTTTTCGGATACCAGGTGGGATTGTAGGGCAGCAGATCCGTTTTTGTGACGCCGCAGGAGGCCATATACTCCGCAATGGCGTCAAGATTTTCGTCCGTGTCGGTTATGTTGGGAATAAGGGGAACGCGGGGCATGATGTTATATCCGAACTTTTCTCTTTCCGCATACATTCTGCGGAAGTTTTCAAGGATTTTGTCGTTATACACTCCGCAGTACTTTTTGTGCATTTCGCGGTCATAAATCTTTATGTCGCAGTAGATATCGCTTATGTACGGCAGAAGGTATTTTTCAGCCTTGTTATAATCAAAATACCCGCAGGTTTCAATCAGCACTCTTACTCCGTTTTCGTGCAGCTTTTTTGCCAGCTCTCCTACCCATTCAGTGCAAAGCGTTGCCTCGCCGCCGGAGAGGGTTACTCCGCCGCCGGAGATATCGTAAAACGGCTTGTCGGAAAGAAGTTTTTTGAGCAGCTCCTCCTGAGTCATTTCATTGCCGACTTTTGTGATTGCTTTTGCAGGGCAGACTTCAACACACTCAAAGCAGAGATTGCATCTTTCTCTGTCCACAAATGTGGGATTCATGGGACTGACGGCACTCATTGAGCACTTTTTCACGCAGGTTCCGCATCCAATGCAGGCTTCCCTGTCGTATGAGATTTCCGTATTCACACGCTTGCTTTCGGGATTATGGCACCATATACAGCTCAAAGGGCAACCCTTAAAGAAAACCACGGATCGAATCCCCGGTCCATCGTCGAGGGAGTTGCCTTTTATTTCGAGAACAAGTGGAGTTTTCATCTGATACCTTCTGCTGCAAAGAATTTTTAGATTTCGGCATAATATTACATTAAAAATTTAACATTCTTACTCTTTTATGTCAATAAGCTAATTTGCTATCTTTTCTATATTATATTATATAATGAAAAACTGTATGGGCATGTTTGACAGGGGATTGATTATCCACGCTTAAGACATTGGAGCGAAGCGGATAACAGCGCCTCAAGCATTAAAACAGAATGCAGTTTAATGGAACAAACAGACCAAGCATCAGACTTTTGAAGCCTGTGAAGTGTGGTCTCTGTTTTTAGTATTATTATGCGTATGAAAACCGTAGTAGTGAAAAGACAGCCATAGCTTTCGTTAGCTGACAATAGCTGCATTGCCCGTTATACCTCTCAGCTGCCGTGATTTCCTGCAGCTTCAGTCAATTTTTACTTGACTTTTACTTCTTTGTAGGCTATAAATTTTATTGTTATAATGTACGGCAATGATTGGGAAGATAACGCAGCTTTGTCAGACAGAGAATGGCGGTCACCGGCTGTAAGCCGCCTGTGAGAAAAGCGTTTAGTTCGCCCATGAGCTCCGGTTAATCACCGGCGGAGACCTCCGTTACGGGCAAAGAGCGTGAGGAAACTCAAATTTGGGTGGTACCGCGGAAGAGCAGTCTTTCGTCCCTTTCAGGACGGAAGACTTTTTTGTTTTTCTGAAAAGTCTTTCAGCCTTTTCAGAAAAACAAAAAAGCCGCCAAAGCTATGCAAATAGAATTTGCACAGCTTATAGAAAAAACAAGTTTTTTCGTGGCGGCGATTCAATTTGAGGCGGGCCTTACCCCCTCAAGCTCCCCCGCTACTCTATTGTCTTTCTGCTGATAATGCAGTTTTGACGACCAATATTGTTATTATAAATTTATTTATAGAGGAGAAATCACATGAAAGCACTAATGCAGGAGCTGAGAGAAAATGCTCTGAATGCCATCGGCTCTGCCGACGGCATGGAGGCGCTTGAAGCTCTCAGAGTAAAGTATCTGGGCAAAAAGGGCGAGCTTACCGCAATTCTCAAGCAGATGGGCAAGCTTTCCGCCGAGGAGCGCCCCGTAATGGGTCAGCTTGCAAACCAGATAAGAGCAGAAATCGAGCAGGTCATTGATTCAACACGCAAAAATCTCGAAGCAAAGGCTCTCGAGAAGAGACTTGAGGACGAGACTCTTGACGTAACCATTCCCGGCGAGGCTCTGCGCATGGGTCACAAGCACCCCATGTACATGGCGCTTGACGAGATTAAGGATATTTTCGTAGGCATGGGCTTTACCGTACTCGACGGTCCCGAGGTAGAGCTTGCAACCTACAACTTCGATAAGCTCAACGCCGAGGAGGGTCACCCCTCACGTGACTGGAGCGACACCTTCTATTTCACCGAGGACAGCAGCATCATGCTCCGCAGCCAGACAAGTCCCATGCAGGTACGCGCTATGGAAAGCATGGCTCTGCCTATCCGCATCGTTGCACCGGGCAGAGTTTACCGCAAGGACGAGGTTGACGCAACTCATTCCCCCATGTTCCATCAGATCGAGGGCATGGTCATCGACAAGGGCGTCACCATGGCAGACCTGAAGGGTACTCTCAATACCGTTATGGAGCAGCTCTTCGGCGAAGGCACCGTAACCCGCTTCCGTCCCCACCACTTCCCCTTCACCGAGCCCTCCTGCGAGATGGACGTTCAGTGCCACAAGTGCGGCGGCAAGGGCTGCCCCACCTGCAAGGGCGAGGGCTGGATCGAGGTTCTCGGCGCAGGCATGGTTCACCCCAAGGTGCTTGAGATGAGCGGCATTGACAGCGAAGAGTACACGGGCTGGGCCTTCGGCATGGGTCTTGAGCGTCTTGCAATGCGCCGCTTCAAGATCGCCGACCTTCGTCTTATTTTCGAGAACGACGTCCGCTTCCTTGAGCAGTTCTGATAGATAATGAGTATCCCCCAGTCAGCTCCGCTGACAGCCCCCTTTAGACAAGGGGGCCAACAAGGTAAAGGAGATTGTCCCCAATCTGAGCGATGTGGACACTTCTTCACCATTCACTATTACCTATAACTTCAAGAGTATCCCCCAGTCAGCTCCGCTGACAGCCCCCTTTAGGCAAGGGGGCCAACAAGGTAAAGGAGATTTAAATTATATGAATTTAAGCAGAAAATGGCTAAACGAATTTGTTGAAATAGATGTTTCCGATAAGGAATTTGCCGAGGCAATGACTCTGTCCGGCTCAAAGGTTGAAACCTTTGAGTACATGGGCGCTGAAATCGTAAACGTCAAGGTCGGCAAGGTGCTTTCCATGGAAAAGCACCCCAACTCCGACCACATGTGGATTTGTCAGATTGACGTGGGTGAAGATGAGCCCGTTCAGATAGTGACGGGTGCATGGAATGTCCATGTTGGCGACTTTGTCCCCGCAGCCCTGCACAAATCCCTTCTCCCCGGCGGCAAGAAGATTGAAAAGGGCAAGCTCCGCGGTGAAGAATCCTTCGGTATGCTCTGCTCTCTGGGTGAGCTGGGACTTGACGAGCGCGACTTCCCCTATGCTGCAATCAAGGCCGCCGCACTTCTGAACAACTATCACCCCATAGACCCCGAAAAGCCCTCCATTCCCTCCGACATCAAATCCGGCGACAAGGTGTTCGGTCCTGTCATTGCCGCTGAGGTAAAGGCAGCTTCCTACTCCTCCTGCTGCGGCTGGTGCATCACTCTTGAGGGTGTGGAAAACTGCGTATGCACTCCCTGCCAGAACATTCATGCAGGCGACATGGTTGCCTACAACACCAAAAGCGGTACGATCTGCACTTTGGCTGACCTCCACGCAGAGCAGAAGGAATTTCCCAACTGCATTGAAGACGGCATTTTCATTCTGCACGAGGACGGCATCAAGGCAGGCGATGATATCCGTCATGTAATCGGCGCAGACGATCATGTTGTTGAGTTTGAGATTACCCCCAACCGTCCCGACTGTCTTTCCGTCATCGGTCTTGCCCGCGAGGCAGCCGCCACCTTTGACAAGCCACTCACTCTCCACGAGCCCGTGGTCAAGGGCGGTGCCGAAGGAAATCTTGAGGAGCTCCTCAAGGTTGAGGTTCCCGCAGAGGACCTTTGCCCCAGATATACCGCACGCATGGTGCGCAATGTAAAGATCGCTCCCTCTCCCAAGTGGATGCGCGAGCGTCTGCGCGCCATGGGAGTCCGTCCCATAAACAACATAGTTGACATCACAAACTACGTCATGATGGAATACGGTCAGCCCATGCACGCCTTTGATTACCGCTATGTCAAGGGCGGCAGGATCATCGTCCGCCGTGCCGAAGAGGGCGAAGAGCTCACCACTCTCGACGGCAGCGTGAGAAAGCTCACCGCAAACCACCTCGTCATTGCCGATGACACCCGCGCTGTTGGTCTTGCGGGCATCATGGGCGGCGAGAACAGTGAAATCGTCGACGACACCGTTGACGTTGTGTTCGAGTCCGCAAACTTTGACGGCACCTGCATCCGCAAGGGCGCACTTGCTCTTGGTATGCGCACCGAAGCCTCCGCGAAGTTTGAAAAGGGTCTTGACCCCATGAACACTCTTCCCGCAGTAAACCGCGCCTGCGAGCTTGTTGAAATGCTTGGTGCAGGCGAGGTCGTGGACGGTGTAATCGACGTTGTGAGCTCTCTTCCCGAGCCCACGGTTCTGGCTCTGCGTCCCGACAAGGTCAACGCACTTCTCGGCACCGATGTTTCCGTTTCGGAAATGCAGGCAATTCTTAAGAAGCTCGACTTCGGCGTTGAGGGTGAGACCATCACCGTTCCCTCCTACCGCGGCGACGTTCAGCACTACTCCGACCTTGCGGAAGAGGTTGCCCGTTTCCACGGCTACAACAACATTCCCTGCACTCTGGTGCACGGCGAGACAACCCGCGGCGGCTACTCCGAAGCGCAGAAGCTTGAGCAGCAGCTTGGTGCGGCATGCCGTGCCGCAGGCTATGATGAGATAATCACCTACTCCTTCATCAGCCCCACCTACTATGATAAAATCCGCTGGGCAGCAGACGACAAGCGCCGTGAGAGCTTCAAAATTCTCAATCCTCTGGGCGAGGACACCTCCATCATGCGTACCACCGTTCTCCCCTCCATGCTTGAGATTCTCACCCGCAACTATAATTACCGCAACAAAGAAGCCAAGCTCTATGAGCTGGGCCGCACCTATAAGCTGGGCGGCAAGGACGGCCTTGCAATTGAGGAAAAGGTGCTTTCTCTGGGCGCCTACGGCGGAAAGATGAATTTCTTCGCACTCAAGGGACTTGTGGAGGCAGTTCTTGAGGGCATTCGCGCAAAGGACGTTTCATTTGAGGCGTGCAGTGACAATCCCTCCTACCACCCCGGACGCTGTGCAAAGGTGTTCGCCGGCGAAAAGCTCATCGGCGTATTCGGTCAGATCCATCCTCTGTGCGCCGCAAACTACGGCGTTGACGCGGAGTTCTACTGCGCCGAGCTTTCCTTTGAGGCGCTCATGGCTGCCTGCGGAGAGGATCCCACCTACGTTCCCCTGCCCAAGTTCCCCGCAGTAAGCCGTGACATTGCACTTGTCTGCGATAAGGATATTCCCGTTGCAAGCCTCAGCAGGTGCATCATGGCAAACGGCGGCAAATATCTCAAGGGCTGTGAGCTCTTCGATATCTACACCGGCAGCCACATGGCACCCGGCAAGAAGTCCGTTGCCTTCTCCCTCACCATGAGAGCAGAGGACCAGACGCTCACCGATGAGCACGCGGAGGAGACCATGAAGGCAGTACTTGATGCTCTCAAGGAGCACTTCGGGGCTGTTATCAGATAAAATATCCAAAAAAGCATTCCACACTGTCCGTTCAATCGGACAGTGTGGAGATTTCGCATTATAGATACTTTACAATTTGAAATAAAGTGGTTATAATAACATCAGTAAAATTATTCTGAATGGAGGGATTTTTACAATGGAAGACATCACCAGGAAATTTGCCGCAATCGACAGCAAAACCGAGATGAGAGAAATACTGTCGTCCGTGTATAACTCTCTTAAGGTTAAGGGGTATAACCCCGTTAATCAGCTGGTGGGTTACATTCTTTCCGAGGACCCAACATACATCACCAATTACAACAATGCACGCAGTCTCATCTGCCGCATTGACCGCGACGAGCTCATGCACGAGCTGCTTGTTAGCTATCTCGGAAAAGAAGACTGAAAATCCACGGCAAATCTGCGTTGAATTACAGATTTGCCGTATTTTTAAATCAGAAAAATATAATATATGGAGGTATTCCCATGGGCAAATTCGTAGTCAAGGAAGTTAAGTCCGGCATTAAGTTCGATCTTAAGGCAGGCAACGGCGAAATCATTGCCACTTCCGAAGTTTACACCACCGAATCCGCTTGCATGAACGGCATTGAGAGCGTTAAGAAGAATGCTCCGGTCGCGGCAATCGAAGACCAGACTGTTGAAAACTTCGAGGTTCAGAAGCACCCCAAGTTCGAGGTTTACACCGACAAAGCAGGTGAATTCCGCTTCCGTCTCAAAGCAACCAACGGCCAGATCATTGCTGTCGGCGAAGGCTACAAGGCAAAGGCAGGCTGTCTCAACGGCATTGCAAGCATCGTAAAGAATGCTCCCGAAGCAGCAATCGTAAAGGAAGAAGCATAATTTCTATAATAAAAAATCCACGGTCATCTGACCGTGGATTTTTTATTGTCTTAATGTATTATCGACTGCGCAAGGAATATTGACGCAACACCGAGAATAAGGCTGAGCAGGACATAAGCCAGGGCAAGCCATGTATTTCCGTTCTGCATCAAGCTCTGTGCTTCGTAGGCGAAGGTTGAGAATGTGGTAAAGCCTCCGCACACACCGACCTTAAGCATAAGAATAACTTTCGGGTCTATGGAGCTGCTTTTTGCAGCTGCCGCCGCAATAAGTCCGAGCGCAAAGCTGCCCAGAATATTGATGATAAGAGTTTTCAGCGGAAAACCGTTTGCTGCTTCAATGGGCAGAAGTCCCACAAGATAACGCAGAACCGAGCCCGCAAAGCCGCCAAGACCTACAAAAATGCAATTGAGCATATAATCACTTACCTTTTTCAGATGCTCCGATTATACAATTCTCCGGTTCAATAGTCAACAAAATAACTTTTATTGACACCGTGTGCGTTTATGGTAAAATTTTTGTATTCTTTTTGGAGTTGGTGCTATGAAAAAAACTTTTCTGTACGCGCTGAAGCACAGCTTCCCCATAGGCATAAGCTGGATTCCCGTTGCGCTTGCCTACGGCGTGCTCATGGCCAGCGCGGGCTACAATTTTCTGTGGACGGGCGCCGTAAGTCTGGTTGTACACGCAGGCTCCCTTCAGTTTCTTATGGTGAGCTTTTTCACGGGGCTCGAGTCCTACATCACCGTTGCAATTATGGCATTGCTGATAAACAGCCGCCACATTTTCTACGGTCTGCCCTTTATTGAAAAATTCCGTGAGTTCGGCGGCTGGAAATATTTTCTCATCTATTCCCTTTCCGATGAAAATTTCTCCCTGCACTGCTCTCACGATTTCGGCGAGGGCGTAAATGAAAAATGGGCATACGTTATAACCGCGGCACTGCTTGTTTTCTATTGGATGGCGCTTTCCATGTTGGGCGCACTCATCGGTTCGCTCATTCCCTTTGACACAACGGGCATTGATTTTGCCCTGACCGCGCTTTTCATCATAATACTCATTGATCAGCTCAAGGGCAGCGACACGGCGCTTCCCGCTCTGCTCGCCTTTGCCTCAAGCATAATCTGCCTTGCTGTCATCGGCGCACAGAACTTCATTCTCCCCTCACTTGTTATAACAGTTGCTTTGCTCGTGGCGTTCCGCAGCCGACTTGAGAGCGCGAAAAAGGAGGCGGAATGATGGAAATTAATCTCACCCGTACTCTGATAGTAATCGCAATATGCGTTGCCTGTACCCAGCTTGAACGCGCACTACCCTTCCTGATATTCCGCGGAAAAGAAGTCCCGTCTGTCATAAAATATCTCGGCAAGGTGCTTCCCATGGCAATCATGGCAACGCTGATTATCTACTGCATCAAGGGCATAAGCTTTACCTCCGTCGGCGGCTGGCTGCCCTACATCATCGCAAGTGCCGTCACCGCAGGGCTTCATCTGTGGCGCGGCAATACGCTGCTGAGCATCTTCGGCGGCACCGCCTGCTATATGATACTCATTCAGCTGGTGTTTATTTAAAGCATAAAAAACCACCGTTCATTGAATTAAACAATGAACGGTGGTTTTTGTTTTGGAAATTACTTGTCGCTCAGTCTTTCGGGCTTCTTTGCATTCTTTGCAGAAGCAATTACAATGCCGGAAAGCGCCAGCAGAGCGATTACGTTGGGGATGACCATGAGGTTGTTGAACATATCGGTGAGCTCCCATACGAGATCGTTGGAGAGAACGGAGCCCAGGAAGATAAACACGATTGCGACGATGGAGTAAGGCAGAACAGCCTTCTTGCCGAAGAGGTATTCAATATTGATGCGGCCGAAGAAGTTCCAGCCCACGATGGTGGAGAATGCGAAGAAGATGAGGCATACCGCAACAAAAATGTTGCCGATGTTTTCACCGAACACGCTGCCGAAGGCAAGCTGTGCAAGGTTTGTCTTTACGATTTCAAGAGCGCTGAGGTTTTCTTCGCTGGTGATAACGCCTGCGAGCTTTCCGTCGCCGACATACATGGTGGAGATAACAACAAGTGCGGTCATGGTGAGGACGATGAAGGTATCAATGAAAACACCCATCATTGCAACAACGCCCTGCTCGTGAGGAGTCTTGACCTTTGCCTGTGCGTGTGCGTGAGGAGTGGAGCCCATACCGGCTTCATTGGAGAAGAGGCCGCGCTTTGCGCCCTGGGTGATTGCCGCATAGATCGCCGCGCCGATGCCGCCGCCGAGAACTGCGGTGGGATTAAAGGCACACTTGAAGATAAGTCCAAAGGTTTCGGGGATATACTCGATGCGGCAGGCGATGATGATGAGACCGCCGATTATGTACAGAACAGCCATAATAGGAACGATCTTTTCGGTTACGGCTGCAATGCGCTGAACGCCGCCGATGAAAATGACCGCTGCAATGATGCAGAGGAGAACGCCGATGACCCATGCAGGAATACCGAATGCGGTGCTGCAGCTTTCGCCGATGGAGTTGGACTGAACCATTGCGCCCATGAAGCCCAGGGCAAGAATGATTGCAACTGCAAAGAAGCCTGCAAGGAACTTGCCGAAGCCGCCCTTGAATGCGTGCTTGATGTAGTAAACAGGGCCGCCGGCTACGGTTCCGTCATCGTTTACCTTGCGGGTGGACTGGGCAAGCACAGCCTCGGCATATATGGTCGCCATGCCGAAGAAGGCAATTATCCACATCCAGAAGATAGCGCCGGGACCGCCGATGAGGATCGCGCCGCAGGCACCGACAATATTACCCGTACCGACCTGAGCCGCAATTGCGGTAGTCAGGGCCTGGAAGGAGCTTATGCCGCCCTCATGCTTGCCGCCACGCATGCTGAAGTTTCCGAAAACTCCGCGCCACGCTTCGCCGAAGCATCTGACCTGAATAAATCTGGTCTTGATCGTGAACCACAGGCCGCAGACCACAAGCAGAATAACCAGTGTGTAGTTTGACAGATAGTTGTTGATGTCGCAGACTATGCCGTATATGGCCTGCTCAATCGCTTCAAAATTCATTTTCCGTACCTCCAATTACTCAAAAAATAAAAACGCTGCTGATATTTCAGCAGCTCCGGAGTAATTAAGAAAACATACATACGATGCTTCCTCTGTCCTTTGGCCTGAGAGATTCGGCTTGCGCCTTACACCTTCGGCACCCGGAAGCAAGAACTGAATCATTCACCATCGGCAGCTTGCGTCTGTTTCCGCTCCAAATTCGTTACTTTTTCTTGAAATACACAAAGTATTCCTGCAAAAAAGATGCCTTTTTGGAGCAAAAACATCCTGCAATCCGCTCTCGGTAAATAATTCATCCCTTACTTTGGGATTCTCCAGAGCTTCCTCCACCCCCAGTTTCCTAAGATTCTTGGGGTTTCAACGGATTATGTAGTGAGTTTATCACGGTAAATCAATAATGTCAACAGATATATATAAGTTAAAAAATAGATTATTGAAGCTCTTCCTATTTTGCCCTTTATAACAGCCCTCGGACGTCCTACAACGGCTGTTTTTTTATCTGGGTCCATTTACGCGGATACTTCGGGTGAGTGGGCTTGATTTTTTCAACAATTACAATGCTGTGGTAAATGTCAGTTCCGGGGATCGCATAGCTGACGGTTTCCTTAATTCTGCCGCCCAGGAGCCTGACGGCGTTCTCCGCCTCTTTAAGCTCCTCCGCACAGTCGGGTCCCTTCATAGCTGCAAACACGCCGCCGAGCTTAAGGAAGGGCAGGCATAACTCACACAGCACATTAAGACGGGCAACGGCACGGCTTGTGGCAACATCAAAGGTACCGTCCATTTCTGCTGCCGCTTCCTCCGCTCTTGCGTGGATACAGTTTATCTTCTCAAGCTCAAGCCTTTCGCACAGCTCGGAGAGAAAATCAATTCTCTTGTTGAGGGAGTCGAGCAGTACAAATTCCGCCGACGGTTCAAGAATTTTCAGCACCATGCCGGGAAATCCCGCACCTGTTCCCACATCAATAACCCGCTTGCCGCCGAGGTCAACGGCACCGAGCATGGCGGCACAGTCAAGAAAATGCAGGCGCGCAACGTCCTCCTCTCCGCTTATGGCGGTGAGGTTCATGACCTTGTTGCGCTCCTCAAGATATTCAAAATAAGTCTTCAGCTTATGACAGGCAGTTTCGGAAGCCTCAACACCAAGCTCCGCAAAGCCCTGAGTCAGAATTTCATTCATAATAATCACCGTAAAAAAATGAGCTGCGAATCAATCGCAACTCATTTTAACATATCATTATCCTTTAATCAATCACCTGAAGAAATTGTGTCCCGCGATGGTGCAGACGTAGGTTGCAATATCGGCAACCGCGCCATAGCGTCCCACCTGGAAGAACAGCGCATCGCCGACGGTGTTGTAGCCCTCAAGCGTAAGCTTTGCACACACAACGCTTATTTCGTAGGGGTCACCGTAGATAACACCGTTCATAGCCGGTGAAAACTGTCCCGGCTGGAAGATGACGTCCTTGACGGTATCGGGAAAACGTTCGCTTGCAACACGGTTAAGTACAACATTGCCGACAGCAATTTGTCCTTTGACGGGCTGATTACCGGACTCCCATGTGATAATTCTGGACAGCCAGTAAAGGTCGTCAGCGTCGTAGAACTCATCGCCACTCATAAGGATTGCTTCATTTGCCGTGCCGAGTTCAATGCCTCCGTTTTCACCGTCCATGCTGATGCTCAGACTGAAAATCTTAGCTACAACGTCAACGGGGAATACCGCGGAGCCGTTGATCTCGGAATAACCGTTGGGCAGGTAAAGGTATCTTCCGTTGGCACAGAGATATTCATCACCTTCGCCAACAGTGATTTCAATGCCCGCAACCGAAATTGTAAGTATATTTGTATCTGTATTATAATCGGTTTCCGCCTCATATCCGAGAACACCGCACACGGACTCAAGGGAAACATAAGTTTCCCCGCCGATAACATAGCCGCGGCATGAGAGCATACCGTCAACATAGACGGGTGTTTCGGTATAACCGGCTTCTTCCGCCTCATCTGCCAGCGCGGAGCCGCAGCATAAGACGCACAGCAAACAGACAACGAATACGAGTATTAAATTGAACCTGAACTTTTTGCTCATATAACGCTCCTGTCTAAAATGATGGTTCGGCGCTTTTACCGAACAATTTGCCTATTACATTTAGGCATATCAATTATATCGAAACAAATAATGCCACTTCAATAGTAGTCTTGCACAATTTAGCCATGTCGAATTTGTGCATTATCAACATACAAGCAGTTAAAAAACCCCTAAACCGCAAGATTTAGGGGTTAATAATTATACTAAAGCACAGCATTTTGTGCTTAATTTTCATTCGTCAAGTTGCACAATAATTTAAAATCGACAACATTTTTCAAAAAAACCGTAAAAATTATTACAAATATTAATCAAGTGTATAACGTTACGTAAACCTATTTTGTTATTCAAAATTATTATGTAAACTAATTTAGCAATTTTCTATGCACTTTTTAAGTGCTTTTGCAAGTTGGTCAGGGCAGGAAGTGTCCTTGAAACCGCATCGGATTCCCTCCAGCTTACTGATGGTTTCCTCAACGCTCATCCCCACAACAAGCCTTGATATTCCTTGAAGATTGCCGCTGCAGCCGCCGATGACCACCACTTTTTGTATAATTCCGTTTTCGACATCAATGTCCATCTTCTGCGAACAAACGCCTCTCGGTCTGTATGTAATATGCATTTTTATCTCCTTATTTGCATTTTTATGTGATTTACATAACTTAGTTATCACGTCATTTTTACCATAAGTATATTAATATCTGCGGAGTGTTAAGTCAATACTATTTTGCTTTCTGCGGGCATAGGCTTGTTCAAGGGAGGTGTAGCATGAAAAAAGTCAGAAGATTAATTGCTCTTATTGCGGTTGCGGCGCTTATTGTTTTTGCCGTAAAGTGCGGCGGCTTCACAAAGCTGAAGGAGGCGCTTTCCGGTGATTTTAATTTTCGCAATTCAATAAGCCTTGAAATTGAGCCCACAGAGCTTCCCATGTCCTCCCCTGCTCCAACGCCCTCGCCGAGTGCAAGCCCCGGTCCGGATATTCTTCCCACCACTATTTCCGGCGGACTTGTAATTAAGAATGCAACCTCCTATACCATTGACGTATCCGAACTCACAGCTCAGGGCTGTTCAATTACCCTGCAGGCAGGTCAGCCGCAGATTCTCATAATACATACCCACTCCAGCGAAGCCTACTCTCCCGCAGGTCTTGATAAATATGTTGCCTCCGGCACAAGCCGCACCCTCGACCCCGATTACAATGTCATTCGCGTCGGCGACGAGCTTGAGAGGATTTTTGAGGAATACGGCCTTAACGTAATCCACGACCGAGAGATATACGATTATCCCAGCTATACCGGCTCCTACTCACGAAGCGGCGAGGCCGCCCAGAGCTATCTTGAGCAGTATCCTACTATTAAAATAATAATAGACCTGCATCGCGATGCTCTCGGTTCCGACGATGTTATATATAAGGTCGTTGCAGATGAAACGGGCGTCTGCGCATCGCAGATAATGCTTCTTGTGGGAACCGATGACAGCGGACTTGAACACCCGAATTGGCAGCAGAACCTGCGTCTTGCTCTGTACATACAGAATGCGGTCATCTCGGAGTATCCCACGCTCATGCGTCCCGTTCAGGTCGTGTCGGCACGTTATAACCAGCATCTCACGCCAGGCTCCATGATTCTCGAAGTGGGCAGCAGCGGAAACACTCTTCAGGAGGCACTTGCGGCGATCCGTCTTTTCGGAAGAACCGCCGGACCCGCCCTTGCTGAGCTGATTGAATGATTTTTCCCTATGCGGTCAATAATAAGCATAAAAGCATGGAGGAATAACATGAAAGTTTTTGATTTAATGAGCGACAGCACAATCACCGTAGGTGTCTCCGAGCCCGTAACTGCGGCAGCAAGACTCATGCGGCAGTACAACATAGGCGCCGTACCCGTATGCGATGACAAAGGACATCTCCGCGGAATGATAACCGACCGGGATATAGTGATAAGATGCACGGCGCTTGATAAAGCCGCAAAGGATACAAAGGTATCCGATGTCATGACACGGGGCGCGATCACAATTGATGACCGTGCCCATGTAAGCGAAGCCGCAAGGCTCATGGCTGATGCACAGGTACGCAGACTGCCCGTCTGCCGCGACGGAGTTCTTGTGGGCATGCTGTCTCTCGCAGACCTGGCGAGAAGCTCCGATTGCGACACCGAGGCCGCCGAAGCGCTGTGTGAAATCTCAAAAAACGTCCGCAGAATCTGAAAAAGCTGAGACAAAGGGCGAACAAATTGGTATTAAATATCCCATACTTCACAAAAATCCGGCAATGCTGTTGCATTGCCGGATTTTTGCTATATCCCGAACTCACTCAATTTCCAGCTCAATGGGCTCGTCAATTGTGTCGGAAACGTATTTGCCGTTTTTCTTTCGCTGCTTGACGCACTCCGTCAGCAGATACTCAATCTGTCCGTTCACCGAGCGGAAATCGTCCTCCGCCCAGGCAGCAATGGCATCGTACAGCTTTGCGGAAACCCTTAAGGGTATCTGTTTCTTCTCTGCCATATCAGTACAGACTTCCCGAATTTACAATGGGCTGTGCGTCATGGTTGCCGCAGAGAACAACAAGCAGGTTGGAAACCATGGCGGCCTTACGCTCCTCGTCAAGCTCCACAAGCTCACTTTCGCTGAGGCGGTTAAGAGCCATTTCCACCATACCCACGGCACCGTCAACTATCATCTTGCGTGCATCGATGATGGCACTGGCCTGCTGACGCTGCAGCATGACCGCGGCGATTTCGGGAGCGTAGGCAAGATAAGTGATGCGTGCTTCGATGATCTCAAGACCTGCATCGGAGACCTTGCTCTGAATTTCATCGCGGATGCGCTTTGCAACAACCTCGCTGGATCCCCGGAGGCTGCCCTCATCGGCAACGCCGTCGCCGGTGGTGTCCACATTGGGAGCCACATCGTAAGGATACAGCCGCACAATGTTTCTCAGGGCGCTGTCGCACTGCAGGGAGAGGTATTCCTTGTAGTTGTCCACATCAAAAACCGCCTTTGCGGTGTCAACCACGCGCCAGGTCACCGCGATGCCGATTTCAATGGGGTTGCCCAGGCAGTCATTAATTTTCTGGCGGCTGTTGGACAGAGTCATGACCTTCATGGAAATCTTCTTGCCTGCGGTTTCAGCAGCCATTGCCGCAGCCGTGTTTGCGCTTCCGAGAGCGGCAAGAACGTTTTTACCTCCGTTATCCACGTCACCGCTCTGATTGAGCTTGGTCTTTGCCGCAGGATTGACCGCACCGCAGAAGGGATTAACATAGTAGAAGCCCGCGTCCTTCAGCGTGCCGACATATTTGCCGAAGAGGGTTAGCACCAGCGCCTCCTGAGGCTTGAGAATGCGCAGGCCCAGAAAAGGCACCCAGCCGATGACAAGCCACACAATGCCTATCAGCATGAGCACAGGGATTTTATTTGATACGCCGAAGAATACGAGGACTACTGCCCCGAGGTAGAGAAGGGTAAGCAACAGCAGCATCGCCATGCCGTTTTTCTTGTTTTTGAGAATATTTTCTTTCATTAGAAATAACCTCCATCTTTGTGATATCAAAAAGATATCACAAAGATACATATCTGTCAATAGCAAAACAAAATTTATTACTATGAAAGCTCCGCTTCCATAGTAATAATATATTTAATTGCCCGTTCCTCGCCCCTTGCGGGGCAACCGAAACGGATGCAAAAAATCTCCATGCACCCTCAGCTTTCATTTATCGTGGTGCACAGTATTTCTGCATGGGGATTTAGTATAAATTTTTATATTTACAAAAGCTGAATAATATGGTATATTCTTATCAGTAATAATTCCTATTAGCAGGAGATTATATGGAAACTGCACGCAGAACAAGCAAAAAGCGTCAGGCAATATACGATGCAATCTGCGGAACAAAGGCGCACCCCTCTGCAGAGCAGCTTTATATGACGCTTAAAAACAGAATACCGGATTTAAGCCTCGGCACTGTTTACCGCAATCTCGGCGTGCTCATGCAGGAAGGTCTTATCATCAGTGTGGGCAACGTTGGCGGGCAGGAGCGTTATGACGCCAATACCGCGCCGCACACGCATTTTATCTGCACCTGCTGCGGCAGAGTTGACGATGTGGGCACGGCGCTTCCTCTCCCCGACTATGCGGAATTTGAAAAGCACACGGGCTGGAAGCTCACCTCACATTCCCTGAGCTTCAACGGTCTGTGCAGCGATTGTCTTGAAAGGTCATAAGACCTCTCATATATTATTATCAATTATTTTTATCAGGAGGATATTATTATGAAGAAATGGGTTTGCCCCGTATGCGGCTATGTTCACGAAGGCGAGACCGCTCCCGAATTTTGCCCTCAGTGCAAGGTTCCCGGCAGCAAGTTCACCCTGCAGGCTGGCGAAAAGACTTGGGCAGCAGAGCACGTTGTAGGCGTTGGCAAGCAGTTCGGCGCTGACGTTCCCGCAGAGGTTCAGGAAGAAATCATTGCAGGTCTCCGCGCAAACTTTGAAGGCGAATGCAGCGAAGTCGGCATGTATCTGGCAATGGGCCGTGTTGCAGCACGCGAAGGTTATCCCGAAATCGCAATGTACTGGGAGAAGGCAGCACTCGAGGAAGCAGAGCACGCAGCAAAGTTTGCAGAGCTTCTGGGCGAAATCATCACCGACAGCACCAAGAAAAATCTCCAGATGCGCGTCGACGCAGAGAACGGTGCCACCGCAGGTAAGTTCGAGCTTGCAAAGCTTGCAAAGCAGTACAATCTGGACGCGATCCATGACACCGTTCACGAGATGGCACGCGACGAGGCACGTCACGGCAAGGCATTCGAGGGTCTGCTCACACGTTACTTCAAGTAATTAAGCCCTTACACATTTAAAATTAAATAAAAAATAAAGAAACAGCACGTTTGCCGAAACGTGCTGTTTCTATTTCAGGGGGTGGGGATTGGAAGAATGAAGTTTCTTTGGGAAAGTGCTGTGCCATCAGCACTCTCTGACTAAATACTAATCCCTTAACTTTAAAAAGTCAAGTGATTTGTTGTTTTATTTATTTTTTAAAGTTATTTAATAACAGCAAAGCTTATCCGATGATCCTCTTTGCGCCGGTGTAGTGCTGTGCGTAATAGTAACCGCTCAAATCGGATATGGTAACGCAGCCCTTACCGGAAGATGCGTGGATAAACTGACCGTTGCCTATGTACATACCAACGTGACCGATGGGGTCAACATCATCGGAGAAGAACACCAGATCACCGGGCTGAAGGTTTGCCTTGGAAACGGAAGTGCCGTTATAAGCATACTGCAGACTCGCTCTGCGCTGGAGGGAATAGCCGTACTGACCGTAAACGTAGTAAATAAGGCCGGAGCAGTCAAAGCCCTTGGGAGATGTGCCGCCCCATACATAAGGAACTCCGAGATACTGCTTTGCGGTGGCTACGATCTGTGCCGCCCGGGAATCTGAAGCTCCGCATGTCATGTAGTCCGCGCTGACGTAGCCCTTGACTCCGTTGTATTTAACCGCGTACCAGTTGCCGCTTTTACCCGTAATCGTCATCTGTGTACCCTTGTTGTAGTAGCCGATGACAGAATAGCTTGTACCAGGGCCGCTTCTCATGCGGACACCGTTTGCGGTAATGGTGCCGACACCGTCCATACTCTGCTCTGCGGCGGGAGTTGTAGTTGTTGTTGTGCCTACGGTGACATACTGCTTGCTCATATACCCGTAAACACCGCCGACGCTGACCTCATACCAGTCGCCGAAAACACCGCTGATTTTCAGACTTATACCCTTGGCACAGCTCTTGATGACGGAGAAATCCTCTGCGGAGGGTCCCATTCTCAAGCGGACGCTGCTTCCGTTGACGCTGCCGTCTTTAATTGCGGAGTAGCTTTCCTTGGGTGTAACGTGCATATAGCTGCCTGAAACATAGCCGGCCTTGCCGTTATAGCTAACCTTGTACCAGCCGTTTGTGCTTCCGAGGATATTCATGCTTACGCCGTTGGAGTAATAGCCGAGGGTATCATAGCTTGTACCCGGACCGCTTCTCATACGGACGCTGGTGCCGATGATTTTGCCGGTGTACTTGCCCTCATCTGCAGGTGCAGCAGGAGTTTCGGGTTCGGTATTTTCGGTCTGACTGCTCTTTGCGGCAACGCTCATGTAGTCCATGCTGACATAGCCGGTCTTGCCGTTATAGCTTACGGCGTACCAGTTGCCTGAAACACCCGTAACGTCCATCTGTGTACCCTTGTTGTTCTCACCCAGTATGTTGGAGCTTGTGCTTGCTCCGCTTCTCATACGGACGCTGTTGCCGGTAATGGTACCCACACCGAAGCTGCCGTTTACGGCATCTCTGAACTGCAAATACTGCTGTGATGCGTAGCCCTCATTACCGTTGTAAATAACCTTGCACCAGCCGTTCGCGCTTGAAAGCACAAGCACAGCCGAGCCTTTCGGCATGGTGGTAAGTATTTCGGAGGAGGTATTCGACTGGCTTCTGAGATTAAGCGCGGTTATGGTCACAGCGCCCTTGCCTGAAGCTGCGGCAGCCGGGATCACCGCCACACTTGCAAGCATCAGAACGGCCAGAAACAGACATATAAATCTTTTTTTCATGATCCGGTCTCCTGTTCAGCAATTTCAATAAGTAATCAAATTGTAACACATTTGCCGTGTTATGTCAATCTGTGGGCTGTCGAGGAAAGGGATATGCTGTAAACAAACCGTAAATTCAAGGTCTTTTTGAAATACTCAAGATATTGTGTGTTTACTTCAGGTTTACAAACAGTTATAGTATTGTAAATCAGCCGTGAACCAATCATGTCGAAAATGTAAAACTTCAGACCAAAAAAATTTTTAAATTTTCTGTAGTTTTCAGTCAAAAAATTTTTTCATTTTCTTTTATATAATTATATGGTATACTGACTTAATAAGAAAACAAGCCGAAAGGTAACGTTATATATGAAGAAGTACACCCGAATAATTGCTTTACTGCTGTGTCTTTTAATGGCGCTTTCACTCAGCGGCTGCTCAGATGAGCCTGTTCAGCGTGAGGTGTTCGCAATGGATACGTTCATGACACTCACCGCCTACGGAAAGAACTCCGAGGACGGACTTGACGCGGCTGAGCGCATCATAAAGTCCATGGACTCCATGCTCAATCCGAAGCTTGAAAGCAGCAGCACCTATCTCATTAACAACGCAAACGGCGGAAATGTTATTGTTCCTCCGCAGGTTGCCGATATGCTGAAGGTGGCACTTGAGGTTTATGAGCGTTCAGGCGGAGCACTCGACCTCTCCGTCTACCCCATTTATCTTGCATGGGGTGAGTTCAAGGAGGAAACCGGCCGCGTTCCCGACAGCGAGGAGCTTGCCGAGCTTCTTAAGAACCTCAATTTCGGTGACATGACCGTCACCGCCTTCACCGGTGAGGCAAACTATTCCGTCTGTGTTCCCGCGGGAACGCAGATAAGCTTCGGCTCCTGCGCAAAGGGCTGTGCTGCGGAATATGCCGTTGACGCCATGCGTGAGGCCGGTGTCGAAAGCGGCATAGTGTCCCTCGGCGGCAATGTTCAGACCCTCGGTCTCAAGCCCGACGGCTCAAAGTGGACCGTCGGTGTTGAGGATCCCAACAACGTCGGCAGCTATGTCGGCACATTGGACGTTGGGGAAACCGCCATTGTCACCAGCGGAAACTATCAGCGGTTTTTCAGAAGCGAAACCGGTCAGGTTTATCATCATATTCTGAATCCTCAGACCGGCATGCCCGTTGAAAACAACCTCCTGTCTGTCACCGTGATCTGCAAGGACGGAGCTCTTGCAGACTGCCTTTCCACCGCGATGTATGTTCTGGGCGAAAAGGGTGCGCTCAATTACTGGCGCGAATACGGCGACTTTGAAATGATAATGGTAACTAAAGACGGCCGCGTGATCTGCACCAGCGGTCTGATTGAAGAGTTCACTCTCACCAATAATACGGATTACACCGTATCCTTTGTTGAATAATGAAGCTTGACAGAGAATTTTTCCGTCAGGACGCCGAAAAGCTTGCCCCGTCACTTGTGGGCAAGCTTTTGGCAAGGCGTTTTCCCGACGGCAGTATAAAAAAACTTCGCATAACCGAAACCGAGGCATATACGGGTGTTGAGGACACCGCCTGCCACGCCCACAAGGGCAAAACTCCCCGAAGCGAGATGCTGTGGCACGACGGCGGCACGATCTATGTTTATCTCTGCTACGGCATGCACAACCTCATGAACATTGTTTCCGGTAAGGAAGGCAACGCGCAGGCTGTGCTTATCCGCTGCTGCGAGGGTGCCGAGGGTCCCGGCAGGCTTACAAAGGCGCTGGGTATTGGCCGGAGCTACAACGGGCTTGATATTCTCCGCTGTGATGACCTCTGGCTTGAGGACGACGGCAGGTCAGTTGACATAACACTTGACACCCGTGTCGGAATCGCCTACGCTGAGGAAAAGGACCGAAACGCACTTTTACGGTATAAAATGGAGTGACTATGGCATATCTGGAAACCGATGTAAGATATCTGAAGGGCATAGGTGAAAAAAAGGCGCAGGCGTTAAATAAGCTCGGCGTCTTTAAAGTCCGTGACCTTCTTTCTTATTTTCCGAGGAAATATGAGGACAGAAGCAAGTTCACCCCCATTGCCCTGACTCTTGACGGTGAGAATGCCTGCATTCAGGCCATCGTTGCGGATACTCCCCGCCTTGTGCGCATACGCAAGGGCATGGAGCTTGTGAAGTTCCGCGCCGTTGATGACAGCGGTTCGGTTGACATAACATATTTCAATTCCCCCTACGTCAAGGACCAGCTTCACCGGGGGCAGTGCTGTAACTTCTACGGAAAGATTACCTTTGTGGGAAACAAGCGCACAATGGCAAATCCCGTGCATGAGGATGAAGGCGCCGTCGGCGGTGTGACGGGCAGGATCGTGCCTGTATACCGGCTTGCCGCAGGACTTTCCCAGAAGCTTATGATGAGCTCGATCCGTCAGGGGCTTGATGCCTCAGGTGGCGAGCTTCCCGAGGTTCTGCCCGAGAGTGTGAGGGAAAAATATCAGCTTGCGCAGGCAGGCTTTGCTTTTGAAAATATCCACTTCCCCGCCGATTTCGAGTCTCTTGAGCTTGCACGCAGACGGCTGATTTTTGAGGAGCTTTTCCTTCTTGCCTGCGCACTCGGCAAAATGAAGGGCAGTCGCAGTGCCGCCGACGGCATTAAGATGTGCGAAACGGACATGGGTGGGTTTTTCTCCTCTCTCCCCTTCACTCCCACAAGCGCACAGCTTCGTGCCGTTAATGACGCGCTTGAGGATATGCAGTCGGGCAAGGCAATGAACCGTCTTGTTCAGGGTGACGTTGGCAGCGGTAAAACGCTTGTTGCCGCCGCGCTTATCTGGTATGCGTGGAAAAACGGAAAGATGAGCGCATTTATGGCGCCCACCGAAATTCTTGTGGAGCAGCATGTGGCAACTCTTGAGGGCTTTCTCGGAAAGCTCGGACTGCGCATTGCAAAGCTTACGGGCTCCTCCACCGCAAAGGAAAAGCGGGAGGTCAAGGCAAAGCTGTCAAACGGCGAAGTTGACCTTATTGTCGGCACCCACGCTCTGTTCTCCGAGGACGTGGAATACTCAAATCTCGGTCTTGTGGTCACCGATGAGCAGCACCGCTTTGGCGTAAACCAGCGCTCCTCCCTCATAGCCAAGGGTGACAAGCCCCATGTGCTTGTCATGTCCGCAACTCCCATACCCCGTACACTTGCGCTTATTATTTACGGCGACCTTGACATTTCCGTCATCGACGAGCTTCCTCCCGGAAGGCAGAAGGTGGACACCTTTGCCGTCACGGAAAGCTACCGCGCCCGCCTCAACGGATTTATTCGCAAGCTTGTAGCTGAAGGCAGACAGGTTTTCGTTGTCTGCCCCATGATTGAGGAAAATGAAGAGCTTCCCGAAAACATGAAGTCCGCCGAGGAGCACGCCGAGGAGCTTGCGAAATACTTCCCCGACCTGCGTGTTGCCTGCGTTCACGGCAAGCTGAAGCCCAAGGTCAAGAACGAAATCATGCAGAGCTTCCTTAAGGGTGATATTGACATTCTCGTTTCCACCACGGTAATTGAAGTAGGCGTTGATGTTCCCAATGCGGCGCTCATGATAATCGAAAACGCCGACCGCTTCGGTTTAAGCCAGCTTCATCAGTTGAGGGGCAGAGTCGGACGCGGTCAGCATAAGAGCTACTGCATTCTTGTTTCCGACACTGACAACGAGGTTTCTGAAGCAAGGCTCAAGGTTATGACGCAGACCAACGACGGCTTCAAGGTTTCCGAGGAGGACCTGCGTCTGCGCGGACCCGGCGATTTCTTCGGCTCCCGTCAGCACGGTCTGCCCGAAATGCACGTTGCCGACCTCTGCACAGACATGAATGTTCTTCAGACCGCTCAGCTCGCGGCGCAGGAGCTGCTGGCTGAGGATATAGATTTATGTAAACCTGAACATCAGGCATTACGTCTTGCGGTTGAACGGCTTTTTGAGCTTAACGCAGATACGTTTAATTAATTATGTAAACTTAAAAGCAGATGTCTTGCGACATCTGCTTTTGTATTATACTAATCTTCAATAAAAAGCTTTAAGAATGAAGCGAGGATGATTTTTGTCAGGCAAGGCGAAGACTGCGGGGAATACTGTCGTATTTCCAAGGGCTTCAACGTCGCATGACGGAAATCAGACCGCTTCAAATTATATGT
>JAZRZJ010000058.1:0-11023 GCA_045601285.1 Oscillospiraceae bacterium
CCGGGATATAAGGAGCCCAAAGAGGAGTGGGAAGATTGAGTGAATATTTCATACCCGCGGGAAGCGGCGAAGCAGAATTTGTTGAAAAGCGCTCAAGCTTTCTCGGCCATGTGCGCAGAGCGGAAACCGAGGAGGAGGCAAAAGCCTTCGTTGCCGAGATGAAAAAGAAATATTACGATGCCCGCCACAACTGCTGGTGCTACATCATTCGAGACGGTGCCGTGCGCTATTCCGATGACGGCGAGCCTCAGGGTACGGCGGGGATCCCCATGCTTGAGGTGTTCAGGCGCGAGGGAATTGAAAACGTTGTCTGCGTGGTCACCCGCTATTTCGGCGGAGTGCTTCTGGGTGCCGGCGGACTTCTGCGTGCCTACACCAAAAGCGCCAAGGACGCCCTTGACGCCGCGGGTGTTTCCGTGGTGCGCCGCTGGGTGAAGACGGAGGTGCCATGCTCCTACTCTATGCTGGAGAGAGTGAAGCTTGAGTGCGCTGCCGTAAACGGAGTTGTGGAGGACGTGGAATACGGTGCAGATGTCACCGTAAAGGCGCTTGTGCCAGAGGAGTATGCGGAGGGCTTTGCCCTGCGAATAACGGATATAAGCGGCGGAAAAAGTGCGATGAAGACCGCAGGCGAAGCATTTATGCCCGTAAAAATAAGGTGATGGGAATTATACAAAGCACAAAGCTTCTAAAAATGACAGGCTGAGTTCGGCCGTGCGCGGCTGACAGCTTTCAGTGTAGGGAACGGTCTTGACCGTTCCGCCTTATCAATGCCACCTATTCACTCTTCACTATTACTTATTACTTCAAAAGAAACCCCCAGTCAGCTTCGCTGACAGCCCCCTTTAACAAGGGGGCCAAAGCGGAAGATAATCCCCCAGTCGCCTGCGGCGACAGCCCCCTTTAGGCAAGGGGGCCAAAGAGGAATGGGATATAATTTAAAAAATTTTCAAAAAAAATAAAGGGAAATACGAAATCGTGACGTATAAGGTATCAGAGATAATTTCTGATACCTTTTTTTACGGGGTGATACAGTGGCAAATACCAGAGAAAAACGCGAGGTAGCCGAGAGAATATTCATCGGCAAATACGGAGCTCTTTCGGAAAACTCAAAGGGAAGGCTTATTGATGAGCCCGAATGCGATATACGCACCTGCTACCAGCGTGACGTTGACCGCATAACCCACTCAAAGTCTTTCAGACGCTTAAAGCATAAAACGCAGGTCTTCCTTCAGCCCGAGGGCGACCATTACCGCACAAGACTTACCCACACCCTTGAGGTCACACGCCTTGCACGCACGGCGGCAAGAGCGCTGGAGCTGAACGAGGATCTGACCGAGGCAATTGCTCTCGGTCATGACCTGGGACATACTCCCTTCGGCCATGCGGGTGAGCGTGCGCTTGCAAAAATCTACCCCGGCGGCTTCAAGCATTATGAGCAGTCCCTCCGGGTTGTTGATGTTCTTGAGCGCGAGGGAAGAGGTCTTAACCTCTGCTGCGAAACCCGAATGGGCATTCTCAATCACACCCACGGCGCACCCGATGACACGCTTGAGGCAACCTGCGTCCGCTTTGCCGACCGCATTGCATACATAAACCACGACCTTGACGATGCGATCCGCGCGGGTATACTCACCAACGAGCGTGTTCCGTCCATTGTGCGCCTTAACTGCGGCAACCGCAACAGCGAAAGAATAAACGCCTTTATCACCGACCTTATTAAAAACAGCGGCGAGGGCGAAATTAAATTCTCCGACAGAATGAAGGAGACCTTTGACACCTTCCACAGCTTCATGTATTCCGACGTCTACACAAACCCCGTTGCCAAGGGCGAGGAAAGCAAGGTTGAGGGCATACTGGGCGGTATTTACGATTATTATATGAAGCACCCCTGGCAGCTTCCCAACGAGATGCTTGACATAGTAAACCGCGAAGGACTTGACCGCGCCGTGTGCGACTATGTTTCCGGCATGACCGACGGCTACGCCATGGAAAAGTACGGCGAAATCTTCATTCCTGCCGCATGGACGGTAAAATAACCCACCGCACCCCGTAGCTTTTCTTAGAGGCATAAAGAAAGTCATTCTGAGGAGCAAAGCGACGAAGAATCCCCAAAAGCTCAGGGAACTTCTTCGCTGCGCTCAGAATGACAGCGGTTTTAAGGCTCAACCCGTAGGGACGGATAATCAGACACCCCGAAAAAACCGTAGTGGCGGGCATTGCCTGCCGGCAAACCGGAATATATGTCTGAAGCACTTACAAAAGAAAGGAGCCGCAAATGGCATTTTCGGAAAGCTTCCTGCAGGAGCTTATTGAACGCAGCGATATAGTGGACGTGGTTGGCAGCTATGTGCGGCTTACCAAGAAATCGGGCGCAAACCAGTTCGGACTCTGCCCCTTCCACAGTGAAAAAACTCCGTCCTTTTCCGTAACGGCGGATAAGCAGATCTATCACTGCTTCGGCTGCGGCAAGGGCGGCGGAGTAATAAACTTCATAATGGATATCGAGGGGCTTTCCTTCCGCGATGCAGTTGAATTTCTGGCAAAGCGAGCAGGCATGCCTATGCCCGAGGAGGAAAACAGCGGCGAGTCCCTAAAGCGAAAACGTATGCTTGACGCAAACCGTGAGGCCGCAAAATTCTTCCATTCCTGCCTCAAAAGCCCCATGGGAAAACCCGCTCAGGAGTATATGGAGCAGCGCCTTATCAGTCCGTCGACGGCAACGCGCTTCGGTCTCGGCTACGCCCCTGACACATGGGACAGTCTTCGGGAGCATCTCAAAAACAAGGGCTTTTCGGAGCTTGAGCTGTACGAGGCGGGACTTCTGAGTACGGGTAAAAAGGGAAACCGCTTCGATACATTCCGAAACAGGCTCATGTTCCCCGTAATTGATGTACGCGGTGACGTCATCGGCTTTTCGGGACGCGCTCTGGGCGATGGCGAGCCGAAATATTTAAATAGCCGCGAAACACTTGTTTTCAACAAGGGCCGCAATCTTTTTGCCATGAATCTGGCTAAAAAGTCGAAGAACGGATATATAATTCTTGCAGAGGGTAACATAGACGTAGTCATGATGCACCAGGCGGGCTTTGACTCCGCCGTAGCATCGCTGGGCACATCGCTTACACCCGAGCAGGCGCGGCTTATTTCACGCTATACCAATGAGGTCGTCATTGCCTATGACTCCGACGGAGCGGGGCAGAAGGCATCTCAGAGAGCAATAGAAATCCTCGAAAAGCTTGACGTGAAGGTCAAGGTGCTGAGCATGAGCGGTGCGAAGGACCCCGACGAGTATATCAAGAAGCGCGGACCCGAGGCCTTCCGCAATCTTGTGGAGGGCTCAAAGAATCACATCGACTTTCGTCTGCAGAGTATTGAGGACAAGTATGACCTGAGCATCGATGAGCAGAAGGTGCAGTATCTTAAGGACGCAACCGACATGGTGGCACGGCTTCCCGGCGCAATGGAGCGTCAGGTTTACTCCATGCGCATCGCTGCAAAAACGGGACTCAATGCCGATGCGGTGCAGCAGGAGGTTGAACGCTGCCGAAAGCGGATTGTAAAATCCGCACAGCGCAGGGACGAAAGGGAGCTTTCAAGACCCGTTAAGCAGATTCAGCCCGCAGATAAGGATTTCCGCTACGACAATCCCGAATCCGCAACGGCAGAGGAGGGCATAATCCGGCTTCTGTTTCTCGACCAGGGACTGCTTAAGGGCAAGGAGCTTCCGTCACCAGAGGAGTTCACTTCTCCCGTGCTTGCGAAAATCTACTCCGCGCTTAAGGAAAAATTTGAGCAGGGCGGAATTATCAGCACGGCAACCGTTAGCGCGATGCTTGAGCCAAAGGAATCGGCGCTGCTTGCGTCAATTCTGCAAAAGCCCGAAATGCTGCGCAACGGCGAGCAGGCGCTTAATGATTATATAACGCGAATACGAAAACAAAAGGAGCTTGCCACGGCGGAAACCGACCTTGTGGCGCTTGCAAACAAATTAAAAGAAACCAAAGGATATGGGGGATAAGATACATGGATAAGGAAAAAGTACTTACCGAAGAAGAGCTTGAGGCAGCCGCTGACGCATTCCTTGCCGAAGCAGAGGAAGCGGAGAGCGAAAAGAAGCCCGCAAAGAAGCGCGCACCCAGAAAGAAAAAGACCGAGGAAAAGCCTGCCGCCGAAACAAAAACGCCTGAAGAGCGCCTGAACGAGCTCATGGAAAAGGGCAAGAAAAACGGCAAGCTTACCGTCAAGGACCTTTCCTGCCTTGAGGAGCTTGGTCTTGAGCCCGATGCAGTAAACAAGTTCTATGAAAACCTTGAAACCGCAGGCATTGATATCGACGTGGGCGGTGAAGATGATGTTCTCCCCATACTTGACGATGACGCGGGGATCCCTGAGCTTGATGATATCGAGGAGGTAACCGAGGAAGAGCTCATCGAAACCGAAAACGCGGTTGACAGCTTTTCCACCGATGACCCCGTGCGTATGTATCTCAAGGAAATCGGCAAGGTTCCCCTGCTCACCGCAGAGGAGGAGGTAGAGCTTGCCAAGAGAATGAGCGAGGGTGACGAGGAGGCAAAGCGCCGCATGGCAGAGGCAAACCTTCGCCTTGTCGTTTCCATCGCAAAGCGCTATGTGGGACGCGGAATGCAGTTTCTCGATCTCATTCAGGAGGGCAACCTGGGTCTTATCAAGGCCGTTGAAAAGTTCGATCACACCAAGGGCTACAAGTTCTCCACCTACGCAACCTGGTGGATTCGTCAGGCCATCACCCGCGCGATCGCAGACCAGGCACGCACCATAAGAATCCCCGTTCACATGGTTGAAACCATCAACAAGGTAATCCGCGTTTCCCGTCAGCTTCTTCAGGAGCTGGGCCATGACCCCAGCGCAGAGGAAATCGCAAAGGAAATGGGCATGCCCGCCGAGAAGGTGCGCGACATTCTGAAAATCGCTCAGGAGCCCGTATCCCTTGAAACGCCTATCGGCGAGGAGGAGGACTCCCATCTGGGCGACTTCATTCCCGATGAGGACGCCTCCGAGCCTTCCGAGGCCGCTTCCTTCTCTCTGCTGAAGGAGCAGCTCATGGAGGTTCTCGACACTCTGACTCCCCGTGAGAAGAAGGTGCTCGAGCTCCGCTTCGGCATCATCGACGGACGCACCCGCACCCTTGAGGAAGTGGGCAAGGAGTTTAACGTCACCCGTGAACGTATCCGTCAGATTGAGGCAAAGGCTCTGCGCAAGCTCCGCCACCCCTCACGCAGCAAGAAGCTCCGCGACTTCCTCAACTGATATACAGAAATAGGCCCAAAAGGAAATCCAGATGAACTACAACGCAATGATCGTGGGCGCAGGCCCCGGCGGAATTTTCTCCGCGTTCGAGCTTGTTAAGCTCAACCCCGAAATGAAGATAGCCGTTTTTGAGGCGGGACACCCCCTTGAAAAGCGCCGCTGTCCCATTGACGGCGATAAGATAAAATCCTGCATTCATTGCCCGAGCTGCTCAATTATGAGCGGCTTCGGCGGAGCAGGCGCATTCTCCGACGGCAAGTACAATATAACAAATGACTTCGGCGGCACTCTGTACGAGTACATAGGCCGCAAAAAAGCCATCGAGCTCATGGAGTATGTGGACGAAATAAATATGCAGTACGGCGGCGAGGGCACAAAGCTATATTCCACCGCAGGCTCCCAGTTCAAAAAGCTGTGCATTCAGAACAAGCTGAAGCTTCTCGATGCCTCCGTGCGTCACCTTGGCACCGACATAAACTACATCGTTCTGCAAAACCTCTATGATGAGCTGAAGGATAAGGTGGACTTCTTCTTCGATACCCCCGTAACCGCAATTGAAGTCATCGACGGCGGCTACCGCGTCAGCACCAAAAAGGGCGACTTCGAGGGCGAAAACTGCGTGATTTCCGTGGGACGAAGCGGCAGCAAGTGGATGGAAGCCGTGTGCAAAAACCTCGGAATCGGAACAAAGTCCAACCGCGTTGACATCGGCGTCCGCGTTGAGCTTCCCGCCGTTGTTTTCTCCCACCTCACCGACGAGCTGTATGAAAGCAAAATCGTTTACCGCACGGAAAAGTTTGAGGACAACGTCCGCACCTTCTGCATGAATCCCAACGGCATTGTGGTAAATGAAAACACCAACGGCATTGTCACCGTAAACGGTCACAGCTATGAGGATAAGGAAAAGCAGACGGAGAATACTAACTTTGCCCTGCTTGTTTCCAAGCACTTCTCCGAGCCCTTCAATGACAGTAACGGCTACGGCGAAAGCATCGCCCGCCTTTCAAATATGCTGGGCGGCGGCGTAATGGTGCAGCGTTTCGGCGACCTTATCCGCGGCAGACGCAGTAACGTCAAGCGCATTGAGGAGGGACTTGTAACTCCCACCCTGAGCGCAACCCCCGGCGACCTGAGCCTTGTGCTTCCCAAGCGCATTCTTGACGGCATAATCGAAATGATTTACGCCCTTGATAAAATCGCGCCCGGCACCGCCAATGACGATACCCTGCTTTACGGCGTTGAGGTCAAGTTTTACAACATGGAGGTTGAGCTTGACGAAAACCTCATGACACAGTACAAGGGACTGTACATCATCGGCGACGGCAGCGGCATAACCCACTCCCTGTCCCACGCCAGCGCCAGCGGCGTATATGTGGCAAGAAATATCGCAGAATAAAAATGCTGAAAAGCTTGTCATTCTGAGGAACGCAGTGACGAAGAATCTCCTTCAAAACAGGGGATTCTTCGCTTCGCTCAGAATGACAGTGTATTCACGAATCGACCGCACTTATGAACCGTTGCCGTATAAGGAGAGGCTATATGTTCGGGATCGTAATCGCAGTAATGCTCATATTTTTCGGTGTTCTGATGACTCAGGAAAAACCGCTTGAGAGAGAAAGAATCAGCGCCGAATTTAATGGGCTTACCGTTCCCGTGAACAGCAGAAGGAGCATATCAAGAGCGGTTTTTGTCTTTGAATACGAGGGCAAAAGCTATGAAGCAAAGATTTTTGTTAATTCGTTTGAAGCCAAAAACTACACCAAGGGTAACTGCTATGACATCTATATAAATCCCGAGAATCCCAAAGATGCAAGCTTCCAACCGGTCACCGAAGAGCCCGCAAGAGGACTGATCCTCATTGCCGCAGGCGTATTTCTTCTGCTTATTACAATTCCGTTTTTGCTTATGAAGCATTAAAAATTTTTCGATACAAAAAGCCCTGCTGGTGCAGGGCTTTTTGTGTGCCGTATAACTTTTGAGGAAGAATTTATATAATTTATTGCGCGAGTTTATGAATAAAAACCTTGACAAATGCAGAAAATAATGCTATATTAGCACTCGAGGGCAAAGAGTGCCAGCACACAAACATACTGAGTGCTAAAAGGAAGAGCTTATGGCTATCAGCGAAAGGAAAAAGAGAATACTTGCGGCGCTTGTTGACGAGTATGTCAGAACCGCTGAGCCCGTCGGCAGCAAGACGATTGCAAACCTGGCAGATCTCGGCTGCAGCTCCGCCACGATCCGCAACGAGCTTGCGGAGCTCACCGCCATGGGCTATCTTGAACAGCCGCACACCTCGGCGGGACGCATTCCCACCCCCATGGGCTACAGAATGTACGTCAATGAGCTTATGGAAAAGCAGAAGCTGTCACTTGAGGAAACGGAGGAGATTAACCGCCGCCTCAACGACAAGATGATTCAACTTGACCACATGATGAGCGATGTGGGCAAAATCGCCTCACAGCTTACGGATTATCCCGCGCTGGCCATGGCTGCCTACGCGCCGGCAACCATAAAGCGCTTTGACCTGATTTATATCGACGCCAACACGTTTATCATTGTTGTGATGATGTCCAACAATGCGGTGAAGAACAAGCTTATTCATCTGCCGATTTCCGTTGACGCGGGGCTTGTTCAGAAGCTGAATGTGCTGTTTAATGCAAACTTCACGGGCATCACGAATGATAAGATAACGCCGCTGCTCATTTCCTCGACGGAAAGGGCGGCAGACGACACAAGAGGTCTTACGGCAGTCATTGCCTCCTTTGTTATGGAGATTCTCTCCGAGGGTGATGAGGTTGAGGCCTATGTGACAGGCGAAACAAGGCTTTTGAGCCAGCCTGAGTTTCGTGACCCGGAAAAAGCGCACAGGCTTATGAGCTATCTTGCCGACGGCGGTCATCTGCTGACGGGGGACACCACGGACATAATTCCCGGCGACTCCGAGGTGAGAGTGCTTATCGGTCCCGAAAACGTTGCAGAGGAGCTCAAGGACTCAAGCGTTGTCATAGCGAGCTATGATATGGGCGACAACACACGCGGCATCATCGGTGTTGTAGGCCCTACGCGAATGGATTATTCAACCGTTGCCGCAAAGCTGAGCTTTCTTGCCGCGGGACTTTCCCGCAGACTCAACGGAGGCGAGGCACCGCCGAAGGGCATGCACGACAAGCTGATTATCAAGGGAGAGGACATAATAGATGAGCACTGAAGAAAAGAAAGAAACTGCACCCGCAGAGGAAATAAAGGAAGAAGCGGTTCCTGAGGAACCCAAGGCCGAAGCTCCCAAGAAGGAGAAAAAGGCCAAGAAGGAAACCAAAAGGACCGACTCCAAGGAAGCGGTAAAGGAAGCCGTTGAAAAGGCGGTTGCCGGGGAAAAGGAAAAGTATCTCCGCCTTGCCGCCGAGTATGACAACTTCCGCCGCCGCAGTCAGAAGGAAAAGGAATCCCTTTACGGCGATATAAAGGCCGATGTTCTGACAAAGTTCCTGCCCGTGTATGACAATCTTGAGCGTGCGCTCAAGCAGGAAACCGCCGATGAAGCCTACCGCAAGGGTGTTGAAATGATAATGACCCAGTTCGTTGCCACAATGGATAAGCTGGGCATCACCGAAATTGAGGCCATGGGCGAAAAATTTGACCCCGAAAAGCACAATGCCGTAATGCACGTTGACGATGAGTCCTGCGGCGAAAACGAAGTCGTTGAGGTCTTCCAGAAGGGCTTCAGACTTAATGACAAGGTAATTCGCTTCGCAATGGTTAAGGTTGCGAACTGATTATATAAGCAGTAAGCTCCGATGCAATCTGCTCTTGTGCAGTAATCATCACTTACTGAAATCTTAAAAAGCATTATAATTTATCTTTTTCTATAGGAGGAAAAAACAATGGGTAAGATTATAGGTATTGACCTGGGTACAACCAACAGCTGCGTTTCCGTTCTTGAGGGCGGCGAAGCAGTAGTTATCGCAAACGCAGAAGGCGCACGCACCACTCCCTCTGTTGTCGCATTTGCGGCAAAGACCGGCGAGCGCATGGTAGGTCAGGTGGCAAAGCGTCAGGCAATCACCAATCCCGACCGCACCATCTCCTCCATCAAGCGTGAGATGGGCTCAAACTACAAGGTAAACATTGACAATAAGGCATATACTCCCCAGGAGATTTCCGCAATGGTACTGCAGAAGCTGAAGGCAGACGCAGAGGCATATCTCGGCTCTCCCGTCACCGAAGCGGTTATCACCGTTCCCGCATACTTCACCGACGCACAGCGTCAGGCCACCAAGGACGCAGGCAAGATCGCAGGTCTGGAGGTAAAGCGCATCATCAACGAGCCCACCGCCGCAGCACTTGCTTACGGTCTTGACAAGGAAACCGACCAGAAGATCATGGTCTATGACCTGGGCGGCGGCACCTTCGACGTTTCCGTTCTGGAAATCGGCGACGGCGTTGTTGAGGCTCTTGCAACCGCAGGCAACAACCGTCTCGGCGGCGACGACTTTGACGAGTGCATCACCAGATACCTTGTTGACGAGTTCAAGAAGACGGAGGGCGTCGACCTTTCCGGCGATAAGATTGCGATGCAGCGTCTGCGCGAAGCGGCAGAGAAGGCAAAGATTGAGCTGGGCGGTGTCACCACCTCCAACATCAACCTGCCCTACATCACCGCTGATGCAACAGGCCCCAAGCACCTTGACGTAACTCTGTCCCGCGCAAAGTTCAATGAGCTGACCCGTCATCTTGTTGAGAAGACCATGGGCCCCGTAAAGCAGGCTCTCAGCGACTCCGGTCTCTCCGCAAATGAGATCTCCAAGGTTCTCATGGTGGGCGGCTCCTCCCGTATCCCCGCAGTTCAGGAAATGGTCAAGACCCTCACCGGCAAGGAAGGCTTCAAGGGCATCAACCCCGATGAATGTGTTGCAATCGGCGCAGCAATCCAGGGCGGCGTTCTGAACCACGAAGTAAACGACATTCTTCTTCTGGACGTAACTCCTCTGTCCCTCGGTCTTGAAACTCTCGGCGGCGTTTGCACCCGTCTTATCGAGCGCAACACCACCATTCCCACCAAGAAGAGCCAGGTGTTCTCCACTGCGGCGGATAACCAGACCGCAGTTACCATCAATGTTCTCCAGGGCGAGCGCGAAATGGCACGCGACAACAAGAGCCTCGGCAACTTCAACCTCGACGGCATCGCACCGGCACGCCGCGGTGTCCCCCAGATCGAAGTCACCTTCGATATCGACGCAAACGGCATCGTAAACGTTTCCGCAAAGGACCTCGGCACCGGCAAGGAGCAGCACATCACCATCACCTCCTCCACCAATATGTCCAAGGAAGACATCGACAAGGCAGTCAAGGAAGCCGAGATGTTCGCCGCAGAGGACGCAAAGCGCAAGGAAGAGGTTGACGTTCGCAACCAGGGCGAGCAGATCGCATACCAGACCGAGCAGACTCTGTCCGAGATGGGCGACAAGGCTCCCGCAGAGCTGAAGAGCGAAATCGAGGGCAAGCTCTCCGCACTGAAGACCGCACTCCAGGGTACCGATTCTGAAGCAATCAAGAGCGCAACCAAGGACCTCACCGACGTATTTGAAAAGATGTATCAGGCAGCACAGGCAGCAGGCTTTGATCCCAGTCAGGCAGGCGCAGGCTGCGACCCCAACTGCAGCGGTGATTGCGGCAACGGCGGTCAGGACTACTACGATGCAGACTACACCGTCGTAGATGACGATAAGTAATT
>JAZRZJ010000059.1:0-5773 GCA_045601285.1 Oscillospiraceae bacterium
TGGTGGAGATGGGGGGAGTTGAACCCCCGTCCGAAAGCACTTTAACAGAAACCTCTCCGGGCGCAGACGGTTATTTACATTCCCTCACCCGTGCGCAAACCGTCATGCTCACGGATTCGGTAGCTTCATTATGCATGGTGCGCTCAAAGCTTTGCGCACTCATGTTCACCACTGATCGACGCCCAAACCGGAGCCGTGGTCCTCTCCGGCAGGACGCTCGCTAATTAAGCAGCGAGAAGAACAGTTTCGTTGTTGTTCTTTAATTTATAAGGTTGCCCGTTTTAAAGATGACAGGCGCATCTGCCCGCTATTTCTGCCTCCACACCCCCGTCGAAACCGGTACATCCCCTCGTCACGTCAGAACAAGCAAAATGCCTACGCTTCCGCACAAGTGCGAAAGCGCGAAATATTTTGTTTGTTCTTCCTTATTCGCAGGAAAACCTCTTCGTTGGGTTTCCCTGCGATTGTATGAGAGTTTATTCTGCGCACACTCGCTTCCGTGTAAACACGAAAGCTCGGCAGCTCCGCTATTCCTCCTCTTCGCGGCAAACCCATTTCATTGGGCTTTGCCGCGATTTTTGGAGAATTATTTCTGTCATTCTGAGCGCAGCGAAGAATCCCCATAAGCCTTCGGAGATCCTTCACTTCGTTCAGGATGACATATTGATTTATGCCTTGTTGGGTTCGGGATAGTCAACGCCGAAGGTGTCAACGGTGACCTTCTTCATGGCCTGGCGGTGAATGGGTCTGTCGTTGCGTCCTGTCATGCACTTTGCGATCTTGTCAACAACCTCAATGCCCTCGATGACCTTGCCGAAAGCGGCATACTGGCCGTCAAGATGAGGGGATTTCTCGTGCATGATGAAGAACTGGCTGCCTGCGGAGTTGGGAGCCATGGTGCGTGCCATGGAAAGAACACCGCGGTCATGCTTCAGGTCGTTTTTGAAGCCGTTCATGGTGAACTCGCCCTTGATGCAGTAGCCGGGGCCGCCCATGCCGGTGCCGTCGGGGTCGCCGCCCTGGATCATAAAGCCGCGGATTACGCGGTGGAAAATAACGCCGTCATAATACTTGCTCTTTACGAGGGAAATGAAGTTGTTGACGGTATTGGGGGCGATTTCGGGATAAAGCTCGGCCTTGATGATATCGCCGTTTTCCATTTCGATGGTAACAATAGGGTTGCTCATTTGTATATCTCCTTAAATCATTTAATAACGTTCTTTCATGCCGCGTTCCATGTCACGAAGAGCCTCTTTTTTTGCATCGTCATTGCGCTTGTCATATAGCTTTTTGCCCTTGCAGAGACCGAGCTCGACCTTTACCCTGCTGTCCTTAAAATAAAGCGACAGCGGAATAAGCGCAACGCCGTCCTGCATGACGCGTGCGTTGAGCTTCAGAATTTCACGCTTGTGCATAAGCAGCTTTCTGGGACGCACCGGGTCCTTATTGAAAATATTGCCCTTTTCGTAAGGGCTTATATGCAGGGCGCGGACAAAAATTTCACCGTTTTTTATGGTGCAGTAGCAGTCTTTCATGTTGACCGTTCCTGCGCGGAGGCTCTTGACCTCCGTTCCGGCAAGCTCAATGCCTGCTTCGTAACGCTCCAGCACAAAATATTCATGAAAGGCTTTTCTGTTTGCCGCAATCTGCTTTGTGCCTGTCTGCTTCGGCATTTCGCTCACCTCTTTCCTTCGGTCATTTTAACACATACATTAATAAAATAAAAGGCTTTTTTGTAAACGAAGAGGAGCGCAATACGCTCCCCTTTTGATTATTCTCTGTTAAATTCTCTCAAACGCAGGTCGGGATTTTTCTGCAATGCCCAATTTACGCACCAGTCGGAAGTAAACAGAAGCAGGTTATTTCCGCGAAAATCCTGTACCCACTTGGTATCGCTGGTGAGATTCAGGTCACGGGGATTTATCCCCTCGTTGTCAATCCAGCGCACGACCTCATAGGGCATACTGCGGCGGCGCACATCAACGCCGTATTCGCTCTTGAGGCGATACTCAAGAACCTCAAACTGCAGAACGCCCACAACGCCCACTATGACTTCCTCAACGCCGGTGAAGGGCTCGTGGAAAATCTGTATCGCGCCCTCCTGAGCGATCTGCATGATGCCCTTTTCAAACTGCTTGCGCTTCATGGTGTCGGTACGCTCAACGGCGGCAAAATGCTCGGGCGCGAAGGTGGGAATACCCTCAAACTCGATTTTTCTGCTCTTATCGCAAATCGTATCACCGATGGAGAAGATGCCCGGGTCAAATACACCGATGATATCGCCCGCGTATGCTTCATTGATGATTGCGCGCTCCTGCGCCATAAGCTGCTGGGGCTGGGCAAGGCGTATGGGCTTTTCGCCCTGAACGTGATAGTATTCCTTATCGCGCTCAAACTTGCCGGAGCAGATACGCATAAATGCAATTCTGTCGCGGTGGGCCTTGTTCATGTTTGCCTGAATCTTGAAAACGAAGGCAGAGAATCTGTCTTCATAAGGGTCGATGTAATCATCGCCCGCAATTCTGGGCAGAGGCGGCATCGTCATTTCAAGAAAGCTCTTGAGGAAGGGCTCAATTCCGAAGTTGTTCAGAGCAGAGCCGAAGAACACGGGGCTCAGCTTGCCATTGCGAACAAGATCAAGGTCAAACTCATAGCCCGCTCCGTCAAGGAGCTCAACATCGTCGCAGAGAGTCTGGCGCAGACGTGAGCCGATGAGCTCATCGAGTGTTTCGGTATCCTCAAGGCTGCATTCAATTGCCTTTATCTTGTTCTGACCTCTGTGAAGCTCCGTAAACGCAAGGATTTCGCGCTTTTCACGGTCATAAACGCCCTTGAAGTCAACGCCGCAGCCTATGGGCCAGTTCATCGGATAGGTGCCGATGCCGAACTCGTTTTCAAGCTCTTCCATGAGGTCGTATGGGCTGCGTGCCTCGCGGTCAAGCTTGTTTATAAATGTAAAGATAGGAATATTGCGCATGGCGCAGATTTTGAAAAGCTTTCTTGTCTGCGGCTCGATGCCCTTTGCCGCGTCAATTACCATGACGGCAGAGTCGGCAGCCATAAGAGTACGGTAGGTATCCTCGGAGAAATCCTGATGTCCGGGGGTGTCGAGAATATTAATGCAGTAGCCGTCATACTCAAACTGCATAACGGAAGAGCTTATGGAAATACCGCGCTGCTTTTCAAGCTCCATCCAGTCGGACACCGCATGACGTGCGGTGGCTTTGCCCTTGACCGAGCCTGCAAGCTGTATTGCTCCGCCGTAAAGCAGCAGCTTTTCGGTAAGAGTCGTTTTGCCTGCGTCCGGGTGGGAGATGATAGCGAACGTTCTGCGGCGCTCTATTTCCTTCTTCAAATCAGCCATAATCTGTCTCCAATAATAAAATTCACACGAATAGGTATATTATCACACATACACAGCAAAATCAAAGCTTTTCTTCTTTATTTTCAATAAAATCAAAGCCCGCAGAATAATCTGCGGGTGGTGAAGGTATAGGCATTGATAACTCTGCAGATTGCGGGGTCATAATATCTGCTCTGCAGGTAGTAGAACCCGGTTTCTTGCTATTAAAAGAACTCACATCACCAATTTACCATTAAATTGGCAAATGGAATACTCTCATTGAAGCTTAGTCCCGTCTATGATTACATTGCCGTTTTTCATTTCTACGCTGAAATACACGCCGGTGGCGCCGTAGCTTATGCCCAGATCTGTTTTTATTTCGGATGTTTCCTCATAATAGCCGTCCATATTCGAATACTCCGCTCGTATTTTTTCCGCCATGTAATGGGCAAATGCATCTGTCGCTTCTTCAGTTTCGGGATTCGCAACTATGTATACGCTATTAAGATGTCGCCCGAAGAAAATGCGCTGAAAGCTGAGGGTGATTTCTGCGGGTTCGCCGTCAAGGGTGGTCGAATAGCGGTATCTTAGAGTATTGCTTTCCTCAAACAGATCCTGACTGTCGGGATTACCCATCACCTGCTTGACTTCTGAAGGGGACATTCCGAATTTGAGACCGTCAAGCACAGCAACGTTTTCCATTTTTCCGCCATTGGCGAAAACAACTATGCAGATTACCGCCACCGCAAAAACAAACACAATTCCGAAGATTAAGAGCTTCTTCATATTCTATACTCCAGTCATAACAAGCACAGAGGCATTCATTATTCCTTTCGCTAAACTGCTGCACCACCAATTTACCATTAAATCCTTATACGGTCAACGATATTGCATTTTTTCTTTATTTTGTCTGGGATTTATGTTATTCTCTAATCATCAAGCATAAGGAGTTTTACATATGAGCATAAAAGTCAACCCCTTTGAATCCGCAGAGCTCTGCGGAGTTAAGCTTAACAGCAGAATTATCCGTTCCGCCACCCATGAGGGCATGGCTGACGAAAACGGCAAGCCTACCGAGCAGCTTATAAAAACCTACGAAAAATACGCAAAAGGCGGCGCAGGTCTCATTATCACCGGCTACATGGCGGTCACCCAGCAGGGCAAGTGCCCCCTTTACAACATGACAAAGCTTGACAGCGACGAGCTTATTCCCGCATGGAAGGAGCTTACCGACCGCGTTCATGCCGCAGGCGCACCCATTTTCGCCCAGATCGCCCATTGCGGACGCCAGACCCGCAAAAAAGTAACGGGCATGAAGACCGTTGCTCCCTCCGCCATCCGCGATTTTCTCTACTGGGAAACCGTTCCCCACAAGCTGAAGGAAAAGGAAATCAAGAAGATTATCGCCCAGTTCGGCGATGCCGCGCTTCGCGCAAAAAAAGCGGGCTTTGACGGCATTCAGCTCCATTGCGCCCACGGCTATCTTTTGAGCGAGTTCCTCTCCTCCCACACCAATCACCGCAAGGACAAATGGGGCGGCAGCCTTGAAAACCGCTTCCGCATCGTTGACGAGTGCATGAAGGCCATGCGCGAAAAGGTCGGCAACTTCCCCATCATCGTAAAGATGAACTGCTTTGAGAAGGACAAGGACGGCGTCAAGCCCGAGGAAGCCGTTGAAATCGCAAGGCTCATGGAAAAAGCAGGGGTTGACGGTATTGAGGTCTCCTGCGGTCTGCTGAAGGAAGGCTTTGATATGTCCCGAGGCGCCTTCCCCTACCCCATCATGTGCGCGGACAACTTCCGCTATGAGCATCTTCCCAAATTCACCTGGCCGCTGATGAAGCCCGTTATGAAGCTTCTCATGGGAAGCCCCAAGCCTCTGCGCTCCTACAACGTTGAAGCCGCAGGCATGATTAAAAAGGCAGTCAGCGTTCCCGTCATTGTTGTAGGCGGCATTCGCTCAAAGGATGAGATTCACGCCGTTCTCGACGGAGAAAAGGCAGACTTTGTTTCCATGTCGCGCCCCTTCATTCTTGAGCCCGACCTTGTAAACAAGCTGCGTGACGGCGTTGAGGACGAGGTAAAGTGCATAAGCTGTAATTACTGCCTCATGGGTGCCGAGCGCCGTCCCCTGCGCTGCTACTACGGAAAGCTTCCCAACAAAAAATAACGAAAAAACAACCGGTTTAAAAAAACTGAACCAGTAAAAACGGACAATAGGCAAAACAAGAAAGTTGCCTGATTTATCCGGTAGACAAATCAGGCAATCTGTTTGCGGTATTTGCCCACAACGGTGCGCAGAGGCAGGGTATTTGCCCAAAAAGTACACCAGCGGGGAGAATTTCGGACGGATTACATTACAAATACAATTCTGCCGTCCGGGTTTTCTCTGATTTTATCATAAAAATTAAGGTGCTCATTGTCCAGTCC
>JAZRZJ010000060.1:0-21900 GCA_045601285.1 Oscillospiraceae bacterium
CGACGCTCGCCAATTAAGGTGTTCAGCTTATGGTTACGCATTTCAACTCACACGCCCCATGCGGGGCGCGACCGCGTACACGCACGATATTGGGTGAAGATAACAAATTTCAACTCACACGCCCCATGCGGGGCGCGACACTTCTCAAGAATCTTTCTGATGCGGGCTATATTGATTTCAACTCACACGCCCCATGCGGGGCGCGACGCAGCTCCTGGGCTCATTTTTTAAACTCCTTTTCATTTCAACTCACACGCCCCATGCGGGGCGCGACAGTGTTTGCCAATAACGACGCTTCGTACAAAATCATTTCAACTCACACGCCCCATGCGGGGCGCGACGCAACGCTCCGTCAGCGGTGAAGGAAATTTGGGTATTTCAACTCACACGCCCCATGCGGGGCGCGACAACTTCAATGCGCACATCATCGCCAGCCAGTAAATTTCAACTCACACGCCCCATGCGGGGCGCGACGCAGTTTAATGGATTTTTTTACGATAATTACATATTTCAACTCACACGCCCCATGCGGGGCGCGACGCCGTATCAGCGGCAAACGAGATGAACTGGAGCAACATTTCAACTCACACGCCCCATGCGGGGCGCGACATAAATACAGCAGCAAAGGGACTTGCTGTAGCCAATTTCAACTCACACGCCCCATGCGGGGCGCGACGTTAGAAGCGGTCAAGGCTCATCAAGCCGTACAAATTTCAACTCACACGCCCCATGCGGGGCGCGACAAAGTATATTGAGCGTTATTCTGAATTTATAATAATTTCAACTCACACGCCCCATGCGGGGCGCGACGCAACCGGACCGCAAGGGCCTAAAGGCGACACCGATTTCAACTCACACGCCCCATGCGGGGCGCGACTGCTGACATATGTGAACTCTGCCGACGGAACACGATTTCAACTCACACGCCCCATGCGGGGCGCGACGGCAACTCCGCTATTTCATTTCTGCCCTCATTCCATTTCAACTCACACGCCCCATGCGGGGCGCGACTCCGATGCCGACAGCGATTTTAAATACATCATCGGGATTTCAACTCACACGCCCCATGCGGGGCGCGACTGCGTGGGATGACTCCCTAAGCACTGCGTGGGATATTTCAACTCACACGCCCCATGCGGGGCGCGACCAGTACAACAACGACACCCGCCCCGAAAAGAAGTGATTTCAACTCACACGCCCCATGCGGGGCGCGACATGACCCCCAAAGCTCTGCGTGGGATGACTCCCATTTCAACTCACACGCCCCATGCGGGGCGCGACTCAAAGACAAGATTGATTGCGATGGGCTTATTTTCATTTCAACTCACACGCCCCATGCGGGGCGCGACATAATATTGCGCTCATGGTGTTTCTCCTTTCAGTATTTCAACTCACACGCCCCATGCGGGGCGCGACCGCCCCCGAAACCGTCAGCGGCTATGACCTTGTGATTTCAACTCACACGCCCCATGCGGGGCGCGACTTAGGCGTTGCAGAACGTGTTGAAATCGCAATGTCATTTCAACTCACACGCCCCATGCGGGGCGCGACCGCTCAACACTTGCATGGTTGACAAAGAAGTCAAATTTCAACTCACACGCCCCATGCGGGGCGCGACACAATGGGGCGTGATGAATTCCTGTACTTTTTTCATTTCAACTCACACGCCCCATGCGGGGCGCGACCGCAACATTTTGTTTTGTAAAGCGGCCTTGCTCCATATATTGGGGCGGACTTTATTTTTAATAATATTATTCTGAACTTTACGACAAATATCGCAGATTTTATGCTGATTTTCAAGCGAACTTCGCGTGCATTTTACATCATTATAGGTTCGCCGCCGCTCTACACAATGAGTACACCCTCCGAATCGTAGCCTGCCTTTGCACCTATGTGCTCAATTTTCTTATGCCAATCATTGCCGAGATAGTAAAACCTCAGGCTGTCACACTCTAAGTCAATTATCCGCATCAGCTCGTCTTTAAGTTTCATAAATTCACTATAATCGAGATTTGCCTCGAAAACTGAATTTTGTACTCTTTGCGCCCGGCTCTGGCACTTTTTGGCCACAAGACGAAGTCTTTTTCTTCCAGCTGAATTTTGAGTGCATACATCATAGCTAATAAGTACCATCATAACAATCACCTGTTTATATAGCACGGATATTCGTCAATGTCCCCTCGGATATACTTTGCAAAAAGATTGCTTTGAACATATGGCAAAAGGCCGAACGGTATCTTTTGCTTTAGATACGGATGCTCAAAATCGCTGCGCTTTTTTTCCTGCCATTTTGTCAAGAGCTTTTTTCGCCCTTCGCTATTCAGCCAAACGGCACCGGATGGTTTAACCTCAAAATCGTTATCGTTCAGTATTCCGAGATTAAAAAGGGTCAGTGTAAACCGCTCAATATGGCATCTGACTTCTTCAACCAAGTCGCAGGCCAGTGAACTTCTTCCGCTACGAAGCTGATGAAAGAATCCGTAATAACTATCCAGCCCCACAGTTTCCAATGCTGCAGCATATTCATTCGTATACAGCGTGTACAGAAATGAAAGCACTGCATTTACCGGGTCAAGAGGTGGGCGCTTATTTCTATACTCAAACCGCGCTTTTCCCGTAAAAAGCTTTCCGAATACGCTAAAGTATTGCTTTGCACAATTGCCCTCTATACCCAGCACTGTCTCTGCCGTGTCGGCCTCGTAAACTTTTATTATCCCGTCCTTAAGATACTCTATAACTGCGCTTATTTCCGCATCCTCTCTTAAAGCGGGAATATCGTGTTTTGACCTGCGCAGGACGCTTATACTGTTATTGAGCTTGGCAGCGATTGTGTTTTTTGCAAGCAGAAGACCGTTTTCCCGAATGGTATCAATCTGCGATACTCTTAAGAAAACATTCCCCCGAGTTTCACCTGTAACCTTTGCAAGGAATTTCCCCTGCGGAGAAACAAAGGACAATGCCACCTGTTCCTCAACGCATTTGCCCATAAGCGCGGGAGAACAGCCAAGATAACCGAAGCAAACGATAGACTCAACATTTATAAGCGGAATGCGGAGCTTGGCCTCATCATCAATGCGGCAAACAAGATTTTCGTTTTCAAGGGAAAGATATGCCTTTTCGTTTGTCACATACACAGTATTAAGTAGCTTTCTCATAATTCACATTCTTTCATAACGGCGGTCTTCACGCTTTGAGATTGCTTACTTTTCATAACCTGCGGCATGCACATATCCTTCATTGAACAACCGCTGCAATTCTGTTTTTTTCTTATCGGCGGAATTTCTCCACGGGCAATATACCGGCGCATTTCGCTCAAAATTACAGTAAGCTCGGAGTTGAATGACGAATCAAAGGAAATACTAAATCTTCTTTTCACATCCGCATAATATATTTGTACATCGCAGTCGGTTTTGAATATTGCATCGGCGCAAAGCTTCTGTGCAAAAAGCTGCATGGCATCATCGTGCCTAACAATCTCTGTTTTCGACTTTGTGGGCTTATATTCAACGATGCACAAGCCGTCCTTGCTTTCCTCCAGACAATCGGTTTTGCCTATAAGCCCAAGTTCATCATTCCAGAGGTCCACATCCGTGTATGTTTTTCTTCCGCGCAAAGAATAGCTTTCGCCGCTATGTGCACGCTCGTGAAGGGTATTTGCTTTTACGACATAGAAATTCTCGGTCCATGCCCTGTCAATTTCCATAAGTCCCCATCTGTGAGGACAGTAAAGATAGTGCTGAAGGCTGCGCAAGGAGATATACTCCATTACAGTTTTTCAATAAGCTCAACGCCTGCGGGCATTGAGGTATCAACGCTTATCTCGTAGTCGGAAAATGCTCGGGGAGGAAGCTCCGCGTTTTTCGGGGTGACGGAAATTTTGTCGAACAGGACTCCCGAAGGGGCGTTGCCGAGAACGCTGTCGTGCTTGAACACGAAGAGCTTACGCATACTCATCTTACCTCTTGCGGCGCTGTGGTCGTTTTCAAACATATTGATAATTGCCTGCCACAGAAGCTCAAGGTCGTCCTCGCCGAAGCCAGTCACCTTCTGTGCAAGAGCTGCGGAGATATAACCTTCGCCGCGGTAAAGAGCATATGGAACAATGCTCTTTTTTCCCATCTCGGTATCGCCGGTGGAGCGTCTGTCCTCGGTGGTTCTTGCCTGACGGGTAATGGTTATTTCCTGATACATGACGGGTGATACGCTGCGGGCAAAGTTTAGCTGCACGGGACCTCTGACTATACCGCAAGGGTCATCGCCGGTGCTCATTACCGCACCGAAGGTTCTGACATCTAAATAGTTCTTGCACATATAGTCTCTTGCAGCAAGGACATCGTCCTTAACGGCGCCTTTTTTGCCTTTTTCTAGGCCACAGCTTTCGTAGGCTTCGGTGAACTTGGTATTCATTGCCTTGTCGGGCTTAACGAGGATATTGTAGCCTGCCTCGCCGTCCTTCACAAGCTCAACAAAATTTCTCACCTTGCGCTTAAGGCATACATCTGTCACATAGCCGTAGCTTGTCTCGGGGTCTATGCGGGGCGCATTGCCTGCATCGGGGTCTCCGTTGGGATTGCCGTTTTCTACATCAAACAGCATTACAAAGTCATAGCGATTAGAAATAGGCATTTTTCTTCCTCCTTATTCTTCTGCTGCTTCGGCAGCGGCTTTATTTTCAAATCTCTTGTTTCTCTGCTGATAATAGCCGAGCATAAATATGCCCTGCTCCTTAAGGGATAGGTTTGACGGAAATTCGCTTCCCAGCATTCCCATAATCTCGGTCACATCTCTGTTAAGGTAAAATGACGGTTTGTCTTCAAGCTTTGCGAGATGGTGCTGGGACAGCGCAATGAGTCTCGGGAACACAACCGCAGGTCTTGTAGATGCAGAGGCAAAGTACGAATCCTTAATGGTGCGGTTAATGCCTTCGCCGAGAGCCTTTGTCTGGATTTCTTCCAGCTTACAGAACAGTCTTCCGCAAAGGTATGCCGGATTTTTGTTTTCTGTATCAAGGGACATTTTAATCTCCTCCTTTTTTCCGCTGAGCCTTGCACTGCGGTTTATGCAGGCCTTTATCAGCCCCATGCGGATATTGTTCATCTGTATGTATTTATTGTTTTCCTCGTCGGAATCGGTTTTCACCCTTCGCACAACGGTTGCAAGCAGGTTGTCGGGATAAGGCGTACCGTTTATTATTGCATCGAACAGCTTTGCCATAAGCGCAGGCGAAACCTTGTCATTGCTGCTTTTCGGTGAGACAAGCTCTCTGCATATTGCTCTTATGGAGATAGGCTTTGAACTGTCCCCGATTTGCATATCCGAGTAATGCTGAATGGTGTTTTGCAGTATTTTTCCGAAGCTCTGACGGTAAATGCACTTAAGTGCAAGTCTTGCGGAGTTTGGCTTTATACCCACAACATAAAAGCTTACATCACTATCGATGTTCCCGATGCCGCTCACTATGTCCTGCGTGGCCTTGCCGCTTTTTATTCCGCCAAAAACCGTTTTGAGCCAGCTGTCAGTTTGCTCGCTGTCCATTGTGTTGCCAAAGGCAAGAGCGTTGAATATGTCCTCGCAGCCTTCTTCTCCCGACGCCGCCCAGTATATGTATGTTGTTTCATCAATGAGTGTACGGTGGCGCTTATCTGCCAAAAGATAATTGAGCGCCTCGGTGTATTTTCTCATTGCCGTGCCCGATATGCAGCTATTATTGGACTGCTTTTTGCCGTAGGATTCCTCGGCAGGACTGTTGAAGCTGACCATAGTGTTTCCCATTGCAGAGCCGCCGGGCAGACCTTTTATCTTGGCATGGATGCTTTCAATCGGCTCAACATTTCCCGTTATGCAGCATTGTCCGCTCGATTCATCAGAGCTTTCCGATTCGGCGGCATAGGTCTGCTCCCACTTTTGCTTTACCTGTGGCTCATCATGCAGAAGCAGCTCGGGATGTCCTGCAAGGCAGAACGCAAATCTGCCCGTTGTAAGCAGCTTTCCTGCCCCCAAAAGTATTTCGTTTTGTGTTTCATTTTCGGGTACCCAGTTTTTTATGAAGCTTCTATAGGCATTTACAATCGGTGTATCAATTTCAGCCAAAAACTCAAGGTTTTTATCTGTAAAAGCGGCATGGGATTTTTTCGCCTTGCCAGTTTTGTCTTCTGCTGACAGCGTTGCGGTTTTTGCATCAAAATTTAGTCCGAAAATATACAGCGGACGATGCTCAATGATGTTCCCGTCGATACCCGGCTTTTCCGTGCGCTTCGGCAGGGCTACATTTTTCGGGATTCTTCTCTCCTTGACTTTCCCCTTGACGATTTCCGGTTCACTTTCCTGACAATCAATTACGGAGTCAAGCTTTCCGTCCTCTGTGAGCGCGATAAGGCTGTGAATACCCACGTTGGAATATCCGTCGGGGAGCACCTTGCCCTGTTTTGCAAGCACTTCGTAATAATCGCAAAGCGCACTTATAAGCATGTTATCCCCTCCGCATATTTTTTTACATTGATAACCCCGTTCACCATGTGCGGACGGTAAAACACCGCATCGGCTTTGTCGGAGAACTTGGGGTGCTCCCAATCGTCGTTAAGAGGCCTTCCACCATCGGCAAAGCGCATACCGTAAAGCATGAAACCGAGGTCCGCGTCCCCCATTCTCAATATCTCGGGTGATATTTTGTCTAACTCAAATTCGTCCACAAGTCTAATGCTCTTAACCGGGAATTCGCTGCAGCCGAGACAGGGCATTCTGAAGTGCTGGCCGTTTTCAAGGCGGCGTTTAATTATGTTGTAGTGCTTTTCCACGCCCTCATCGGCGTTGTCGGCCTTAAGTCCTGTGAGTTCAAAATGAAACTCCACACCGTATTTGACATTCTTAAGAAGCAGCGTTGCTCTTTGGTTTCGGGTTTTGACGCTACTGGAATAAATCGAAATATCCTTCTTAGCATCTTTCATTTGCGCCTTCACCGATGAAAGCGACACCTTTTCTTTTACCTCGTTACGTCGCACATTCATGAAGTCTATGGAATTATACACGACAATTCTGTCTATTACATAGCGAATTGCCGGCTTCCAATAGACGCTTTTGAGCATTCCGATTAGTGCACTCGGTGTCGGTACATCGTAACTGACTCGCTCCACCTTCATCTCCGGTCGGGTAAAGCACGCATAGTCGCCTTCGACTATTATCCTGAATCCATACAAATCTCTCACTCCTTTTCTTTTTTATATAATAAAATCTTTTCCTTCAAATCTGATTCCAAGTTCTTCATCATAGTAGGATTCATCCGTCAGGAAAAACACTCCGCTGCCGTAATCGTCAAGAACCTTTTGCTTCAACAGCAGCTCAAATTCCTGTGTATAAACCGTGCAGGAATACTTTCTTATTTTCCGGCTGTTTATGTATCCCGTTCTGCGAAGCTCGTCGTAAATATCTCTGCTGTACTCATCACGGCATACAGCAATCGATACAGTTCTTCTGTCGTCGACCAGTCTGAAATTTTCGCTGTATGTTCTGAATGGTATCATGTTTATATTTTTGCAGCTTTGGCTTATGCTTTTGGTGTGAATTTTCTCCCTATCGATTCTGAAAAGCCTGTCGTAATAAGCCTTGATCGCCTTTTCGTCGGACACATCTTCAAATTCAGACAGCAGTCCTTTTGTAAGCTCCTGCTCGGTGAATCTCGGCTTTGCATCCGCTGATTCAAAAACATACACCTCTCCCGATTTGCGAAGCCCCTCGCGATTACAGCGCCCACCAGTCTGCAAAACACTGTCAAGTCCCGTCAGCTCGCGGAATGCCGCTGTAAAGTCAAGGTCAACGCCCGCTTCAATAAGCGAGGTGGAAACAACGGTTATTCTTCTTTCGGGAGGCACATCCTCGGCATTGGAAAAATCCTCATACAGCTTACGGAGAGACAGCTTTATTTTCTCAATCACTCTGACTCTGTCATAGGCTGTCATATATGTTGACAGATGGTACTTTTCTCCGGAGCACAGGCTGAACACTTCTGCAGCCTTTTTCCTGCTGTTAACAACAACAAGCGAGGATGCATACTCTGCCGCTTTCCGCACAAGCTCCTCGTCGGTCACTCTGCCGAGATCCGAAAATCGACATTTGCTGAATTTATCAAAGTCGGTCTTGTCTTCTATCAGGTCGGTTATATTCAGGTTTCCTTCTGAGCATTGCTCAAGCAGGCTGCGAAAATCCGGCATTGTTGCCGTGAGAAGCAGTGCTTCACTATCCAAATATTTTGTGATGTATGTAATACCTCTCAGGCATGGCTCGAGGTATTCTCTCGGCATAAGATGCGCCTCGTCAAACACAATGACGCTGTTTGCCATGTTGTGGACCTTGCGCAGCTTACCTCGCTTATCTCCGTACAGCGATTCGAAAAACTGAACTGCTGTTGTAATGATTATTCCGGCATCCCAGTTATCAGATGCCTCTTTAGCTGCAAGGCGATAGTCCTCCAACAAATCATACTGTTCCTCATAAACGAATGATGATTGATGCCTTACGATATCCGTATGCTCGGAAAATAGCTTTTCGAAAGTTTCTGCTGTCTGGTCTATTATGCTGTTATAGGGAATAACATATATAATCCTCTTAAGCCTGCCGGCTGAATTTTCAATTCTTTTTAATGCGCAACGCATGCTTGCAAGTGTTTTACCGCTGCCCGTGGGCATGTTCATAAGATAAATGTTCGCGTCCGTACTGATTTTTTTAAATGCCTGCCCCTGAAGCTCTTGCCTTGCCGCTTGCAGCTCGGTAATGGCTTTAAAGCCCGAAAGCTTTTCATCAAGTGCTTTTGCACATTCTTCAAAACTGCATCGCATCGGCTCTGCAGTCTTCTTCTCGCAAAAGGCTTTTGTGTCCAATGAATCAGCATCTGTCAGACATGAAAAGCAGTATCTCACAACAAATGCGTACTTCTCGATTAAATCCGCCTTGGTTTTGCAGTCTCTGCGCAGCAGATTATCAAGTTTTCCGAAATCTATATCGTCAACCGTAAGCTCATGGGAATATGAGCTGTAGTCTACCGTATGTCTTTTCAGTCTACCATACAGCGTTGGCATGTCCTCCGTGTCATTTATGCTGCCACAGTCGGGGAGTCCTGTATGGTGACCTGCAATGCAAAGCTGCACCAACAGAGTAAGCGGAGGATATTTGTTCAGCAAATGCCCTGCTTCCTTTGCACCGCAGATTGAATGTTCAACCCTCAGATCAGCACCTTTAATGTGCTTTTGAAATTCGTCCGAGTATTTTCCTATGTCGTGGATCAAGCCGCAGAAATAAATTACTTTTTTCAGCTCAGCAACTGAAAAGTTTTCAGCCATTTTCGCCGTACACAGTGAATGCTCAGCAACGCTTTGTATTTCACTGCCGTTTGATATGTGCGCAATATATTCTGAATTCACTTCCATAAAATCACCTTTCTTAGGGCATATGTATATGCCATAGCATCACCTCAAAAATTATTACCCGAGCAACCATTGCAGATTATTAGTTATATGTCCACTCTTCGACAAAATGGGACACGGAGGGGAAAAAATCAGCGCAGGGAGAGGTTTCCCTGCGCTGATTAATCGCTCATTATATACATATGGTTGTTCCTGTAGTAATGCTCTTTGTTTCAGCTATACTACCGTCCTTTGCATAAAAACCAATAGTCGCATAATAGCCCGTGCCCGGGGTGCCGGGATATGTTACGGTACCACTATGAGTGCTACAATTGTATCCCATCATGCTGGCGTAGGCGCTGCTGTAATAGGTCTTCATCAGCTGACCTGTTGATTTATAAAGGTTTATCTGGCATGCGCCCAGTTCATCTATCGAATAATACGCGGTTACAGAATAAGTTATCTTAATCGTTCCGCCGCCCATTGCGGAAACCGCTGCTGTTTTGCTGGCTATATATCTGCTAGAACGTTCTGGTTCTTCTTTCCCAGTGTTGCCTTCAGCAAAGGCACAAATACTCAGGCACATAGTGAAGGCTAATATCAAGGCAATTATTCTATGTGTTTTTTTCATTTTTCTCCCTGTATCGATTTTATTATCCTTTCAATATCCAGCCCGGAATCTGTGTAAAAAATTGTTCCCTCAACATTTTCGTTTATCCACGACACATATTGGTTTTCTTCGTTACATACAAAAAAGAATTCTATATTGTTGATTTTTATTATTTCTGGTTCTAATCCATCTTTTTCGTATTGTCTGGACTCATTATCGCCAATAAGATATTCAATTATAATGCTGTCATTTCCGTTTGATAACTCACATTGATATTTATCGTATGCCGAATCTGAGAACTCATCTACGCTGACAACTTCATAGCCCTCGGGTATGTATGTCGGCAGAATAATATTATCAATGCCATCTTTCTCCAATATTATCTCAAATTCAAAGAGTCGTTCATCCGCCTCATACTTCTCCCCGAAGCCGAACACTTCATGTGTCCAGTCGGCAACGTGGTCCCAGACGTTAAACCCCAAAGCAGATGCGACAAGAGAACCGGCAAGCAGCAAGGCAACGACGGCTGCTATGGCAATGGCGGTGCGGAAAAATCTACGGTGTGTTCCGGATTGGATCATGGCCTCAGGCTCGGAAGCTTCCTCCTCAAAAAGCGACTCGCCTCTTTCGGCGATGGGGCGGTAGTTTTCGTCAAAGGATTTCTTTGCCTCTTCTATATCGATATTTGCGTCCGGATTTTCAACTCGGTTTTTATCAGCTATAAGACTCATGATATAGACGAGCTCGTTAAGGTTGGTTTCGTTAGAGTCGCCGAAAACCGCGTCCTGACGCAGTATCTCTTCCAGCTCTTCGATGCTCATCCTATCATACTGTGTGACATCAATGTCATTAAATCCTCGTTTTTCCTCAGACATTATGCCCAGTGGTCCTCCTTTCAATAATTCAATGTCCACAAGTCATCGTTACGGGACAAAGAATTATATTTTTTGTATTTTTTCCTCGTTAATTTTCAGTTTGTTACGTGCGCGCTGCATGCGCTTTCTGGTCGCTTCAAGGCTTATGCCGTATTCTTTGCTTATATCCAACATGGAGCATTTATCAAAAACATACTTTCTCAGCATTGCAAAGTCCTGCGGTGACACTATATCGGAATACTCGACGGCGGTATAATCGTCGTATGTAGCTGTTTCGTTCTCAAATATCAGGGCGCTGTTCTCGTCGTTCTGCAATATATGTTTGCTCAGCCGGGCCTTTGACCGCTGCTGATTTCGGATTACATTTTTGAGCGTCAGCACGAGCCAGCCTTTGGGACTTTCAGACGAAAGCAGGCTTTCCGGCTTCTTACACGCTATCATGAACGTTTCCTGCACGGCCTCTTCTGCAAGCCCAGGGCTCTGCAGTATAGCTCTGGCATATGCAAGCAGCGGATTCAGCATCTGCCTGTACAACTCACTTATCATCTCATCCTGAGATTTATCCACGTCTAACACCTTCTTTTTCTATTAGTGTTATCTCTATGGCTTATTATAACAAATAATCTTCAAGAATGAAAACACAATTTATCATCAGGTATATAAAAACTGCCGGCTCACATCGGAGCCGGCAAAATCATTATCTGTCGGGATGAAGTTCACTCCAAGGCACTATTCTCAATCTGCTGAACCCGGTCCAACTTAGTCTTTGGCCGCAGCAGTCACAGTACCGCATATATTCCCGATCCAGGATTTTGTCGCACCTGGGACAATGGGAATAAGTGTCCCCGTTTGAGTGCATCACAATCAGAGTCACTTTCATCGGTACTCTGTAGGATATGGCTTCTTCCGGGTCGATTACTACTGGTTTCTTTTCTTTCACAACTATACTTCCTTTTCTATGTATTCGGCTACACAGGCCGTATAGTTGTCTTGTAAATAGTTATTAAAACGTGGACAATTTCATACAAAGCTCATTGTGAAAGGAAATGTCATATGCTTGGTGACACTCCCCGCTTCAAATTAAAAATAACCCCTCATGCCTCAAATATGCCACAAATTGTAGATTCCTTCCAATTCTGAAAAAAGGAAAAGCTCAGAAGTCATTGAAACTTCTGAGCTTTTTTGGTCATAAAGGGTAGAACTAACCTGAGAGAACACGAACAAAAACTATTGAAAAAACTACATTTTTACGGCATGGACGCACGGGTTTCTCAATAAATTAAGGAGAAACTGCCATCTTTGACAAGGCTTGATGCTCCACATAATATTTGCGTTGGTGTCAAAATTGGCGTCAAAACCACATTGGGCATTTGCAGACTTGCTGAAAAAGTTCACAAAAATAAGAAAAAGCCGCCCAAAATAGGCGGTTTTTTGTGTGGAATACACCAAAAGGATACCTTTTGGCGCCTTTTTCACCATAAGTATACCTTCACTTTATCCCTCGCACACACCGGATTTCAGTCCTTTTTCCGATTGTCCAAATATTCGTGTGCCAGTATGTCCTTCAGCACGAGCATGGCGTCCCGCTCGCTGTATCCGTAGGTGGTCTGCAGCTCGGTGAGCATAGCTCTGATCTGCTGAGCATAATGCGGTATATCTACCTCGGCCTGATAGGTTTTCAGGATCGGGTACTTGGTGCTCCACGCCTTCGTCCAGTCGGTCTTGCTCTGGTTTTCCTCCGTGGTCTCACGGATGATCTGCTCGATGCCCGGCTGGCTGTTTTCTTTTTTATTCATTGATCTCATCGCTCCTTATCTTTTGCTTTCCGCAAACTGATAGGTCAAACATGATTCCCCGTCTCAAAGCACCATTTCGCAATTTTTTCAATAAGGTCGGCATCGATCTCACCGTATGGAATTCGTATGGTTCCTTTCTCGGTGCTGTACTTTTTTAAGTCATCAGAAAAATGAGTGACTGCTTCTGCTCCGGGATAGAAGCCTATGTGATTTTTCGATGCCGCGAAATTGAGGATGTTGTGTCCTTTCCAATAAGTAGGCATACTCCAGGATATCCGTCCCTCAGCTCCCGGGAGAGCTTTGTAAATAATCTCGTGAATACTCCATAGATCATCCTGAATTTCATCAGCCTGACTTAGGATATATTCTTCAATTGTCTTGGGTTTTTCTCCACAGTAATGACTTTGATTCTTTTTGCTGAACTCTCTTCCGCATTTCGGACATTTCCATATTCTTTTATTATCCATTCATTTCACCGTTCACTTAAATACATCACCGAAATCACTTTACATCCGCAAATGCGTATGCGTCCGATAACCACGCAAGAAGCTCATCGTCGATTTCATCAACTGTCCCGATCACGATATGTGTTGTCCATCTGCCGGGGTAAGGCTCCGTTTTCACGGCGACCCTTTTTGATTCAAGAGGGTACGGCATCCCAAGTGTCAGCACAATATAAGGTTCCGGCAATTCGCTTTTCTTTAATACTCGCTGGAAAGAGACGCATGCATATATATGTCTGTTCTTAAAATTGACCTGCGTTTTCTTGAACTGTATATTCGTATCCGGAAACGAATCGGTTATTTTCTTTTTAAGAGCATCATACAAAGCGAGCGATGATTCATGGCCTTCAAAGAATACTAACTCTTCCAAAACTCTATCGTTCATTAAAACCCTCCGATAACTTCTGATTTATCATTTCATATTCCATCTTCTCGGTCAGGTCGTGCTGTTCCTGCGTGATCGCGCCGTGTTCGAGTAAGGTTTATCCTCGACAAACTGAAATTTGGAAATATCAGTTGCCTTTCTTCCTCCGTAGTGTAAGGTCAATGCCGCTTTTCCCCGCAATTCCTTTGATCTGCTCTGCCGCAAATACACCCTTTTCCTTGGGCATTGTATCGGGACACCGTTCAAGCCGGGAAAGCAATTCACGCAGTGCGTCCAATTCCAAAAGATTGACCGTCTGACAGAAAAGCGTCTTTTTTCGCCCGTCGTTGAAATTCATAAGCAGATAATCGAGAATCTGCATTTTCTCTTTCTGCTCGTTGTTGTAAGCATCTATGCCGATATTTTTAGCTTTCTCCAGGTTGGCTTTCTGATTTCTGTGGGTGATGAAGGAATCGTATTCGTCAATATGCTCGTACTTCTCGCATGGGTACTCTGCGCAGCGGAAGCAATACTCCGTGCAGCTGTGGTTTATACCGCACCGGGCGATCTTGCAGGACTGATTTCCGTCCCCTCCGCCGCAGCCGGGACAGTATTTTCCTATAAACATCGGGCATAGCCCGCAGTTAAGTCCACAGAGGGACAAAAACTGATTTTTACGTTCAAAGCCCTTCATAATGTGTCTCCGTATCCCATCTTGACCGTCAGGTCGTGCAGGCTCTTGTCATGCTGGGTCTTGCTGATCGTGCCGTGTTTGAGGAAGGTATATCCTCGGCAAATTCGGATCTATCTTTCTCTTGCTTCACACAAAACGAGATGCTGTATGTATCCGGAAGTTTTTTGATTCAAAGTCATCAAGAAAGCCATACTGCGACATTTTTTGAGCATTTCGCCATCCAAAGAATAGGTATATCCTCCGGGGCAGGTAGGCGTACACGGAAGTCCGTTCAGCTTTTTGCAGTCAGTTGCCTTTTTGAACTCGTTCTTCATCGTATCGGGCAAAGTGGCGAGGCAGCTTTCATACTTGGAAATATGTGCAGCGTACAAACGAACTTTGATACCGCTTTTTCTGTAAACATAATTAAGCAGTGCTTTTTTGTCCTTTGCGTATGACAAAATCGGTCCGCTTTTAGCTTCTTTTATATCCAAGGAAAAACCCATCGCATACAATTCTGTATTTATATTCTGTACCGTTTCGCGTATTTCCTGTGGTAGCAGTTCAATATATTCCGTGAATGTCATGTTATATTTCTCCTTGTGTAAAAACAGCTTTGGCTCAATAATTTCTAATTTGTCTCTACATATCCCATCTTGACCGTCAGGTCGTGCAGACGCTTGTCGTGTCTTAAAAGAATTCCTCGCATAGACGAACGAATTCATTAATGTTACTTATCAAAGCCGGATGACTGCCGTGTTCAAAAATACGAATCACGCAATCATTCACCTCGGAATGGATTTTGGAAAACAGCTCTTCATAGTGACCTGCGGGAAACATTTCATCCTCTGCGCTGCCGGTCAGCAACAGTTTTGGCTGAAGTGCAGAAAGCGGACGGTGAAAGAAGTTTCCAACTTTTTCGGCATGTTGAACAACCGCTTCGGTATCTGCATCAATAACCTTTTCCCAGTCCTCGCCGTGCATCTCTTTCTGTATCAGGCAAAAGCCGTCAATCTGTTTGGCATTGCTGCGTCCGTTACGAATTTGCTCAGTAATGGACGCGTCTGCTCTTATTCCCTCAAAGCTATCTGCCGCAACAGCGTTGACCAGCTCAGGATGCTCTAACGCCAGTTTCAGTGCAGCCAATGCACCTCCGCTGCAGCCGATCACATTGACTCCGCATAGTCCGAGATGTCTCAGAAGTGCCTCCGCCTGCCCGCTCCAGCTATACCACAAATCTGTCGTCCATTTCGCTAACCTGTCAGACTGCCCGCAGCCGAGGAAATCCATACGAATAACTGTATTCCTTTCTGAAAGCAGAGAAACGATCGGATCAAACATTTTACTTAAGGCTGTGTTCCCGTGCAGCAGCAGAAGTGGTTTTCCGTTTCCTGCTATCGTGTAAAACAACCTTTTATTTTCAAAATCAAAATAGCTCATTCTCTTCGTATCCCATCTTCACGTTCAGGTCGTGAAGGCTTTCGAAATCTTTTTCTTTATTGTACCACGCCGCGGCATTTGCTTCAATAGCGGGTTTAGGGCGGTGAGCTTTATGTCATACCAGCCAATAATCCAACTATAGCTGAAAATGACACTCTGATACTCCATTCTCATCTTTCGTGAATCTTAGATTATTAAACAAACTTCATACTGAACCGGCCCTCGGCTGTCGGTGTTGCTCCGGTGCCGAGGGTGTTTCTGATATCGGCGTTGGTGTCAAAATTGGCGTCAAATTAATTCACCATGATTTAAACTTGCCCAAAAAGTTCATAAAAATAAGGAAAAACCGCCTAAAATAGGCGGTTTTTTGGTTGCGGAGGAGGGATTTGAACCCACGACCTTCGGGTTATGAGCCCGACGAGCTACCGAACTGCTCCACTCCGCGATATTCACTTGCTCTTCAGAGCTTTGTAATAATATCACAACGGCGCCTTCAAGTCAATACCTGCCTCAAATTTTTTGCTCGACACGCTTCGACCTTGATTTTTTTCGCAATATGGCGCATAATTAGTTGTTAAATATATTGATAAGAGTGATATCATGAAAACAAAACTCAAATACATACACAGTAAAATCATCTGGCTGGAGCTTCTCGTTCTTACGGCATGGATATTCCTCATGAGCATATTCATCTCCCCGGGCTCATTTCTCCACGCACTGAAGTGGATGGCGCAGAACCCCCTGCTCATTCTCCTGAACATTCTGCCCATAGCGGCGATGCTGCTTATCATCTACTTCATCGGTTCCAACAGCTTTGTTGCCGGCGGCATTACAAACCTGTTCTTCGGCCTCATGAACTACGTCAACCTGCTTAAAATCGACGGCCGCGATGACCCCTTTGTTCCCGCCGACATCGCGCTGCTGCGGGAGGCTTTGCAGGCCACGGGCGAATACCGCCTTGATATGCACTTCGGCATCGTTGCGCTCATAGTATTATCCACGGCGCTCTTCATCTTCCTCGGCGTATACCTGGGCAAAGGCAGAACGCTGCGCATCGCGCCCCGCATCATCGGCGCCCTGCTCTGCGCTGCCGCATTCCTGGGTGCCTTCTTCACCCTGTACCGTGACAGCGATATTTACAGCTCCTTCCCCGTGAGCGTGAACTACAACATAACCACCACCTTTGACGAGCTGGGCTTCAACTACTGCTTCCTCTACAACTTTGACCTCTACTCCGTCGATGAGCCCGAGGGTTATTCCGAGTCGGAGGTCGAGAGCTATATTGACGGCTTCGAGCCCCGTCAGCAGACCCGGCAGCCCCAGGTGCTCATGATCATGTGCGAGGCCTTCACCGAGCTCACCGCTGAGGACGCCTTCAGCTACTCCGAGGAGGAGCAGCCCCTTAAGAACTACTTCGCCGTCAAAAACAGCGACAGCTGCATTTCGGGCGAAATCGTCGTTCCGAACTTCGGCGCAGGCACCGCCAACACGGAATTTGACATCATCGCGGGAATGCAGACAAACCTCCTCAGCGATACAAGCGCCTCAGCCCTGCGAACCTTCCACAAGCCCATTCCCACGGTTGCAACGGCGCTGGCCTCTCAGGGCTACGACACCTTCTACTTCCACCAGGGACAGAGCTGGTTTTACAACCGAAACAGCGCCCTGAGCTTCATGGGCCTCGAGTCCCTGCGCTTTGACAACGGCGACACCTGGTCCGATGCCGACTTCCTTTCCGAACTGGAGGAGGAGCTTGAAGGCCGCACCGCCGAAGGAGAAAAGCTTTTCACCTACGCAACCACGATCCAGAACCACCAGGCCTACAGCTACGCGAAATACGGCACGGAGCTTCCGAAGGTGCAGACCGACCTTCCCCTTACACCCGAAACCGAGGAGTGCCTTTCCGTTTACGCCTACGGTCTCAAGTGCTCCTCTGATATGCTTCTGGAGCTGACGGAATATCTGAACTCCCTTGAGGAGCCCTACATTCTCGTGTTCTTCGGCGACCATATGCCCAATCTCGGCGCAGGCTTCGCGGGCTATCGCGAGCTCGGCATGGACATCGGCGACACCTCCACTGCCGAGCAGGTGCTGGACAACCACAGCACTCCCTTCATAATATGGGCAAACGATGCCTACCTTCAGGGCAGAACCATGGCAGAGGCCGCAGAGGGACTCGACCTTCCCGCCGACGGCAGAGTGAGCGCCTGCTTCCTGGGCGAAATTGCTCTTGAGCTTGCGGACGCTGAGGGTCTTGACCCCTATTTCAGCTTCCTTGCCGAGCTCCGCCGCATTTGCCCTGTCATCAAGACGGGAATAGTGGCCTATCCTGACGGAAGCGTTACGGAAAATCCCTCTGAGGAAGAGCTGTCTCTTATCTCAAAAATGCACTGCTGGCAGTACTACCGACTTGTAACCCAGAAAATTGACTGATACCACAAGGGAAATCCCTATTGCAAAATATTATGTAACCTGCTATAATATGCTTTGACACTAAAATGCAACTGGTATACTCACCGCCGTTTAATTATTATTTCGGAGGTCGCAATATGAAAAAAATCACAAGATTTTTGGCCGCAGTGCTCTGCGTTGCCATGCTGCTCTCGGTGTGTGTCTTTGCCGACCCCTATGCAGGACTCGGCCTTAACGCCTTTGAAGATGTTGCCGATATGACAAGCTTCACCTTTACCGACGTAGACAGCAACGACTGGTCCTTCACGGGCATCAAAACCTGCTATGACAAGGGCATTCTTCTCGGCTATCAGGACGGCACATACAGACCCAAGGCTGACGTAACCTGGGGTCAGGCCATCGTCATTGCCGCACGTATCCACGCCGCCTACTACGGAAACGCTCTGCCTCTTGAGCTTAAGGCAGGCGACTACTGGTATTCTCCTTACTACAGATATTGTGCATGGCAGGACATGATTCCCGCGGACTGCCCTCAGGGTGTCAATCTTGACCGCGTGGCAATTCCCCGCTACGCACTTGCATACATATTCAGCCGCACAATTGATGAGGAGGATATGCCCGCAATCTCTGACCGTCAGATCACCGACCTGGGCAAGATTCCCTCTGCCTACGTAAGCTCCGTAAAGCTAATGTACTCCTCGGGCATCATGAACGGCTGGGCTGACTACAGCTTCGGCGGCGACAGACTCACCAACCGCGAGCAGATTGCCGTTGTTGTGTCCCGTCTGCTCGTTCCCGCAAACCGCGTCGGTCACGACTCACGAGTCAATGAGGCCATGGCTCCCTTTGAGGCAAACCTTGAAAACGACAGTCCCATGGTTCAGATAGGCAGCAGCTATTACTGCGCATACAAGTACTACGAAACCACCTCCACCGAGCTCTACGGACTGTTTGCCACCACGGGCAACGACGACGAGAAGGAGATTTACACCGGCGACGCCGGCGAGCGTATTGACAACCTCAGCGTTTATAACGGCAAGGTCTACTTCTGCGTAAGCACCGCGGGCAGCTCCAACGGCAAGCTTATGTGCTATGACCCTGCAACCGCCGGCTTTGACACCGTTTATAAAGGCAACGCCGTCAAATCCTACTGCTTCTATGACGGCAAGCTCTACGCTCTGCTCTTCACCCATTACGAAAACATACCCATTGATATCGATGGCGGCATGGACCTTTCCCCCTGGACCTACCAGTTCGGTCAGATCGTCGGCGGCGCCTTCAATGCTCTGCTTGACGAAATGAACTATTATGAGGCCATGTACTTTGTGCCTTACGGCTGGAACGGCTGCATCTACTTCAAGCTTGCCCATCTCGGCACCGTAGGCACGGGCAGCAAAGCAAGCGAAGCCTACATTACAAACCTCTACGAGTACAACATTGCAAACGGCGAGCTCACCAGACTTTCCGATATGAACATCAACACCAGCTTCTTTGACGGTCATGTCATGTATTTCATGGCCTATGACAGTGACGGAAACTATGACCTGAACCTTTATGCTCTGTCCGTTCAGGCTCCCGCAACCGTCAAGACCATAGGTGAATTTCCCGCCGTAACCGACAAGCGCTACAGAAGCATTTACAAATACGAGGACACCTTCTACTGCCTCAGCTCCTTCAACCGCAACCTTTACAGCATGGACAACAGCGGTGATACCAGACTTGCGCTCATATGCGGCGGCGCCTACAATGCTTGCTGCTGGACTCAGGACAGCATGGTGCTCGTTCCCAACACCCTTGCTACCAGCAACGTAAATGAAATCAAGGTCTATAACTCAAAGAGCCTTGCCTCCCGTGAGCTTTTCGGTGACTGGATAGGACTGAGCTGCTATTACAAGGGCGCACGCTTTGTTGCCGATGCGGACCAGCCCGTTTACTCCTCCGGTGACGAAAGCGTCAGCACCGTTACCGACCTTTCCATCACCGTTCCCGAAGCCTTCATGCGCGGTGATGACCTCATTGTCCGCACCAAGTACACCAACAACCTCGTCATCGATGAGGCGCGCAATACCGAAACCTATATCTGCCTCCGCATGTATGTCATCAAGGTATATCAGGGCGGCAATCTTGTGGCCTATGACATCAACAAGATGCAGACCATGGAGCTGACACCCTATGATGTTCAGACTCTCACCTTCGTTGTGGGCGGCGATGACATTCTGGGCAACATTGATGTGTCCGCAGGCGACTTCAGCATTGAAATCATTCCCACCTACGACCTGAAGATTGTCCAGAAAACCGGTTCCTCAACCACATAATAAAGCAATCCCTGCCGGACAACGCCGGCAGGGATTTTTGTTTTTATAAGGGAAATTATTCCTTGAAGACTGCGCATAAATGGTATATAATATACAAATAGTGAAAAAATCCAACAGACAGGAGTGTTTTCCATGAAACACACTAAGATTGCACATATTTACGCTGACAGCGAAAAATTCGGCGGTCAGGAAGTCACCGTCTGCGGTTGGGCGCGTACTATCCGCGATATGAAGAATTTCGGCTTCATCGAGCTGAACGACGGCTCCTGCTTCAAGAGCCTTCAGATAGTTCTGGAGCGTGAGAAGCTCGCAAACTATGATGAGCTCACCCATCAGAACGTGGGTGCCGCCTTCATCGCAAAGGGCGAGCTGGTGCTGACTCCCGGGGCAAAGCAGCCCTTCGAGCTCAAGGCCGCCGAGGTTGCGGTTGAGGGCGTTTCCACCCCGGATTATCCTCTGCAGAAAAAGCGCCACAGCGTTGAATTTCTCCGCACCATTCAGCATCTGCGTCCCCGCACAAATCTCTTCAACGCCACCTTCCGCGTGAGAAGCGTTGCGGCCCAGGCTGTTCACGAGTTTTTCCAAAGCCGCGGCTTTGTATACGTTCACACCCCCATCATCACGGGCTCTGACTGCGAGGGCGCAGGTGAGATGTTCCGCGTAACCACCCTTGACCTCAACAACCTTCCTCTCAGGGAGGACGGCACCGTTGACGACAGCCAGGACTTCTTCGGCAAGGCAACAAACCTCACCGTTTCCGGTCAGCTCAACTGCGAAAACTTCGCCATGGCCTTCGGCGATGTCTACACCTTCGGTCCCACCTTCCGCGCGGAAGTTTCCTACACTCAGCGCCACGCCGCAGAATTCTGGATGATCGAGCCCGAAATGGCCTTCGCCGACCTCCATGACTACATGGACACCGCAGAGGACATGGTGAAATACATCATCAACACCGTTCTGGAGAAGTGCCCTCAGGAGATGGAATTTTTCAACTCCTTTGTTGACAAGGGGCTGCTTGAAAGACTTCAGAACGTTGTTTCCAACGACTTCGGCAGAGTTTCCTACACCGAGGCCGTGGAAATTCTTCAGAAGTGCGGCAAAAAGTTCGACTACCCTGTTGAGTGGGGTATCGACCTTCAGACCGAGCACGAGCGCTATCTCACCGAGGAAGTGTTCAAAAAGCCCATTTTCGTCACCGATTATCCCAAGGAAATCAAGGCCTTCTATATGCGCCTGAACGATGACAACAAGACCGTCGCCGCGGCGGACTGCCTTGTTCCCGGCATCGGCGAAATCATCGGCGGTTCCCAGCGTGAAGAGCGTCTTGACGTTCTGCTTGCACGCATGGAGGAGCTTAAGCTCAATCCCGAGGACTACTGGTGGTATCTTGACCTCCGCCGCTACGGCTCCTGCCGTCACGCAGGCTACGGTCTCGGCTTCGAGCGCATGGTAATGTACCTCACGGGCGTAAGCAATATCCGCGATGTTGAGCTTCACCCCCGCACCACCGGCAACGCAGA
>JAZRZJ010000061.1:0-59799 GCA_045601285.1 Oscillospiraceae bacterium
CCCTGCACCTATTTCTGCTTCATGATCGCAGGGGTCATCTGATTAATGCATAAAAAACTCTTTCATTTTCGGTGATTTTCTGCTTTAATATAAGTGTATATTTATATTCTGCGGATATACGGTAATAAATAATAACGTCACGTTAAGGAGATATATCATGGAGCTTTACAACAATCTTATTAATTCCACTTTGGACTCTCTTAAAGCACTCAAGGGTAAATCCTGGGACTATAATCCCCGCAGATCCTGGCCGGATCTCGGCGCAAGCGAGCTTATTCTCCAGAGCGAGGCCGCTTATGAGCTGGGCGCAACGGGCCTGGGCTCGGCAAACTACGTCTGCGTTACCTCCAGCGCCGACCTTGTAAACAAGGATCAGGTCATTCTCTACGGTCCCGACCTCGGCAAGATCAAGAAAAACAATCCCTTTGCCCGCATCGTTCTTATCCGCGGCGGTGTTCTGGACGGCGATGACGACGAGGTTTACCGCGCACTGAAGCAGATCGAATTCTCCAAGTATCACGTCTATCCCGACGGTTACATGGTGCGTATGTCCCCCGAAAACTACCGCGAGCAGATTCGTGTCGGCAAGAAGGCGGTCAAAAAGGGCATCAGCTTTGAAACTGTCGGCTACCGATACATCGACGAATACAAGAAGGACGCAAACGTTGTCAACGTAACCGTAATCTTTATCACCGACCCCGATTTCGATTACTCCGTCCTCACCGAAAATGCGAAGAAAACCGACAAGCTCACAAGCACTCTGTGTCACATCATGGAAGGTCTTCCCACCGACTGCACCGTCTGCGGTCTTAAGGACGTCTGCGATGAGGTTGAAGGCATGAAGGAGCTTCACTTCGGTGTCGGCGACAAGGGCACCAACGAAAAACACTAAAGCATAAGCCTCTGTTTTCAGAGGCTTATATTTTTAATTCTACTTGAAAAATCCTGCATCTTGCTGTATACTGTTTCACACATGCCGGTGTGATGGAATGGTAGACGTGACGGACTCAAAATCCGTTGGTGGCAACACCGTGTGGGTTCGAGTCCCACCACCGGCACCAAAAAGAGACAGCTTCGGCTGTCTCTTTTTGCTGCCGCAAGGCTGCGCCTTGCTGTTTATCCGCTTCGCTCAATTTATTGCGAGAGGGAATAACCAATCCCCTCTCGCCCTCTCCCCATGCAAAACCAATGCAGTATGCATTGTATTAATCATTGGTTCCAGTTACTAAAATAGGCTGTCCGAAAGGACAGTCTTTTTGCTGCCGCAAGGCTGCGCCTTGCTGTTTATCCGCTTCGCTCAAATTCAACTGAGAGGGATAACTAATCCCCTCTCGCACTCTCCCCATGCAAAACCAACGCAGTGTGCTTTGTATTAATCATTGGTTCCAGTTACAGAAGAGCAGCTTAGATATAAAGCTGCTTTTTCAATTTTAGGAGTAAATTAACTATCCGTTTTATCGTACCGTATTTTTGGTATATTAATTTACGGTAACAATAATTGCATAAAATTATGTAAACTGTAATATCTTGTTTCTACTTTATAAAAATTTTTACACTTGCCTCTACCATTTTTGAAAGTTTTGTGTTACAATTATTGGGTATAAATATAAAATGAAAGAGGTATGACCATGAAAAAGATACTGGTCCTCGAAGATGAACCGAATATCCGCAGTTTTGTGGTAATCAACCTCCGCCGCAACGGATATGAGCCTATTGAAGCAAATTGCGGCATGGAAGCACTGAGCCAGCTGGAAAAAAATCCTGACATCAGCCTTGCCCTGCTTGATGTTATGCTTCCCGACATAGACGGCTTCGAGGTATGCCGCCGAATCCGTGCTTCAGGTTCCAAAATCGGCATTATCATGCTCACCGCAAAGAGTCAGGAGATTGACAAGGTCACGGGTCTTATGACCGGCGCTGACGACTATGTCACCAAGCCCTTCTCCCCTGCAGAGCTCACCGCACGCGTTGACGCACTTGTCCGCAGACTCGGAGGCAGCGAGGCAAGCGACAAGCCCAGCTATGAAATTTCCAGCGGACCTTTCCTTCTCAACACCCGCAACCGCACGCTTGAAAAGGATTGCAAGCGTCTTAAGCTCACCCAGATTGAGTATCTGCTTATGAAGCTTTTTATGGAAAACCCGGGCCGTGCCATGTCCCGCGAGGATATTCTCAAGGCTGTTTGGGGCGATGACTTCAAGGGCGAGCTCAAAACCGTAGATGTCAATATTCGCCGCCTGCGCATCAAGATTGAATCCGATCCCACAGAGCCCGAATATCTCACTACTGTTTGGGGCTTCGGCTACAAATGGGGCTATTAATTTTCTTGGAAGTGTAGCATGATACGTAACAATCTCAAATGGCAGCTGCTTGCATCGTCAATCATCGCTGTCATTATAATTGCGTGCCTAATTGCACTTGCGGCAAGCGAATATGTTGTATTTGTTATCATTCTTGCCGTAATTCTTGCCGTATACATAGTTTTTGTGAACATCTGGTTTGACCGCTCTGTCACAAAGCCTATCGCATCGCTCACCAAATCCGCTGAGCACATTGCCGCAGGCAGCTATGGAACAAAGGCGCAGAAGCACGCCGACAATGAAATCGGTAAGCTTACCGATGAAATCAACGAAATGTCCGAAAAGGTTGCCCAGGCAGATAAGGCAACGACGGAATTTGTGTCGCAGATTTCCCACGAGCTTCGCACTCCCCTTACCGCAATCACGGGCTGGAGTGAAACTCTGCAGTATGACCCCGCAATTCAGGGTGATTCACTTCGCGGCGTAAGCATTATTTCCAAAGAGGCCGACCGCCTGACCTCGATGGTAACAGATCTGCTTGAGTTTACGCGCATTCAGGACGGTCGTTTCAATCTGCGCATTGAGCTTATTGACATTGCGGCAGAGCTTGAGGACTCAATTTTCACCTACGGTGAGCTTATGAGGCAGTCCGGTGTGGACGTAATTTATGATGCACCGGACTATGATATTCCGCTGATTTCCGGTGACCCGGAGCGTCTTAAGCAGGTGTTCCTCAATCTGCTTGACAATGCCACCAAGCATGGCGGTGACGGCAAGTCCGTTGAGGTAGTGCTTAAAACCACGAGCAATTCCGTACTTGTTTCCATTCGTGACCACGGCCACGGCATTCCCGCCGCAGAGCTTCCCTTTGTTAAGAACAAGTTCTATAAGGGCAGCAGCAAAAACCGCGGCAGCGGAATCGGTCTTGCTGTCTGCGACGAAATCATTACACGTCACGGCGGCAAGCTGATTATTGCAAATGCTGAAGGCGGCGGCTGTATCGCCACCATTCAGCTTCCCATGAACAAAGAATAAAGGTTTTTAATATGTCAATTAAAGAAAAGAAAAAATCCACAGGCTTCAAGACATCAATCGGCGGTCAGGCCCTTCTTGAAGGCATTATGATGCAGGGTCCAAAAAAGCGTGCCATTGTCTGCCGGGGCAGCGGTGAGCACGTTGTCAAGGTTGATGACATCAAGCCGCTCAAGGAAACGCACCCCGTACTTGCATTGCCCTTTATCCGCGGTGTTGTGGGCTTCATTTCATCCATGGTAAACGGTGTAAAGGCAATTTCCTACTCCGCCGAGCAGCTTCCCGAGGAGGAGCTGGGCGAGCCGGACAAGCTTGACCTCTGGATTGAGGAGCATTTTTCCGATGAAACCGCACAGAAGCTCATAATCGGTGTTGCCGTTGTACTGGGCATAGGACTTTCCCTGTTTCTGTTTCTCTTCCTCCCCACCTTCATTGTGGGACTTTTTCCCGATTTCAAAACCAGTTATTACTGGCGTGCAGTTGTTGAAGGCATACTGAAATTAGTCATTTTCTTTGCCTATCTCATTCTCTGCTCAAAGATGAAGGATATGCGCAGAGTATTTTCCTATCACGGTGCAGAGCATAAAACGATCTTCTGCTATGAAAAAGGGCTTCCTCTTACTGTGGAAAACATTCGTCCCCAGCCCAGGCTTCACCCGCGCTGCGGAACAAGCTTCCTTTTTGTAGTAATAATTATCAGCATTATCATTGGATTATTTATCCGTATTCCCAACACACTGGGCAGAATCGGCATAAGGCTGCTTATTCTCCCCGTAATTGTCGGCGTTACCTATGAGCTTAACCGTTGGCTCGGCCGTCACGACAACACGCTTTCCTCAATTCTTTCATGGCCGGGTAAACAGCTTCAGCGCATCACAACCAATGAGCCCGATGATGAAATGATTGAATGTGCCATTGAAGCGCTCAGGCTTGTTATTCCCGAAGAGGAAGGCAGCGACACCTGGTAAGGAGAGAATATGCCGAAGACATATAACGATTTATATTTTCACATAAGAAGCGAGCTCAAGAACGCAGGTGTTGAGGCTTACAGCCAGGAGGCACGCATTCTTCTTGCTGCCGCGAGTGAAAAAGACAAGGCCAAGCTTATGCGCGACATGAACCTCTATACCTCAAATGAGCTTGAGGAAAAGGCGTTGAAGTACCTTGAGCGCAGGCTAAAGGGCGAGCCTCTGGCATACATTGCAGGAGCGTGGGAATTTTACGGTCTGCCCATGATTGTCACTCCCGAGGTGCTGATTCCCAGAATGGACACCGAGGTGCTTGTGGACACGGCGCTGAGCTACGGCAGACTCCGCGGAAGAAAAATCCGCGTTCTCGATATGTGCTGCGGCAGCGGCTGTATTGCCTGCGCAGTTGCGGCAAAGCTTGACAGCGCAAGCGTAATCGCTGCGGACATAAGTCCGGCGGCACTTGAGATTTGCAGGAAGAACATATCCCTCAACAAGCTCAGCTCCAAGGTTGTTCCCATTTGTGCCGATGCAACCGACTGGCCGCCTCAGCACACCGGCGGCTTTGATATGATTCTTTCCAATCCGCCCTATATCCCCTCACGCGAGCTTATTGAGCTTGACAGCTCTGTGCGTGATTATGAGCCCATCAGTGCTCTTGACGGCGGTGAGGACGGTCTTGATTTTTACCGCGAGATAATAAATCACTGGTCGGTAACCCTCCGTCCCAACGCACTTATGATATTTGAAGTCGGCGAAGGTCAGGCAGATGCCGTAAAGCAGCTGCTCCTTGATGCCGAGTTTGTTTCCGTTGACAGCCGCAAGGACACAATCGGTGTTGAGCGTGTTGTCATCGGTCAGTGGAAAAATGAATTTTGATTAATATATGAGGTGAACTTTAATGGCAGAAAAGAAAAAAGCACCCATTGCCACACCCGGTCAGGCAAGCGACAAGAAAAAAGCTCTTGAAACCTGCATTGCACAGATTGAAAAGAACTACGGCAAGGGCGCGATCATGCGTCTGGGTGACGACATTCCCGTAAATGTGGAAGCTCTCACAACCGGCTCCCTTTCCCTTGACCTTGCTCTCGGTATCGGCGGCGTTCCCAAGGGACGTATCGTTGAAATCTACGGACCTGAAGCATCAGGTAAAACCACGCTGGCGCTTCACGTTGTAGCCGCCGCACAGAAGGCCGGCGGTGAAGCGGCTTACATAGACGTTGAGCACGCACTTGAGCCCGCATACGCGAGAGCTCTGGGTGTTGATATTGACAGCCTTCTTATTTCCCAGCCCGACACAGGTGAGCAGGCGCTTGACATCACCGAAAGCCTTGTACGTTCCTCCGCAGTTGACGTTGTCGTTGTTGACTCCGTAGCCGCTCTTATCCCCCGAATTGAGCTTGATGGCGAAATGGGCGATACGGTTGTCGGTGCTCTGGCGCGTCTTATGTCCCAGGCAATGCGCCGTCTTGCAGGCTGCATCTCCAAAAACGGATGCACGGTTATCTTCATTAACCAGCTGCGTCAGAAAATCGGCGTAATGTACGGCAACCCCGAAACCACACCCGGCGGTCTTGCCCTCAAGTACTATGCTTCCGTTCGCATCGATGTGCGCCGCACCGAAACCCTCAAGGTCGGCGGTGAAATGATAGGCAACCGCACACGCGCAAAGGTCATCAAGAACAAGTGCGCACCTCCCTTTAAGGAGGCTGAGTTCGATATCATGTACGGCGAAGGCATCTCAAAGGTCGGCGAAATCGTTGACCTCGGTGTAAAGCTTGAGCTTATCGACAAGGCCGGCGCATGGTTTACCGTCAACGGTCAGCGTATTCAGGGCCGCGATGCCGTCAAGGAATACCTTCTCTCCAATCCCGATGTCTGCGACAGTATTGAGCAGGAGATCCGCGACAATGCCCACAAGCTCATGGCTCCCCAGGCACGTAAGGCTGCCCAGGCCGCAGGACGTGCCGTTGACGTAAGCGCCGACGACTTCGAAGGATAATCTTTCGTGATTATCAGAGAGCTTAAGCAGACCTCTCAGGAGAGGTTTACGCTTGTATTTGAGGACGGCAGCGAGCTTAAAACAACTCTTGCCGTTGTAACGGACTTCTTTCTGCGTTCCGGCATTGAGCTTGATGACGGCAGATACCGTGAGGTGCTGAATGCCTCCGCCTTGTCGCTGTGCAAGGCACGCGCCATGCGCATTATCAACACCCGTGCCATGTCCCGAAAGGAAATGCGGGACAAGCTTGTGGAAAAGGGCGAAAGCCCCGAGAATGCCGAATTTTGCGCCGACTGGCTCTGCGACATGGGGCTTATCAATGACCGTAGCTACGCAGGCTCGGTTGTCCGTCACTATGCCGCAAAGGGCTACGGCGCAGGCAGGATTAAGCAGGAGCTTCGCCGTCACGGCGTTCCAAATGAGTATTGGGACGAGGCGCTTTCCGAAATGCCCCCGCAGGACGACAGGCTGGAGCGGTTTATCGCGTCAAGGCTTACAGACCCCTCAGACCGCGCTCAGATACAGAAGATTTCCAATGCTCTGTACCGGCGCGGCTACTCCTGGGAGCAGATAAAACACGCACTTAACAATTTCACTTCCGAAGAGGATTATTAATGAACAAAACCGTAGCACTCATCTCACTCGGCTGTGCAAAAAATCTTGTAAACAGCGAGCAGATGCTTTACCTTTTAAATGAAGCAGGCTATGAGCTTGTACCCTCCCCCGACGGTGCCGATGCGGTTGTCATCAACACCTGCGGCTTTATAGATGCGGCAAAGAGCGAGGCCATCGACACGGTTCTTGAAATGGCAGAGCTTAAAAACGCAGGCAAATTGGGTAAAATCATAGTAACGGGCTGTCTGCCGGAGCGCTATAAGGACGATATCATGGCTGAGCTTCCCGAGATTGACGCCGTTCTCGGTGTCGGAAGCTTCGGCGATATTGTGAAGGCCGCTGACGAGGCCTTAAAGGGAAACAGCGTAAGCCGTTTCGGTAATCAGAGCGCACCTGTTGACGAAATTCCCCGCATTATCAGCACAGGACCCTCCTGGGCATATCTCCGCATTGCCGAAGGCTGCAACAATTTCTGTGCCTTCTGCGCCATTCCTTATATCCGCGGCAGATACCGCTCACGTGATATCGACTGTGTTGTTGAGGAAGCAAAGGAGCTTGCCGAGCACGGCATAAAGGAAATCATCGTCATTGCCCAGGATATCACTAAATACGGCACTGACCTGTACGGAAAGCGTATGCTGGCAGAGCTATGCCGCAGAATATCCAAAATCGACGGTGTTCAGTGGATAAGGCTTCACTACACCTACCCCGACCAGTTCGATGATGAGCTGATTGACGAGATAGCGTCTAACCCGAAAATCGTCAAATATCTGGACATTCCCATTCAGCATATAAACGACAAAATTCTGAAGTCCATGAACCGTCACGGCACGGGCGATGATATCAGAAAGCTGTTTAAAACCCTCCGCCAGCGCATTCCCGATCTTGTGCTGCGCACAAGTCTCATTGCAGGTCTGCCCGGCGAGAGCGAGGCTGAATTTGAGGAGCTTTGTGAATTTCTCAAGGAGGCCCGCATTGAGCGTACAGGCGTATTCCCCTTCTCTCCCGAGGAGGGAACGCCCGCCGCAAAAATGGAGCGTCCCGATGAAGAGGTTGCGCAGCGCAGAGCCGACCTCATTCTTGACCTGCAGGCGCAGATTATGGACGACTTCTGCAACGCTCAGGTTGGTAAAACACTTGAAGTGCTCTGCGAAGGCTATGACGATGAGCAGGAGCTGTTCTATGGCCGCAGCTACGCGGATTCCCCCGATATCGACGGGCAGGTGTTTTTCGAAGGCGAAAACTGCATCGGTGATATTGTAAACGTATTAATAACCGACACATTTGACGGAAACCTTTACGGCGAGCGCCGTTAGGCTGAGAGGAGGTTCTGGTATGAACACCACAGCAAATAAAATAACTATCTTCCGCATTGTGCTTATCCCCGTTTTTATGGTACTGTTATATCAGGACCTTACCTACTGGGCACTTGCGGTTTATGTAGTTGCGACCTGCAGCGACTTTATTGACGGCTACATTGCCCGCAACTACAATCAGGTGACTGATTTCGGAAAATTTATGGATCCCCTTGCCGATAAAATGCTTGTGCTTGCCGCAATGTGCATTTTCATCGAAAAAGAGCTCATGCCCTCATGGGTTGTGGCAATCGTGCTTCTGCGCGAATTTGCCGTTTCGGGACTTCGTCTGCTTGCCGTTGAGCAGGGCAAGGTAATTGCCGCCGCTTTTTCCGGTAAGGTTAAGACCTTTACAACAATGGTTGCACTGGGCGTGCTCATTGTTGTCAGAGAACCATGGGTTCCCTTCCCCGATTTTCTGACTGTTCTCGCATCTGTCTGCATTCTCGGCACCACCCTTTATTCCGGTGCGGAATACTTCATTAAGAATATAAATGTTTTCAAGCGCTGCTCTTGAAATTACAAAGGAGAAATACAATGAAACTCTACAACTCCGCTACTCGCAAGAAAGAAGATTTTGTTCCAAATAGTCCCGACATCGTCAAGATGTACACCTGCGGACCTACGGTCTATCACTTTGCCCATATTGGCAATCTCCGCAGCTACATCATGGAGGATATTCTTGAAAAGCACCTGCGCTATGTTGGTTACAACGTCAAGCGCGTTATGAACATCACGGACGTGGGTCACCTTACCAGCGATGCCGATGAGGGCGAGGACAAGATGCTCAAGGGCGCAAAGCGTGAAAACAAGTCCGTTATGGACATTGCAAAATTTTACACCGACGCATTTTTCTCCGACTGCGCAAAGCTAAACATCAAGACTCCCGACGTTGTTGAGCCCGCAACCAACTGCATTGATGAATACATAAAGATCATCACAAAGCTTATGGACACAGGCTACGCATACTTTGCAGGCGGCAACGTCTATTTCGATACCTCAAAGCTTGAGAGATACTACATTTTTAATGACTTCAATGCCGATGACCTGGACGTAGGCGTTCGCGAAGGCGTTGAGGAGGACACCAACAAGCGCAACAAGAATGACTTTGTTCTGTGGTTCACCAAGTCCAAGTTTGAGGATCAGGCGCTCAAATGGGATTCTCCCTGGGGCGTCGGTTATCCCGGCTGGCACATTGAGTGCTCCGGTATTTCCATGAAGCATCTGGGCGAAGATCTCGACATTCACTGCGGCGGCATTGACAACGCATTTCCCCACCACACCAACGAAATCGCCCAGTCCGAATCCTACATCGGTCATAAATGGTGCAACTTCTGGATGCACGTTCTCCATCTCAACACCAACTCGGGCAAAATGTCCAAATCCAAGGGTGAGTTCCTCACCGTTGCACTGCTCGAGGAAAAGGGCTACGATCCCCTCGCCTACCGTCTGTTCTGCCTCCAGAGTCATTACCGCAAGTCACTTGTGTTCACCTGGGAAAACCTTGACAACGCTCAGGGCACCTACCAGAAGCTCATAAACCGCATTGCAGCTCTCAAGCCCGCAGGTGAAACAGTTGACGAAGCAGCATTTGCTGCACTGCGTGAAAAGTTTGTTTCCGCACTCGACAACGACCTGAACACCTCCCTTGCTGTAACCGCACTCTATGATGTCCTCAAGTATCAGACCAATGATGACACCAAGCTGGCTGTAATAGCCGACTTTGACAAGGTGCTGGGACTTGACCTCATTGCTAAGGCCGACAAGAAGCGTGAGGAGCTTAAAAAGCAGGCAGTCACCGCAGGTCAGTTCACCATTATTTCCGAAAGCGGAGAGGCTGACGCAGAGGTTGAAGCAAAAATTCAGGCACGCCAGGACGCAAAGAAGGCAAAGAATTTTGCCGAGGCTGACCGCATCCGCGATGAGCTTAAGGCAGCCGGTATCGAAGTAACCGATATCCCCCACGGCGCAAAGTGGAAGAGAATATAATTTTTTTACTCAACCACGAAAGAGTTTATTATGAGCACTTTCGAAAATTTGCGTTAAAAATGTGAGGAGAAAATGCAGTTTCCGATTGTTATCTATTGGGCGATCAATATACTGTTGTTTGCCTTTATGTATGGTTCAAAACCGATAATACCGGCAATTATTTGGATGACTTTAATGATGTTCATCTGGATATATGAAGTATTCAAATATTATAATTTCCTTCAGAAAAATTATCCGGAAGAGTACTCAGAATTAGTCAATAGAAAAACTACGCTGAAAAATCATTTGAAGTTTTATGTAGGCACAGATGATAATGACCTAAAAACAAATCAGAAACGGTTTAAACAAGTTCTTATATCAACACCTATCTGGTTTGTCCTTGCCCCGGCGGCTTCAATTTTAGGCGCAATAATTAGGCTTAAGTAATCAAAATAGGTGGGCTGCTGTTTAGCAGTCCATCTATTCATGATTGGAGAATAAAAAGAGGCAGTCTGATTGGTACCTGATTGGTGCCTTTTATTATTATATTTACAGAAAAATATCGTGTCATTCTGAGCGCAGCGAAGAATCCCCCTTATGCGCCTTTTCCACCGGGGATTCTTCGTCGCTTCGCTCCTCAGAATGACATTCTTTTTGCCGCTTGCATAATAATAATCCCCCGGCGTACCCGGGTCTTTTTCATATGCGGGCATAGCCCTCTTTTACTAGCCACGCCTCAAGGCGTAAACTACGGCCTGACACTTGCGAGTGGATTGTTACTTGCTACCCGTAAACGGGTCTTCGTATTCTCTTATTGTCATTTGGTCGTGGATTTGGTCTTCTTTTAGTTGATTCTTTATGTATTCTTCTATCTTCTTGGCATTCTTCCCTACTGTATCTACATAGTACCCTCGGCACCAGAAACTGCGGTTTCCATACTTATATTTCAGATTTCCGTGCCTTTCATGTATCAGCAGTGAGCTTTTACCCTTCAGGAACCCCATAAAACTGGAAACCGACAGTTTCGGAGGTATTTCCACCAGCATATGCACATGGTCTGGACATACCTCTGCTTCTACTATCTTTACTCCTTTCCAGTCGCACAATTCCCTTAATATTTTCCCTATTTCTGCTTTGTGTTCTCCGTAGAATATCTGCCTTCTGTATTTCGGCGCAAACACTATATGGTATTTGCAGTTCCATGTTGTATGTGCTAAACTATTATTGTCATTCGCCATCCGAATGTCCTCCTTATGTTTGTCTTGTGCAGTTGTCAGGCCGCACTTACATCTTACCATAAGGAGTTTTTTATTCCTCACCGCTTAAGCTTTTTTGAACTCCCGGCACAGCCGGGAGTTTTCGTTTACAACAAAATAAAAAAGACACCCTTTGGGGTGTCTTTTTTATTTGTTGAATCTTGTTGCGTAGCCACATCTGCGGCACAGCTCCTCGGTGGGTTTTCTGTTTGAAAAGCCCTCATACAGTGCCTTCGCTCTGGGGGAAGCGAGGATTTCCTCAAGGCTCTGCTCAAAGATGTTTCCGAGCCTGATATCACCCTCGGCATCAAGACAGCACGGCACCGCCGTTCCGTCGCAGAGCACGGCAAGCTGGTCACGCAGACCGTGGCAGAACTGCACCTTGTACTCGGGCGCGTCCATATCGGGCCAGTCGAATTTTGCCGCGTTTTCAAGATAGATATTTTCCGCAAGCCGCAGACTGCCCGTTCTTGTTTCCTGCCAGCAGCCCTCTGTTCTGCTCCGCAGAAAGTCAAGGATTTCGCCGTTGAGTGCGTTCTCGCCGCCGTCATTCCACAGACGCAGGGCGCAGATCGTTCCGCTCTTTGCAAGCTTTTCGGCAACGCTCCACACGCTTTCAAGATAGTCTTGAAGGGATACGGCACTTCGGTTTGCCTCATAGCTGTGGAGGGACACGCTGAGCTTATACAGCTTTTCCGCGCCCAGCAGGACTTCCGCGCATTCCCCCACAAGCGTTCCGTTTGTGGTAATGCAGCAGTTCATGTCCTTTTCGGCGGCAATATGCAGTAGCTCAGGCAGCTCGGGATGCGTCAGCGGTTCGCCCATGAGATGAAAATAAACGTGTTTTGTGTGACCCTTCAGTCTTTCAATGACAAGGGCAAACTCCTCCCTGCTCATACGGCGGGGCGCTCTTTTCGTGCCGTGGCAGAAGGAGCAGCTCAGATTGCAGATATTTGTGATTTCAACATAAGCCTTACTGAACACGGTTTCTTACTCCGCACCGCTGACATCAGCATACAAAGAGGCAGCAATCGCCTCAACGGTGAGGCTGCAGCGCACACCCGGGAAGCAGTTTTCAAGAGGCAGGCGCATAACCCGAGGCTGTCCGTCTGAAAGACAGTCAAGCTGCGACAGCTCGGGGTTATTCAGCAGAGCATCAAGCTTTTCATCGTAGCCCGAGCTCTTATAGTCGTGAATGATGATAAAATCCGGGTCGGCGGCGATTATATCCTCAACCGTAACCGCGTCCCATGCTTTTTCAAGCTCCGCAAAGACATTGACTCCGCCTGCGGCGGCAATGAGAGAATTTTCATAGCTGTAGGCACCCGCCACATAAGCCTTGCTTCCGAGAAAGCTGTCAAGCACGAGGACACGCGCCGCCTCTTCGGGCAGCTCCTCATTAACCGCACTGATTCGTGCCGCGTCCTTTGAGATGAGCTCCTCCGCCGCCTCGCTGACACCGAAAATTTTAGCTATGTCACGGACATCTCTGTACATTTCCCCGATGCTGCCGGAGTTGAGCACAAAGACGGTTATGCCCGCCCTTTCAAGAGACTTCACCGTGAGATTTTCGCCGAAAATCCAGTCCGTTGCGCAGATGAAATCGCAGCCGCTTGCGGTGAGCTGCTCCAGCGTGGGATAGCCCTCGGCAATGTCGGGTACGGTGTAATAATCGTCGGCATATTCCTCAAGTGCGCCCGTGCTGTGATTGGACATACACTTGCCGATTACAAGATCGGAAAGACCCAGAGCGCAGAAAAGCTCCGTGCAGTTCGGGCCTGCGGTAACGACCTTCTGAGGCATTTCCTTGACAGTAACGGTCTTGCCGTGGTTTTCAAAGCTTACAGCCTCGTATTTCTCCTCGCTCTCTTCGGTCTTTTTCTCCTCATCGTCTGAGCAGGCACAGAGGGAAAAAAGCATTGCAAGGCACAGCAGAAGTGCGGTTAATCTTTTCATATCTTCACCTCAGTTTTTACCTTTCCGCCTGCGGCGGTAATTGCCGCCTCCGCAAGAATTGCCGTGGGGTCAAGAAAGCGACGCTCCGTATTGCCGGCGTAGGCTATGGGAAGCTCGGTGCAGCCCAATATAAACGCCTCGCAGCCCGCTTTTTCCATGCAGTCAAGCGTGCTGTCAAGAGCCGCGGTGTCCGCAGGCTTTCCCGCCTTGACCTCATTATATATCATGTGCATGAGCTTTTTCTGCCCGTCGGAGTCGGGTTTTATAAGCTCAATGCCGTACTTTGCGAAAATCACATCGTAAACTACGCTCTGCACCGTTCCGTCTGTGGCAAGAAGTCCCGCGCATTTTATGCCCGCCTCCGCTGCCGTCCTTGCGGTTTCCTCCGGCATGTGCAGAATGGGGATTCCGCAGCCCTCAGCCACTTTTCCGTGGAAGAAGTGGGCGGTGTTGCAGGGAATAATGAGCAGATCGGCACCCATTTTCTCAAGTCTCTGTGCCGATTCCAGCATATATTTTGCGGGCTCGTCGGAGCCTGCGAGAATGCAGGCGGTGCGGTCGGGAATATCCGTGTTGTTGTCAATGAGAATGTGCAGATGCTCGCGGTCACAGCCGGCCTCGGTCTTCTCCACGATTTTTTTGAAAAGATCTGCCGTTGCCATGGGACCCATGCCGCCGATTATTCCGATTACCTTGCGTGAATTGATCATAGTCTTCACCCTGAAACGCTTTATGATATATGATTTTACCACGCTTCGCCGCTTATTTCAACAATACGGTAAATTATAGTTTGATGCGTATTGCAGTTGAAATAATGCTCACTTTGAGGTAAAATGTTTATTAGACTTATCAGCTTCCGAGGTGTAATCTTGAAAAAAATCGCTTTATGGGAAGCGAGAAATCCGAAGCTTGTGCTTCTGATTGCTCTGCTCCTTGTAATACCCGCCGCCATAGGCTTCTTCACCACGGGTGTCAACTATGACATTCTGTCCTATCTCCCCGAGGACATTGAGTCCATGCAGGGCGAGGCCATACTTGACGAAGCCTTTGACACCGCAGGCATATCCATCGTCATTACGGAGGATATGTCCCCGAAGCAGACGGCGGCACTCAAAAACGAAATACTTGAAATTGACCACGTTGCCTCTGTAATCTGGGTGGACACCATTGCGGACATCGGCATTCCCGCCGACATTCTGCCCGATATAATGAAGGACATTTTTTACTCCGAGGACGGCAGCAAGACCATGATGCTTGTGCGCTACGAAAACTCTGAGGGTGGCGAGGGCTCCGACCTTGAGGCCATAGGCGAAATCAAGAAGCTTCTTGACGGCAAAACCTTCCTCAGCGGCATTTCCGTCATGGTTGACGACACCCACGAGCTTGCGGACACCCAGGCGCCCGTTTACATTGCCGCTGCGGTTTTCCTTGCCCTTGCCGTCATGACGGTGATGATGAAGTCCTGGCTGCAACCCTTTGTAATTCTCGGCACACTCGGTCTTGCGGTCATCTACAACATGGGCACCAACTTCTTCATGGGCGAGATTTCCTTTATAACTCAATGCGTTGCCGCAATTCTGCAGATGGGCGTCACTATGGACTATTCAATTTTCCTCATCGACCGCTATGCCGAGGAAAAGGAGCGTTTTGAAAGCCGCGGGGAAGCCATGGCGGAGGCTGTGGCAAAATCCTTTTCTGCCCTGCTTGGCAGCTCGCTCACAACGGTGTTCGGCTTTGCTGCTCTGTGCTTCATGCGGCTGAGGCTCGGCTTTGACATCGGCTTTGTCATGGCAAAGGGCGTTGTTTTCGGCATACTCACCGTTGTTTTCGTTCTCCCCGCCATTCTCCTTATCTTCGAGGAGCCCATGGCAAAATACACCCACAAAAGCTACATACCGAGCTTTACGGGCATAAACAGATTTACCGTCAGACACCGCCGCGTTTTTGCCCTGATCTTCCTTATTCTGCTTGTCCCAACCTATTTCCTGCAGAACAGCGTTGACAAATATTACAGCATGGACAGAGCGCTGCCCTCCTATATGACCTCAATCGAGGGCATCGGCAAGCTGAAAACCGACTTCGGCATGGCAAGCACACAGTTTGTCATCGTTGACGATTCAATTCCCGACGAAAAGCTCATTCAGATGGAGCACAAGCTCGAAAAGCTTGAGGGCATAAGCTATATTCTCGCCTACAACAGCCTTGTGGGCCCCGGCATTCCCGACAGCATCATTCCCGATGAGCTGCTTGAGCTCTGCAAGCAGGACGGACGGCAGCTCATCATGGTCAACTCCGAGTACAGCCCCGCGACTCCCGAGCTTACCCGTCAGCTTAAGGAGATGGACGAAATCGTCAAGGCCTGCGACCCCGATGCCTATATAACGGGTGAGGGCGCAATCACCCAGGGGCTTATGGACACCACCGACCGTGACTTTGCCGTGACCGCGGTGCTGTCTGTAATCGCGATCTTCATTCTCATCGCAATCGTCTTCAGATCCCCGTCGCTTCCCGTGATCCTCGTGCTTACCATTGAGCTTGCGATATGGCTCAATCTCTCCATTTCCGCAATAATGGGTACAACCGTATCCTTCGTTGACCCCACGGTAATCAACTGCATTCAGCTCGGCGCCACCGTTGACTACGCAATTCTTCTCACCACGCGCTTCCGCGAGGAGCTTACACATCTGCCCCGGGAGGAAGCGATCTTCGCCGCGGCGGAAACTGCGGAAAGGTCCATTTTCCAGAGCGCAATGGTATTTTTCGTTGTCACCTTCGGCGTGTACCTTTTCTGTGACATAAACATCGTGCGCGGAATGTGCATTCTCCTTGCACGCGGCGCCATCATCAGCGAATGCGTCATCATGCTGTTCCTCTCCCCCGTGCTCTGCGTCGGTGAGAGGTTCATCAGCAAAACCACAGCTACCTGGAGGCTTTCACACCATGAATAAGAAAAATACGGTCAGGCTTATATGCCTGCTTCTTGCCGCGCTCATGCTCTTTTCAGCCTGCGGCGGAAAAGAAACCGAAAAGGACAAGGAGGAAGAGGCGGCGGGATCTCCTGTTCCTCACCAGACCTTTGAGCTTTCCGACACCCCCGTTTACAAGGAGGAGTCCGTATATGTCAATCTCCGTCCCAACGGCAGCATTTCGGGCGTGAACGTCACCGACCGCATACACACGGAGCTTCCTCAGGTCAGGGTTGAGGACATTACAAGCCTCTCCGATATAAGCGATGTCAAAACCTTCACCGAGCCCGTCTACGAGGACGGTCATATGTACTGGGATATGGAGGGGACAGACCTCTATTACAGCGGCACAACAGACAATGCTCCTCCCGTTAAAATCAGCATAAAATATTTCCTCGACGGCAAGGAAATCGGCTATGACAAGCTTGCGGGCAAAAGCGGAAACGTCAGAATCGAAATAGATGTGGAAAACAGCCTCACCAAAGCCGTCAATGTGGGCGGAAAAACGGCTGAGATCACCTGCCCCATTCTTTTCGTGGGCGGCATGATTCTTCCCGAGGAGAGCTTTGAAAACGTCACAACCGAAAACGCCGCCATTCTCGGCGACGGCTCACGCAAGCTTGTTTTCTTCGCGGGCATTCCCGGCATGGACGAAAGCCTTGCCCTCGGCAGTCTGCCCGTTCAGATCCTCGGCGACGCCATAACCAAAACCGAATACTCCGTCAGCGCCGACGTTGAAAGCTTCTCTGTCAGCAACATGATGTTTGCCGCAGTACCCTTCTCCTCCGTTTTCGCTCTCGGCGGCGAGGGCGCGCTTGACGGTGTTGAGGGGCTCAAGACCGCCCTTGCGGAAATCGAAGCCCTGCTGGGCTCCTTCTCGGGTATGGACATTCAGCAGCTTATGCAGATGCTTTACGGCGGTGCGTCGCAGGCAGAAAAGCTTCTTTCCGCCGTGGGCGAGGCCAGCGCCCTCTACAACGAAAACCGCGGACTTCTTGAGCTCATGGACAAATACATCACCGGGGAAAACCTTGCCCTCGCGGAAAGACTTATAAGCGAGCTTGAGAGCGTTAAGGCAAGCGGCATTGAAAAAATCCTCGGCAGTGAGGAGTTTTCAAGCCTTATGAACCTGCTGTCCGGCTTTGACGCAAATACCGGTCAGCTCTCAGAGCTTTCGGGCGACGCAATTCAGCTTATTTCCCTTATGGGCAGCCTGCGCAAAGACCTGTCCGACCCGGCATTGAAGGCTTCCGTGGACAAGCTTCCGGAAACGGTGAGCCGCCTGCGAAATCTTGTGGAAATACTGAAGGACAGCCGCGAAACCCTTGACAGCTTTGAAGCTCTGCTCAGCGGCGATACAATGGAGAGCATCATGAAGATTACCGAAAAATTCACCGACCTGTCCTCTCTTTCCGAGGCGCAGGCAGAGCATCTTGCCCTGAGAATGAGGGAATGGCTGGACTTCGGTCAGGAGTATGACATCTTCACACAGCGCACCGAAAAAGCATCCTCCTCCGTAATTTTCATCTACAAGACAGAAGCAATAGGGTAAATAAATCCCCGCAGCAAACGCTGCGGGGATTGTTCTTTTACGTTATTTGTTTTCGGCTCAGCCGTTTTTCTTAGAGGCGGCAATGATAAGCAATGCAAGGGACATTGCAAAGAAGAGATACACGCCTACGCCGAAGAAATCCATTTCAAATTCGGCGTATATCATAAGTGCCAGTACCGTGAGCATACCGAAAATGCCTGCACCTATTCCGAAGCCTTTTCCGCTGTTCATAAATCCCTTGATGATCGTAAGCAGATCAAGTATGCCGAAGACAATGAGGCAGCATATCAGAATAGCATTCATGGTGTCATCTGCAAATCCGGAAGCATCAATCAGGTCAAAGTAGTTAGCGGTTATGCCCCAGCCCAAGTCAACCCACGGCAGCAGCAGCATGACAAAGGCGGCTATTGCGCAGACTGCCATTACAATACTTCCCGTGGTCAGACCGCGCTGTCCCGCAGGTGCGGTGCCGACGGGCTGTACGGGTGCGGAATAAGCGTACTGCTGAGGTGCGGAGTAAGAGGGCTGCGCAGGTGCGGAGTAAGAGGGCTGTTCGGGTTCCTTGTAAACGGGAGCTTCTACGGGTTCGGAAACGAGGGAAGCGCCGCAGCTATTGCAGAACTTTGCATTATCCGGAACCTTGTTGCCGCAATAAGAGCAAAACATGGCAGGATTTCCTTTCTTTTTCTGTTTTTTTATTTCTGATATGTAGATTTTAGTTTATTCTGCATAAAAAGTCAATATTATCTGCTTTCAGGTCAGATGAAAAACAGGCTGCAGGCAATGAGAAGCTGACCGATGTAGTACAGTGACAGATTTGTTATTCTCAGAGAGAATTTCGTTGTGCCGCTGAAGGTGTTGAAGATAAGCACAATGTCGGAAACGGTGAACAGCACCGCGCCGATTGCGTAAAGCCATGTTGCCGTTGCGGGTGCGGCAATGAGATTTCCGATGGCGATGGCGGTCATGATGACAACCGCGCCGATGTAGAAAATGCCGAACACCTTGAAAGCGGTTTTGACCTCCATGGTCTTGAAGATGTAGGCAAGGATCGCGGCGGCAATGACAGCGCCGATGGCAATACACAGCCAGAGATTTTCGCTCTGGGGAACAAGCGCCGCAAGATAGAGAATGTGGCCCGCAAGAAAGGCCGCGATGCCCAGCAGGAAAATCTTCTGTCCCGCCTTTTCAAACACGAAGCGCAGATTAAGCAGAACATCGCCCACAGCGCCGAGAATAAGGCCGATGAAAACAAGCCTTGCAAACGCGGAGCTTGACATCATGCCGTAGGCAATTGCGCCGATGATTACAAACACGACGGAGGCACTGCCCTTGAGACAGACAGCGCCCACATATTTTTCTCTGTGCTCAACGATAATGAATGCCGCCTGAATCAGCGCGCCAAGAACACATAAAAGAACTATTCCCGTACTCATTTTTTACTCCTCCGTTTTAATCAGTGCCACCGAAACATCGTTTACGTTTGTTCCCGTGGCGCCGGTGAATATAAGTCCGCCGCACGCCTTGAGAGCGTGGTAGGCATCGTTTTCCTTAAGCGCCTCCGCTATGGAGATTCCCATGGCGGAAAGTGATTTTTCAGTATTGCCGTCTGCGAAACCGCCTGCGGCATCTGTGGGGCCGTCTGTGCCGTCGGAACCCACGGAGAACACACAGACATTATCTGTTCCCGAAATGCCCTCTGCGGCTGCCAGGGCGATTTCCTGATTGCGTCCGCCCTTTCCTTTGCCCGTCAGATGCACAACGGTTTCGCCGCCTGCGATAAACGCAAGGGGCTTTTTTGTGTCAGCGTTTTTCCTGATTTTTGCCGCCAGCATTCTGCCCGCGTCCCGCGCCTCACAGCAGAGGCGGTCTGTCAGAATTTCAGCCTTGTAGCCGAGCTTTTCGCAGGCATCGGCGGCTGCCCTGCACAGCTCACGGACGCTTCCCGTGACCACGGTGGTAACGTTTGCTATTTCCTTCGGCGTTTCGGTTTCAAGGCACTCAAGGGCCTTATCCGAAAGCCTGAGCTTATATTTTTCCGCTATGTAGAGCGCCGCCTCGCAGGTGCTTGAATCGGGATAGGCGGGACCCGAGGCGATCATGTCCAGAGGGTCGCCGATGATGTCCGAAAGCACGACGGTGAATATTTTTGCGGGAGCGCAGTGAAGGGCAAAGCGTCCGCCCTTGACCAGAGATAAGCGCTTGCGTATCGTGTTTATCTCCACAATATCCGCGCCGCTTGCAAGAAGCTGCTCTGTAATGTCCCGAAGCTCCTCCGCGCTTACCGCGGGGGCTTCAAAAAGCGCGCTTCCTCCCCCCGAAAGCAGAAACACGACGGTGTCGTTTTCCCTGAGCTTTTCCGTCAGCCGAAGCACCTCCGCCGTGGCTGAAAAGCTGTCCTCATCGGGAACGGGGTGTCCCGCCTCGAAGATGCGGAGCTTGCCGATTCCGCCCTTTGAATAGCCGTGCTTTGTGATGACTGCGCCGCAGTCGATTCCTTCGCCGAGAATGTCCTGCGCCGCGTCAGCCATGCTCCAGGCGGCCTTGCCCACGGACACAAGGATAAGCCTTCCGTCACCAAAACGTTTTCCCGCAAGGGCGCGCTTGACCGCCTCATCGGGGAGCACGCGGCTTATGGCATATCCGGTTATACAGTCGCAATCCTTACGCAAGTCCAAGGGCATCACTCCTCTCAGCTTTGTTATAGCAGAATATGAACGGCTTGTCCATAAAATTTAAATTGCCGCAAAAAAACTGTCATTCTGAGCGCAGCGAAGAATCTCTTTCTGTGCAGGGGATTCTTCGTCGCAGGCTCCTCAGAATGACAGGCGATGCTTAGCGTTACGCAGACGGAACAGGCAAGCCTGTTCCCTACAGTAGTGCAAGCGGCGGTTTTCTCTGTAGGGAACGGTCTTGACCGTTCCGAATCCACCGCAACCCAAAAAACTGTCATTCTGAGCGCAGCGAAGAATCTCTTAACTCAGGAGATTCTTCGGAACTGCGTTCCTCAGAATGACAGCATTATCGGGGATTTATATCAGCCCAGATATTCACCGGGTACTTCGATGATAATATCGGATACGGGGAAGGAGCAGCAGGGGTGGATATAGCCGCTTTCCCTGTCTGCCCAGCGGCGAAATTCGCGGTCGGCGGGAACAAACACTCCGCCTGCCAGCAGCTTGCTGCGGCACCAGCCGCATTCACCTGCGCGGCAGCGGGAGGGCGCCTTGATGCCCGCACGCTCAATGGCAACCAGCAGGGTCTCGTTTGCGGAGGCCTTGATGTCGTATTCCTCGGCACCGCGTTTTACCTTTACGTCGAACACCTCATCTTTGCACTCTGCGGGGTAGCCTTCCTCTTCCCAGACGGTCTTGGTCACGCCCATTGCTTCATGGCGGGGCTTCTTGTGACCGCCGAGCTTGCCCAGCTCCTCAAGAACTGCCCTGTACATATTCTCGGGACCGCAGACATAAACCGCATAATGCTCGGGAGCGTATTTTTCGATGATTTCGGCGGTGATGTGGCCGTGCTCATAGCCCTCCTTCTCCTCGCGGGAGAGGACATGGACGATTTTCACCTTTTCGCACCTTGCAGCGATTTCATCAAACTCCTCTTTGAAGAGAATATCCTCTTCCGTGCGGGAGTTGAAAATTACGGTGAGGTTAAAGTCCTCAACACCGTCGGCGATGGCGCGTGCCATTGCGATATACGGGGTGATGCCGACACCGCCTGCAATGGCAACAACGTCCTTGCCGTCACGCATGGGCTCATAGTACATGAAGCCCTCAGCGCCGGAAATTCTGACCTCATCGCCCACCTTCCAGTTGGCGAGAATCCAGTTTGCCGCGAAGCCATCGGGATATTCCTTGACGGTTATCTCCACAAGACCTTTCTTTGCCTGCTTGGGAGAGGAGGATACGGAGTAGGGACGGGTTGTATGGGTGCCGTCAATATCGAGGCTAACGCAGATATACTGACCTGCGCGGATAACGCCTGCACTCTTTCCGTCCTTACGGCGAAGCAGGAAGCTCTTTGCGCCCTTGCGCTCGGTGATTTTTTCGATGACCATGAGCTGAGCTTCGGGGCGGAAGCGCTTTGCAGCCTCGTTAATGGGGAAGGTGCCGGAAATCTCCTTTGCCGGAGCTGCCTGAATTGCTTTTTCACGGATCTTCGCCATGTTCTTGAACTTCAGCATATCGAGGACGCCGATGACGCCGACTTTTACATTGAGTTTATCAGCCATTATTTTGCTCCTCCTTCTGCCATTTCCTTAAGCGCGGTGTTTGCAATGAGCTGACCGCAGATCAAATTTGCGCTGTAGCCGTCACCGCGGGGACCCGAGGTGCCGATGGGACGCATACCCTTGATGGGATAGTCGCTGCCCAGCATCATCATACGTGCCATCATGCCGTCCCAGTCGCGTGTTTCATAGCCGTAAACGCTGCCTTCGGGAACGCCCAGATAACGTGCGAAGGTCAGAGGCGAGGAAACCACCATTTCCTCAATGTGCGGCTGGATGTCAATGCCCGTCTTCTCCTTGAGAAGTCTTACCATCTTTGCGGCGTGGGCGTTCTTCTTTTCGGTGTAATCCTCCTCGGTGATACCGTTCCAGTCATTTGTGGACGCCATGGTGGTGAAGAATATTACGCAGGTGCCTTCGGGTGAGAACTTCGGGTTTGCAACATTGTGACACAGAGCAATGGTGAAGTTATTCTCCTCCATGCCCGCCTGCATGCTGTTGTATTCCTTTTCGGAGTCTGCGCTGCCTGCAAGGAAGATTGAATAGTCATTGAAGCCCAGCTCCTCGTGAGTGCAGTCAAGACCGAAGTAGGCGGTCATCATGCGTGCACCGAACCTCTGTCCGCGGGCTGCGGAAAGCTTCTTTTCGCGCTCGGGAATGAGCTCCCTGGGCATCATCTTACCGTAAATGATATCGGGGTTGATGTTTGCGAGAACATAGTCGCAGTCAACCTGACCGAGAGTTGTCCTTACGCCGCAGCAGCGGTCACCGTCAAAGAGAAATTCTTCGGCGCGGCAGTTGAACCACACATCACCGCCAAGCTCACGGAAGCGCTCCAGCATGGCACAGCTCAGCTCGTGAGAGGTGTGGGCGGGAATGTAGGCGCTGCGGGAAACATACTTGTGAACCATGGCCGCATAGTGAATGAAGCTCAGGTGGTTCATGTCAACACCCAGATAGCCCCAGTAGGTTGAGAGAATGTCCTGCGCCTTCATGGGCAGCTTCAGGGCATCGAACACCTTCTTGGTGGGATAGCCGCCCGTGCGCAGAAGGTTGGGATACTTTGCCTTGAGGACATTTGAGTCCGCGTGTCCCTTGGAGGCGGTGATATAGGCGATGCCGTCCAGAACCTCCTCAAAGAGCTCAAACAGCTCGTCAACCTTTTTCTCACAGCCGGGAACCTCTCTGCAGAGTGCTTTTTTAAAGTTTTCAATACCCGTAGGCATGGTTACGTCCATGGGCTTGCCGTCAGAGCCGGTGGTGATAACGCGGAAGCAGTCGGGAACCTCGTACCAGTCCAGCTTTACGCCGTAGGCGTCAAGGAGATTGCGTACATCACCGGGGTTGTCCGCAGGACCGTAGTCACACAGCTCGTGGAGAGAGGGCTCAAACTCAAAGCGTCCTCTCACAAAGCTGGTGGAGCAGCCGCCGGGAAGATTGTGCTGCTCTATAAGCAGAGTCTTCTTGCCTGCAAGAGCAGTCTGGATGGATGCGGACAGACCTGCAAGACCTGCACCAACAACCACCACATCATATTTGGGCATATGCGTTTCCTCCGTTTCATATTTTTAATTTTATTTTCAATCCGAATGTGGACATACCACAGCTTTAGTTTACCCCAAAGCTGCGGCATCAACAAGAAAAACATCGTTAATTGATTGACAAAATGTGTCGCGGCATTTTGTGCATTATGCCAAAAGTTTGTCAATTGCCCGTGTCTGTTCAGCAGGCGGAATAGGCAAGCCTGTTCCCTACAGTTGTGCGGACGGTGGTTTTTTCCCTGAAAATTGAAAGAGCACCCATCGGGTGCTCTTTTATTACAGCTCGTCAATATTGGAAACGCTGATTTTGCGCTTGCCGTCCTCGATTTCCTTAATCATGCGCGTAAGCTTGTCATTCACGGGAGTGGGTACGCCGAATTCCTTGCCCTTTGCGGCAATGTAGCCGTTCATGATGTCAATTTCTGTTCTGCGGCCTTTCTCAAGGGACTGCAGGGTTGAGGGCTTGACGTTTTTATACTTGAGCTTTCCCACAAGGAAAATCACAAGCTCGCACACGCCGTTGAAGACCCTGTTATCCGCAAGCATAAAAAGGTTGTAATTTAAAAGCTTGCCGTACTTGGGAACGTTAAGTCCCATGGCGCGTGCAACCTTCATGCCCTCGCGGCAGATGTCCAGGAAGGTTTTCTTTGCCTTTTTGTGCTCCAGCGTCTGACCTAAGGTAAGGCCCGAAATTCCCGCCAGGGAATTGATGCAGGAGTTGATTATGACCTTGGAGTAAAGCCTTGAGATGATGTCCTCGGAAACCTGCGTGGGAAGTGCGGCGGACAGCATTTCCGCAAGAGCGTCAAGCTTCTTGGGGTGAAAGCCGTTGGGCATGCCGATGTAGAACTCGCCTCCGCTTGTGACCTGAACGTGATTGTCTTCAAGCAGGGTTGCGCCGAAGCCAATCATGCAGCTTACGGTGCGCTTTTCGCCCACGACCTCCGCCAGCATATCGGTGCATATACCGTTCTGCAGGGAGATTACAAGGGAGTCCTCTTTGAGATGGGGAAGCATCTGCCGCGCCACATCGGGCATCTGCTGATACTTCGTTGCGATGAAGCAAACGTCATATTCGCCCTCAAGAGAATCCACCGAGGGATATGCGTTCATCTTCGTTGTGTAGTTTCCGAGGGCGCCCTCGAGAACGAAGCCGCGTTCACGGATTGTCTTTGCCTTTTCTTCGCCGTGGGCCACCACGTCGATATCGTAGCCATGCTCTTTAATCATGACAGCAACCGTTCCGCCGATGCTGCCCGTGCCGATAAGTACAGTTCTCATTTTCTTTTCCTCCGCCGTAATTTTTACCTCGGATATATTAAAATTATATACCATGTATAGTCTGTCTTCAAGTACAAAAAAGCAAGCCGCAGCTTGCTTTTTTCTTCACTTTCCCTGCCAGACGATTTCGCCGTTTATTATAGTTGCCTTCAGCGTACCCGAGATTTCAAGGGGATTTCCGTCAAAAATCGCCATATCCGCGTCCTTGCCTATGGTGAGGCTTCCCAGCCGATTGTCAACGCGGCAGATACGCGCCGCGTCCATGGTTATGGCTCTCAGTGCCTCCCATTCGCCGAGACCCTCCTTTGCGGCTAAAGCTGTGCAAAGAGGCAGATACTGAATGCGTGAAACGGGGTGGTCGGTGGTGATTGCCACGGTAACACCCGCTCTTCGCAGTATGCCCGCCGTTTTGAAATCCGAAAGACTTACCTCGTCCTTTGTGCGTGAGGCAAGGGACGGGCCCACAATTGCGGGAAAGCCGCTTTCCGCAATCTTTTCCGCAATGAGATGTCCCTCTGTGCAATGGTCAAGGGTCAGCTCAAGGTCAAATTCCTTTGCGATGCGTATGGCAGTGAGGATATCGTCGGTGCGGTGGACATGGGCTTTGAGCGGGATTTTCTTCTCAAAAAGCTCACGGTAGCACTCCATGCAGAAATCACCCTCGCCGCCGCTTTCAAAATACTGCCTTGCAAGGAAAAGCTCCTCCCTTATAAGCGACGCGATGCCCATTCGCGTTGAGGGCATATTCCCGTTGAGTCCGTAGCTGGACATGGGATTTTCCCCGAAGGCGATTTTGATTGCCGCAGGCGCAAGCACAACCATGTCGTCCACACAGCGTCCGCTGGTTTTAATGAAGGCAAACTGTCCGCCTATGGCGTTGGCGCTTCCCGGTCCCACCATGACACCAGTTATGCCCGCCGCAAGCGCATTGTGGAAGGCGCTGTCCATGGGGTTTATGGCGTCTATTGCCCGCATACACGGAGTGACGGGGTTTGTGTTTTCGTTGCTTTCATCGTTCACGGAGGTGATTTTTTCCTCTGCAATGCCTATATGACTGTGGGCATCAATGAAGCCCGGATAAACATACAGCCCTTCGGCATCGTAAACCTTCATTCCCTCCGTTGCCTCTATGCGCTTTCCGATTTCCGCAATTTTTCCGTTGCGTATAAGCAGGTCCTTATGAACAGGTCCCTTTTCGTCCATTGTAAAAAGCGTTCCGTTTTTTATTAAAAGCATAAGCTTTGCCCCTCTTTTTTAAAAAATTTTTTGGACACGTATAGCTTTCCGCAAAATGAGGCAAACTATCCTTGCTGAATAAAAAGGAGGGTCAATTATGAACCAGAATCAGAATAACCAGCAGAACAACCGCAACAACCAGAATAACCAGAACAATCAGAACAATCAGAACAATCAGAACAACCGCAACAACCAGAACAACCAGAATAACCAGAATAACCAGAACAACCAGAAGAACAAGCAGAATCAGCAGAACGACAACAACCGCAACAACCAGAACAACCGATAAAAAAAACGACACGCACAAGCGTGTCGTTTTTTAGAGGCTGTCAAAAAACACAAACAGCAAAGAGACAATAGAGTAGCGGGGGAGCTTGAGGGGGCAAGGCCCACCTCAATTGGATCGCCGACAAGATAAAAAGCCTTGATTTTCAAGGCTTTTTATCATAAAACAAGCAGGAACCCTCCTGCTTGTTTTTGGCGGCTTTTCAGCTTGTCAAAAAAGCCTTTAGACTTTTTTGACAAGCTGAAAAAAACGACACGCACAAGCGTGTCGTTTTTTTATTGATCAGTAATTATTCTGCTTCACCGAGGATTGCCTTTGCGGGGCAGTTCTCCTGGCAGGTGCCGCACTGAACGCACTTCTCAGGATCAATTACGAACTTTTCTTCGTCGTTCTGGAAAATTGCCTCTGCGGGGCAGTTCTCTTTGCAGGTGCCGCACTGGACACAATCGGGACCGATAACAAATGCCATTGTATGTACCTCCTATGATTCTTATCAGAACTACTCTGACAACAGCATTGTAACATATCTTTCAAAAAAAGCAATTACAAATTCGGTCATTCTTTGATAACTTTGCCACAAGCGAAAAAAGGCGGCACCGCACAAACGGTGTCGCCTTTGAGCGATTTTATTATTTTAGCTTGATTGCTTCGATGGGGCAGCGTCTTTCACAGATGCCGCAACCGTGGCAGGCTTCCCTGTCAACAAGAGTTGAAACTCCGTTTTCGATTGCAAGGCAGCTCTCGGGGCAGTCCTCAACGCAAAGACCGCAGCCGTCGCAGACCTTTTCGTCAACAGCGGGCTTCTGCCATTTCTCTCTGGGAATGAACTTGCAGGGGTTGCCGTCGGGATCGAGGATACCCTCCTTCTCGCAGACTCTGCCGCAGGCACCGCATTCGATGCAGCGGTTGGGGTCAATCTCGTGCTGCTCCTTCATTTCGCCGTTGATTGCCATTACGGGACATACCTCTTTGCAATCATCACAGCCTTCGCATTTATTTGTAATTGAATATGCCATATTTTAATTTCCCCAATCTTAATTATTTTTTAAAACAGAAAGTGACGGTCAATCCGCCAAGGCAGGCTTGCGCGGAATTTTTCATCGCAGCAAGGCATCTTTTCCGCAGGAATACTTTGTGTATTTCAAGGAAAAGCAACACAGCTGCGGTGGAAAATAACCGCAACGCAACACAGGCGGGTCAAGCGGCGCTTGCTGCAAACTCAACCGCCGCCGGAAGCGGGAACGAGCATTATCTCGTCGCCATGCTTGAGCTTGGCATTGGGCTTCACCATTTTGCCGTTTACCACAACCATGCAGCCTTTGACGTCCTTCATGGTTATTTCAGAGTCGGGTTTTACGCGCTTTGACTCTTCATACACAAGCCTGAAAACGTCCTGCACGCTGCCTGCCTCGGCCTCCAGCAGCTTCACGCCGCTGTCAAGCCTCAGCACACCGAAAACTCTGATTGTAACCATTACTTAGAGCCTTTCTTTATGCCCAGCTTCTTAAGACCTGCCTCGGTGGGAACTCCGTCTTTGTTCCAGCCGCGGATAGAGTAGTATGCCTTCTTCATCGTGTCCAGAGGAACCTTGGTGGTCTTGTCTTCGGGGTCCTCCTGCTCATCGGTAAGACGTGCGGGCAGGGTATCGCTTTCGCCGGTTACACCAAAGAGAGTGTCAATGTATCTTTCAAGAGTATAGCCGCGCTCGCCTACGCGGAGATACTTGCCGAAGTTCATCTTCATGCCAACTGCGTACTTCATCTCACGGTCATGATGGAAGATGGGCAGGGGGAAGCAGATGATTTCGGGGTGCTTGTTGATGAAGGCGAGTATGGGGGTGATTTTGGTCATCATGCTGTTGACAAGCTTTGCCATGGAGGTGCTGGGATCGAGAATCACGGGCGGGAAGAAGGCGTAGCCCGTGAACAGACACTGACCCGTTGCGGAAACAGACTCAAAGAAGTCCTGCATGAACATGGTGAGCTCTGCCTTTGCCTTGGGAGTCTGGCTGTCAATGTGCAGACCCAGTGCCTCAAGAATTACGAGATAGCCTGCGTTCAGATGGCAGCCGCCGCGGTTGGAAACCGCATAGCCGAGGCCCTGACCTACTGCATGGCGGGGCTCGTAAGCGGAAAGCTCAAGACCCTTGGACTGAATTGCAAATTCTTTGCCGCCGTACTTTTCGCTCAGGCGCTTGGTGCCCTCTGCCATCTCATCGCCGATGCCGCGGCGATATGCGATGTCACTCCACAGCTCAGTAATGCCGTCGGTCTTGCCGAACTCAAGGCCGTTATTCCACAGTCCCTTTTCGTTGGCTTCCATGGCGTAGGAAAGAGTCTGTGCCGCGGAAATGGTGTCCATGCCCAGCTCATCAAGCTCATAGTTCCATTTGTTGATGAGGCTCAGGTCGCTGTTCAGAATGCCGCCGCCCAGGAGACCCAGGGTTTCAAGCTCGGGACCCTTTACTTCCTTGCCGTCCACGGCAACTGTGCGTGCGCAGTTCATGGGGCAGGAAAGGCAGCCCTTATTTACGATGTTGTACTGCTCTGCAAGAGTTTCGCCGCTGACCTTTTCAAAGTCGGGGTTGGTGCCCTTTGCAAAGTTTCTGGTTGCGAGGATCTTGGTGGCCTGCATACCGCTTACAAGACCTGCTGTGCCGAGCTTGGGAAGCTGTGAGCCGGTCAGGGGGTGTGCCTTCAGGTACTTGACCCATTTCTTGTTCCACTCGATAGTCTTCTTCTCGTTATGTATGGGAGTGCGGTGGTTGCCAGATGCGGCAATTGCCTTCAGATTCTTCCAGCCGAAAACGGAGCCGAGACCTGCACGGCCTGCAGCACGCTCATCGCTGAAAATGCCTGCGTAGCGCACAAGGTTTTCACCGGCGGGGCCGATGGTGACGATACCGCACTTCATGCGGCAGCCGTTGTTGCGCTCAACAAGACCGCGTACCTGCTCCTGAGCTTCGCTTACGCGCTTGCCCCAAACCTCGTCATAATCGGCGTTGTGGAGAGTGAAGCTGTCGTTGTAAATCTCCAGCCAGCTGTGCTCATCGCACTTGCCGGTGAGGATAAGTGCGTCATAGCCCGCCTTCTTCAGATAGTAGCCGAAGTTGCCGCCGCAGTTGGAGGAGGCAACGATGCCCGTCTGGGGAGAAATTGCGGAAACGTTGAAGCGGTTGGAGGAGGGTGCGCCGGTGCCGGTCAAAGGACCGGTGGAGATGATAATCATGTTCTCCTCAGAATAGGCTTCTTCCTTGCCGGTGAGGTTGTCGTACAGAATTTTTGCGGCCATGATTTTGCCGCCGATGTACAGTTCTCTTTCTTTGTCGCTCCAGGGATAGTCCTCAAGCTTGCCTGTGGAGAGGTCAAACTTTGCAACTTTACCCATGTATCCTGAATACTTGCTCACTATATCATTCCTTTCGAATTTTCACTTTGCCGCAGCTCTTGAATAAGCCGGACTCTCAATCAATTGCCTGCAGTAAAGCCATAATAAACTAATTAAAGTTTTAACTAATATATCATATCCGACTTGATTTTTCAACAAATTAAGCTCCGTACCGCAAGATTATTTGTTAAAAAAATCATGGAAAATGCGGTGGTTTTTTGCTGTTTCATACATTTCAGGCAATTCTGTATAAAACAAACTCAGAGCCTCACACAGACGGTGACCTTGACTGCGGCTGCTCCATTCCCGGAGAGCTTGCGGAAACAGCCGGCAGGTACGGTAAAAATTACGACGGCGTTGCGGATATGTACAGCGCCTCCGTGCCGAAGGATTTCACTGTGGATAAGCAACAATGGAAGCCTGAACGCCAAGCGCATTTTGAGGTTGATTTTTATTTCTTCTTTTTCACGTTTTTGTTGTAAATAATCTCAAGTCCGTTGAGAATAAGGTCGGGCTCAAACTCGATTTTTCGCTTGCAGTAGGGAATTATATGCCGTGCGATACCGCCCGTGGCAACGGCGGTTACGGGCTCGCCCAGCTCCTCCTCCATGCGCTCAATCATGCCGTCAAGCATTGCCGCGGCACCGTAAACGGCGCCCGAGGTCATGCAGTCAACGGTGTTGGTGGAGATGCACTTTTTGGGGGACTCGATTGAGATTTCAGGCAGCAGGCTCGCGCCCGCGGAAAGCGCCCGGTAGGAAAGCTTTACACCCGGGATTATTGCTCCGCCGCGGAAGGCGCCCTCACGGTCAATGGCAAAAATCGTGGTGGCGGTTCCCATGTCGGCAAAGACAAGGGGAGGCGCGTATTTTGCAACAGCCCCCACCGCACCGGTGATAAGGTCTGCGCCGAGGGTAGCGGGGTCGTCAATCTTGATGTTCATGCCCGTTTTCAGTCCTGCTCCTACAATAAGGCAGTCAAGTCCCGTAAGCTTCTTTACGGCATTTTTGATGGGCATATTGACCTGCGGAACAACGGAGGACATGATTGCGCCCTCGAAGGCTGTATAGTCGATGCCGTCAAGCTCGCAGGCCTGGCGGATTTTAAGAGCAAAATCGTTTGCAAGGTCATTGCGGTTTGTGGCAATGCGGCTTGTGGCAAGCACCTTGCCGCTTTCAACACAGCCCAGAACGATATTCGTATTTCCAACGTCAATTGTCAGTATCATATTTCCACCTCAATGCATGTTTTTCCCTGCGTGGATAATACGGGTGATGCCCGATGCCAGCACCATGTTCACGGCAAGCTCAATCACAAAATTGATGCCCGTGAGACCGAAGATGATGTAGTACAGCATGGCCTCACCGCCTGCCCAGCTTTCAAGGGTGGACATGAAAAATACCAGCATGCCCACAATGAACAGACCGGTATTGCAAAGGGGGCAAACAATACCGGCGGTCACAACTGCCGCAAGGTCATTCTTCTTCGAAAGCCACTCATAGATAAGCCCTGCTACCCAGCCTGCTGCAGCGCCTTTCACAAGGCATATCAGCACGCAGCCCAAAGCATTTTGCGAAAGCAGCAGCATTACAACGCCGCCGTCCCAGCCGAAAAGTCCCGTTACAAGCACCACGAGACCGAACACGAAGCCCAGATACGCTCCCGCTTTTCTTCCGTACATGGCGGCACCGATGATCATGGGTGCAAGCGCCAGAGTTATGGAGAAGGGACCGAAGCGCACAAAGGTGCAGATGACCTGAAGCACGATGATAAGCGCGGTGAAAATGGCAAGTCCCGTTAGTCTGCGGGTACCGCCCTTCTGTTTGCCGTTATTCATTTTTATACCTCCTGCTGTCGCCCCACATCCGTGGGTGCGGCGCTTTTAGTTCATGAAAATTGTACAATATAATCTCCGCAAAGTCAACGCTCGCGAAAGATTTGTCAGACATGCGTTAATATTCTGACAGTTATGCGTTTATATTCTGTCAATATAAACAGACGGTATGTATATTTTTTAATAAAAAATTCCTTCTCGTCGCAGTCTCGCCGTATACACTGCGCTTTTTGGTAAAAAAAGTTCAAAATCAGCAAATGTTTTTTTGCATTTTATACATTGACAAAAGTGCAGAATATGTTTATTATTATGGCGCGTATAATTTTCCAGTAACTCCAAAATCTACAGAAAGAGGTAATAAATCATGAAAAGATTTCTGGCATTCCTGCTGGCACTTGTCATGCTGTCATCTCTGGCAGTGGGCGTACTTGCAGACTCATCCTTAGTTCGTGACGGAAACGCATTCTACGCCGAGAGCAATGTAGTTTCTCAGAGCGAGCTGTACGCCGCTTTCCAGTCCTATTATGAGGGCACAAGCTACGAGGATCTCGCAAAGGCGGTCGTCAAGTCGGCAAATAGAATTACTCTGGCGCGTTCTGAAAGCTACACCACCACCATTGATGAAAACAGCTTCAAATTCGTTCTGGACGGGGATATCAACATCACCGACAGTGACGGAACGATCACCCTGACCCCCGGTAAACACTCCGTCAGCGTTTACTTCAATTTCCACACCGATTATTCCTACAAGAATCTGATGGGCAAAACCATTACCGGCTCCTATGACGGCACCGTCGACGGCAGCGCAAAGAACTTCACCTTCTCTGTCCGTCTCAAGACCGAGCTCACTCTGGCAAGAAACAGCGCAAGCTTTGTCTGGGGTACCGAGGATCCCGAGCAGGTCGTTCTCAATACAGTGCGTCCCGCAGTTACCGGTGCAGACGGAAAAACTCTTGATCTCTCCGAGGTTTATGTCGTTGAGGATCTGTCAAAGCTCAGTGCCGGTCAATACACCGTAACCGTAAAGTACCCCGGCGCAGACAACGGCGACGAGCCCGGCTATATGCCCGCCTCCGCTCAGGTCGCGCTCACCATCTCCAAGGCTTCCACCGCTGTTGAGGTCGTAAACTCCACCGTTGCCTATGACGGCAAGGAGCATATGGTACAGGTCAACGTCACTCCCGACACTGTACCCTACACCGCGATCACCGTGGGTATTCAGGGCGACGCAAGCGGCTTTGCTTCCATTTACATGAGCGAAGGCAACGCACTTTACAATGCCCTTGTATTTATCCGCAATACCAGCGACGCTCTCAACTACTTAACAAGACTCATAGGTATTGATATTTCCGATTTTGTCATCGGCAGTGAGGGCGTTACCCTTGCACAGCTCAGAAGTCTGCTGACAAACATCACCAAGCTCAGCACTCTCCTTGCAGGTTCCGGCATCAATCTTGAGGAATCCCAGATCAGCGGCATTCTGCAGGCACTTGAAACCGTAGAAAAGATCATGCCTGATCTGAACGTAACCTTCTACATCGCAAACATGCCCAAGAACGAGGGCGTGTACGGCACCTGTGCTGTAGTAACCGATGAAAACCACGAAACCGCACTGGGCTTCGGCTACACCACCATCGCACCCAGCTTCAACACAAGCATCAAGTGGAATCAGAGCACCGGCGACTACGCCTTTACGATGTATAACGTCGGCGACTTCGACTTCAGCGCTTATGTGACCACGAGAGCTACCGAGGAAGCTCCCGAGACCGAGATCAAAGATGTAGAGCTTAAGTACACCTTCACAGGCTTCACCGCCGACGGCAAGTTCTTCAACGGCAGCGGTCTGGAGAATGCTCCCACTATGCCCGGCACCTACACCGAGACCGCATATTCCCTCTACAACTACGTTGCAACCGGCACCCGCATCTTCACCATTGCCAGAGATGCAGCCTTCGTCAAGTTCGTTGACGAAAACGGTGAGCTCGTTGACAGCATTTCCCTCACCGCCGATTACGACGGACAGGGCAAGAGCTTCACAGCCGTTGTGGTTGACGAAAACGGCAATGTGATTGATGGCGCCGAAGTCACCTACTCCTACACCGGCACCACCAACAGCGGCTCGAGATACTCAAGCAGCACGGCACCCTTTGACTCCGGCAGCTACACCGTCAAGGCAAGCTTTGCGGGAGATGCCCTGTATGCCCCCGCCTCTAACAATCAGGCAAGCATCACCATCGTCAAGCCCCAGGCTTCCATCACCTTCGACAACGTCAAGACCAGAATTCTGCAGAAGGTTGATTACAGTTCCATAGGCTACACCTACGAGGGCATGACCGCTGACGAGGCTGCAAGAATTGCGGCAACTTTGGGCTGCGGCTCCAGAATCCACCTGCTCATCGGCACTCACAATATGAGCGTAACTATTCCCGATGACATCGCCGCAAATTACGACGTAACAGTAAACGGCGGCAGACACACCGTTACTCTCTTCGGCTTACTGTAAATTTCTTAATACAGCAAACCAACCAATTGTCATTCTGAGCGAAGCGAAGAATCCACTAAACCGCATCTCCCACAGGAGATTCTTCGTCGCTTAGCTCCTCAGAATGACATTTTGGGGCGTTTGCCGTAGAGAGCGATGTTGGCAATGACAAATCTATACTTTGCCGACGATTTCAAACCGGCAGTGCAAACGCACTGCCGGTTATCTTATACTTATTATGCTTCAAATATGTCCTTAATCTTTGCTGCAACGGCCTCACCCAGAGCTCTGTGGCCCTCGCGCGTCATGTGCTCGCAGTCGGTTTCCTCGGGCTCGGCATACTGCGCCGCGTCAAGAAAGTAAGCTCCGCACTTGTCCGCCATGGCCTTATACAGCGGAGCAAACTTTTTGCTCTCCTCATGGCCGTCGGGAATGAGGTCATACTCATAATGACCCTCGTTTATTTCCCCGATGAGTATGGGGGAAATCAGCAGGATTTTCGCTCCCTTCGGGAAAACGGGGCTTGCCTGCGCAAAGCGTTCGTTTGCCATCTTTGTCATCATGAGAATTGTTTCAATTCCCCTTGCGCTGTGCTCCGCACTTCCGAATTTGAGGTCGTTGGTGCCCAGCATGATTACGGCAAGGTCAAGGGGCTTGTGGCTCTGAAGCTCATAGTCAAGCGCGTCCTTTCCGTTGCGGCAGCCCTTCCACATATCGTCAAAAACCGTGGTGCGCCCGTTCAGTCCTGCGGCAACGCAATGGTATTCGTCACCCAGCAGCTTTTCGCACACGCTTGTCCAGCGCACATCATAGGGATATCTGCTTCCGTCAACGGGGTTGTAGCCCCAGGTGTTTGAATCACCGTAAAAAAGAATATTTTTCATAATAACACCGCCTTCAATCTGATATTATCACGTTCATAGTGTTGCGGTCAATATTCAGCGGTTAGCCGCGGCAAAAACCATCGTGTCATTCTGAGCAAAGCGAAGAATCTCCCTAACGGTTCAGGGGATTCTTCGTCGCTGCGCTCCTCAGAATGACAGTTCTTTTTTACATTCGGAGCGTAATTGCGTGCGTTATTTCGGCATTGCAACGGCTTTGCTGTTGTGGTAAAATCAGTTCAGACAATAATTCAGGAGATGCTGTTATGGAAAACAAAACCTGGTACAAGGAAATGTCCGTTTATCAGATATGGTGCCGCAGCTTTTGCGACGGCAACGGCGACGGTATCGGCGACCTCTGGGGCGTTCTGTCAAAGCTGGACTACATCAAGAGTCTCGGCGTTGACGGTATATGGTTCTCCCCGCTCTATCCCTCGCCCAATGCCGACTACGGCTACGATATTTCCGACTATAAAAATATACACCCCGAGTTTGGTAATCTCGAGGTTTTCAAGCAGGTGCTGGACGGCGCACACGAGCGCGGCATGAAGGTTTTCATGGACCTTGTCATAAACCACACCTCCGATGAGCACCCCTGGTTCATCGAAAGCAAAAAGGGTAAGGACAACCCATACCACGATTACTACTTCTGGCGCAAGGGCAAGGGCAAAAAGCGTCCGCCGAACAACTGGGACAGTCTTTTTGAGGGCGGCGCCTGGGAATATGACGAGAACCTTGACGAGTGGTATCTGCACATCTTCTCCAAGAAGCAGCCCGATCTTAACATGGACAATCCCAAAGTGCGCGAGGAGGTCAAATCCATCATGCGCTTCTGGCTTGATATGGGCGTTGACGGCTTCCGTGAGGACGTCATCACCTATATCTCAAAGGTGGACGGTCTGCCCTCGGCAAAGATAAAGCTCCCCGCCGCAACGGGTATGCAGTACTACGCCGACGGCCCCAGAGTTCACGAGTATCTGGCGGAGTTCAAGCGCGACGTGCTTGATTTCTACGACTGCTTCACCGTGGGTGAGGGCTCCCTCATGTCCACCGAAACGGCCCTCGGCTATGTGCAGGAGGGCGAAAATCAGGTGCTGGACATGATGATAAGCTTTTCGCACATGCAGGCGGACTGCTTCATCACCGACTTTATTCAGCGTCCCTTCAGCCTCACGAAGCTTAAAAAGGCACTCTCCGAGTGGCAGGACGGGCTTTACGGCAAGGGCTGGAACTGTCTGTATCTCGAAAACCATGACCACCCCCGTGTAATCAGCCGCTACGGCAGCGAAAAGTACCGCGTTGAAAGCGGCAAGATGCTTGCGGCAAGCTACATCTTCCTCCGCGGCACTCCCTTTGTTTATCAGGGGCAGGAAATCGGCATGCTGAACAATTATCTGCCCTCCCTTGAGGATTACAACGATGTCATGGTCAAGAACAACTACCGCATCGCACGCAGGCTCGGTCTTTCCAAAAAGCGCGTTTTTGAGATGGCGCAGAAGGGTACACGCGACAACGCCCGCACTCCTGTTCAGTGGAGCAATGAGAAAAACGGCGGCTTCACCGCGGGTGAGCCCTGGTTCAGCGTCAATCCCAACTACCCCGAGATCAATGTTGAAAGTCAGCTTGAGGACGAAAACTCCCTGCTGAACTTCTACCGCGCGGCACTCAAGCTCCGCAGGGAAAACGAGGTCTGCATATACGGCGACTACAAGGAGTACATGAAAAACAGCGATGACCTCTACGTTTACGAGCGCAATCTCGGTGAGAAGAAGCTTCTTGTGGTCTGCTCCTTTACGGAAAAAACCGTGCGCTTCGACGCTCCCGCGGGAATTAATCTCGATGAGGGCAAGCAGGTTCTCGGCAATTACGAAAGCTGCTTCGTAATCGGCAACGGCTTCACCACCCGCCCCTATGAAATGCGAGTTTATCTCTTTGAATAACAAAAAACTGTCATTCTGAGGAGCCCTGCGACGAAGAATCTCCTGCGGTCACTATCGCAGCAGGGGATTCTTCGCTTCGCTCAGAATGACAGGGTGATTGATTTTGGCGTTTACGACACCTTCTCCTTAAGGAGAAGGTTATTTTGCATTCAGCATTGAAATTCACTCCTGCGGAGTGAATTTCTGCACTCCCCATATTCCGATAAGCACAACGACCATTGCCGCTATCGAAACGGCGGAGAAGGGGTCGCCGAGGATAAGGGTGCCCGCCACAACGGAAAGCACGGTTGTGAGGTTACAGAAAATGATTATGTTTGCCATGGGAGCGTTGCTCACCGCATAGTTAAACAGCGTGTAGCCGATTGCCGAGGCACCGACGGCAAGGTATAACACCGACAGCACAAATTCCGTGTCCGCCAGAGGCGCAACCACCGCCCCTAGCTGTCCCTTCTGTTCAATGAGCATAAGCACCGTGTAGAAAACGGCACCCATGACCTGCATTATGTAGGTGCGCTCAAAAACGTCAAACTCGTCCTTGAGACCGCGGCTTAACACGCCGTAGGCCGAGCCCGTAAGCACCGCCATCACAAGACAGGCAACGCCCAGAACGCTCAGACCGCCGCCGCTGTTTTCCGACAGAGTTATTACCACGATGCCCACTATGGAAAGGGCGCTGAAAAGCCACTGGGCCTTGCTCGGTCTGTCCTTGAGAAACACCGCCGACATGAAAAGCGTCACAATGGGAATGACCGCAATCATAACGCCCGAAAAGGCGGAGTTTGTATAGCGCAGACCGTACTGCTCGCCGATGAAATAAAGGCAGGGCTCCATGGTGCCGAGAAGCAGCAGAGGCATTATGTTTTTGCCCCTGAGCCGTATTTTTTTCTTCCCCAGAATTACGGGAATGCTCAGAAGCAGAACGGCAATGTCAAAGCGGTAGGCAAGCAGAGTGAAGGGAGTGACCGAGCGCTGTCCCACGTCCGAGGCCATGAAGGAAAAGCCCCACAGAGTATAAACGCCGATGGCCGCAATAATCGCTTTTGTGAAGTTATTTCCCTTTGTCATGCCGTAATCCTCTCTACACTTTCGCCGTCGCTTGAAATGATGACCGTACCCTCAAGGTCGGTGCGGTAAACCGTCACGTCCGCGTCATGCAGACGGCTCAGAACCTCATCGTGAGGGTGTCCGTAGCTGTTGTTTTTTCCGCAGGAAATCACCGCAAGCTGAGGCATTGCCTCATACAGAAAATGATAACCCGTTGATGTATAGGAGCCGTGATGCGCCACCTTCAGCACATCGCACTTCAGCGCCGCGCCGCTGTCGAAAAGCGCCTGCTCCCCGAGATACTGGATATCGCCCGTAAACAGAAAGCCTGTTTTGCCGTAATCAACGCGCAGCACAAGACTATTCTCGTTGCTGTCGCCGCTGTTGACCGTGGGTCCGAGGAATTTTACCGTTGCACTGCCCAGGGGATAGCTCACGCTCATGTCGGGGCAGACCGCCTCAAGTCCCACACGGGAAAGGACATCGAGGAAGATGCCGTAGCTCTCCTTGCTTTCGCAGTAAGGCGAAACGAAAACCTCGCCCACCTCAAAGCTTTCGATAACCGCCTCAAGACCGCCGCAGTGGTCCGCATCTCCGTGGGTGCACACCACATACTCAAGTCTCTCAATGCCGTAATTTTTCAGGTATCGCACCACATCATCGCCGTTTTCGTACCAGCCTGCGTCAATGAGCATATACTCGCCGTCGCAAACCACAAGCTCGCAGTCACCCTGACCCACGTCTATGTAATGCACATAAAGCCCGTCCTGCATCTCAACGATCTGCGGTGACGGTGTTACGGGCATAACGGTTCCCGCAGGCATTTCGGAATTATTTTCCGTGCCGCTGCCGATAATAAGCACAGCGGCTATAACGGCGGCAAAAAGCAGCACTGCCACGGGGTGCTGCTTTGTAAACCTCCAGGCTTTTCTCAGGCTGTATTTAGTTCTGACATAGGCTCTGCGTTTTGCCATAACTGCCTCCGTTTACTGATACCAACACATTTTCGCACAGCAGCTCAAAAAAATCAATAATCAGACTTTTCAAATCGAAAATTTTCTACTATAATGGAGAAAATCTTATAAAAAAGGTGATTTCCATGAAATATATTCTTTTGATCGGTGACGGCATGGCCGACAACCCCGTGGCTGAGCTCGGAAACCTGACGCCCCTGCAGTATGCAAAGAAGCCCTTTATCGACGCTCTTGCCGCAAAGGGCGAGGTGGGCAGCGTTCTCAACGTTCCCCACGGTCTTCCCGCAGGAAGCGACACCGCCATTCTCTCCATCTTCGGCTGCGACCCCAACAAGTACTTCAAGGGCCGCGCACCTCTTGAGGCTGCCGCCAGCGGCATCGTTCTCAATGACGGCGACATCGCCTACCGCTGCAACATGGTTACCTATGAGGAGGGCGACATGCCCTTTGAGGAAAAGCGCATTCTCTCCCACTCCGCAGGCTCAATCGAGGCGGACGAATCCGATGAAATCGTCACCGCACTTTTCAATCACCCCGACTTTGCTCCTCTTGCCGCCGCCGCAGGCATGAAGGTAAATCTCGGTCACTCCTTCCGCCACATCGGTCAGCAGTCCGGTGCGGATATCAAGGGCATAAAGCTCATTCCGCCCCATGATCATCTGGGCGAAAAAATCGGTCCCATTCTTCCCAGCGGCTGCCCCAACGCAGAGGTGCTGCTCGGTCTTATGAAAAAGGCGCACGAGATTCTTGACCATCACCCCCTGAACGAAAAGCGCCGCGCCGAAGGCAAAATGCCCGCAAACGGCGTGTGGTTCTGGGCAGAGGGTACCGCCGTAAAGCTCCCCAACTTCATTGAGAATTACGGCTACGATGGCGCTGTCATTTCCGCCGTTCCTCTGTGCCACGGCATTGCGGTTCTCTGCGGTCTTGACATGGTCTGCCCCGAGGGTGCAACGGGTGAGATTGACACCAGCTACGAAAACAAGATGCTCGCCGCCCTTGACATTCTCGAGAAGCACGACTTTGTTGCAATCCACGTTGAAGCTCCCGACGAATGCACACACAACGGCGACCTCAAGGGTAAGATCCAGGGCATCGAATGGCTTGACAGCCGCATGATGAAGCCTCTCACCGAGGCGCTTGAGGCAAAGGGCTGGGATTACCGCATTCTCTTCCTTTCCGACCACAAAACTCTTACCTCCACCCGCGGACATGACGGTGACCCCGTTCCCTACATGATTTACGACAGCCGTTTCGACACCGGCGCCGGCTATCCCTACACCGAGGAAGGCGGCATGCACGGCCCCATGGTAAACAGCGGTGTCTCCCTTATGTCCATGCTCTTTGAACAGCTCTGATATGAACCAAACCACCGAAAAAGCCTACGCAAAAATCAATATCTCCCTTGATGTCACCGCGAAGCGTCCCGACGGCTACCATGATATGCTCATGGTAATGCAGACGGTTTCCCTGTGCGATGACATCGAGGTCGCCCTTGTGGAAAACGAGCGCAGCAGCGCCCAGTGCAACCTGCACTTTGTTCCCTCCGATGAGCGCAACCTTGCCGTCAGAGCCGCGGGTAAGTTCTTTGAGGCGGCAGGAATTGAGAACATGGGCGCAGAGATAAAAATTTTCAAGCGCATTCCCGTGGGCGCAGGGATGGCAGGCGGCTCCTCCGATGCAGCCGCGGTGCTTCGCGCCCTCAACAGACTCTGCGGCCGCCCCTTTGATGCGGAAAAGCTGTGTGCTCTTGCTGGGGAAATCGGCTCTGATGTTCCCTTCTGCGTTACAGGCGGCACAATGCTTGCAAAAGGGCGGGGTGAAATCCTTTCTCCCCTGCCGCCGCTCCCCGACTGCTGCTTTGTCATCTGCAAGCCCGAGTTTTCCACCTCCACCCCCGAGCTTTTCAGAAAGCTTGATTCCATTAAGCTCCAATGCCACCCCGACATCAACGGAATTATTGATGCTCTGCAGAAGGGCGACCTCGCGAAGCTTTCCCGCCGTATGTACAACGTCTTTGAGGACGTTCCCGACCGCAGACGCTCCACCATTGCGGAGATCAAAAGCATTCTGCTCGACTGCGAAGCGCTCGGTTCAATAATGACGGGCACTGGCTCTGCCGTATTCGGCATCTTTGCCGACGATGCTCTGGCGCAGAACGCCTGCGATGTTCTCGGCAAAGAATATCGGCTTTGCTTTACCGCAAAAAATCAGCCCGGGCTTGAGGTTTAAAAACATGCAAAACCTCCGATACTATGTTCAGTACATAATATCGGAGGTTTTTTCATGCAGAAATCAAAATTCAGAATATGGGAGCTTTCACTCCTCATCGCTCTGTGTGTTTCACTCTGTGCGGGCACATGGGCGCAGGCACGTCACAATGACCTGAGCCAGTCCCTTGTGCGTCTGCACGTTCTGGCCGTTTCCGACGATGAACACGAGCAGAGCATAAAGCTCAAGGTGCGCGACGCGGTGCTTGAGTATATAAGTCCCCGCCTTGAAAACGCCGAAGGCTCCGACGAGGCAAAGCGCATTATATCCGCCAATCTCGGTGGCATAAAGCGCGCTGCCGAAAGCGCTTCGCAGGGTCGGAGGGTAACGGTCACTCTCAGCGAGGAATATTATCCCACACGGGAGTATGAAAGCTTTTCTCTCCCGGCAGGGCGCTACGATTCCCTCCGCGTCATTCTCGGCAACGGCGAGGGCCACAACTGGTGGTGCGTGGTTTTTCCGCCTCTGTGCATTTCCGCCGCGGAGCAGCAGGAGGCCCTTGACGCCATGAGCGACGGCAGCCGCGGAATCGTTGCGGAGTCCGACAGCTATAGGCTGAAGTTCCGCATTGTTGAGCTCTGGAACGAATTTCTTGAGCTGTTCGAGTAAAAAAGACCGTTCTTCCGAGAAGAACGGTCTTTTTTATTACTGTTTTGCCTTCTTTTTGAAGAGCTTGTCCCGGAACTGCAGCATAAGCATGACGCCGAACAGGACAATGACAATGCCGAAGGTTATGAATGTCCATGTCATGCTGCGTGCGGCAAAGCCCATCAGCAGAAGCATGGGAGCGCCGAGAATAATCGCCCACAGATTCTGATAGATGAGGTTGTGGGAGGCGGGAGTCTTGAACAGGGGGTCGATCTCACGCAGGAGAATTACGCCCGTGCTGGCTGTACCCGTAAGCATGCCGTAAAGGGAAAGGAACGCCTCGTCCTCATAGTCGGGGAACAGTTTGCGGCAGATAAATCTGTTGTAGAAATAAGTAACAACTGCGCCGAGGACACATACGAGGATAAGGGGAAGCCAGAATTCGTGATGACGGAAGGCGGAAAGGTCGATGGCGGAAATGGAGGCTACGACCATGATGTCAAACATGAGTCCGCTGATGCGGTTGAGCATGAAGTTGTTGGTGTACTCTCTGTGAACAAGACCCTTTGCCTTGCTCTTCTTGAGAATACCCTTGACGAGAATTGCAAAGGCGGTGCCCACGAGGAAGTTGAAGCCCCAGAGCAGCGGCTTGATGGTGTTGACCGCAAAGCCACCCAGCTTGTCCAGCAGAATTGTAACACCGTACATTGCGGCAAATGAAACAAAGTAGGTCACAAAGATAAGTCCGAACTGAACGGTGAGCTTATCAAGGGATTCGGAAAGGGGAATTTCGCCCTTGCCCGTTACCATTTCTGCGGAGAGGTCTTCGATTTCATCGGCATTGACAATCTGTGCGCGCTTGTCACCCTTGCGGCGAAGTCTGTTAAGGAAATACACGCCGCCGATGCTTGCGGAAATGAAGCCCATTGCCGCAATCGTCAGACCGAAGCTTGCGCCGTTCTCAAAGGCGGGATATTCGGTGTAGCCCTGATAGATGCTGCCCCAGTTATATGCCTGCCCGGGTCCCTGACCGAAGCCCATGGGGAGCAGCAGACCGCCTGCGGCATAGCTGCCGATGAGGTAGAACAGCGTGACTGTTATGGCAAGTCCCACTATTGCCTGAAGCAGATAGGTGCCTACGACAACGGTACTGGTGTTGAAAACATCGCGCTTTGCCTTTGCGGTCTTTACCTTATCGGTGGAGCGCAGTGCAAGAGCGACAAAGCCGAGGCCCAAACCGTGATAGGTCAGCGCTTCAAGAGTTGTGACATCGAACATCGAGTGTCCGAATATTGCCTTGAATGCGGCATCTGCGGCAAGAATGAGAAAGCCGCCCAGCACCGCGCTGGGTATCAGCGATTTACGCAGTGCGGGAATGACGCGTCGGAAGAGGTTTGCCAAAAGCATTCCTCCGAAAAGGATTGCAAAGGTAATTACCAGCGTCCATACACTTACGTCCCAAAAGCTTGATTGTCCTGTCATGATTTACACCCCGTTTTCTTTCTGTTTATAAAATCTTAAAATTAAATTATTTGTTGCTGAAGCTGTCCGCCTCGGGCATCATTTCGCCGGAAATTCTGCCCAGCATTTCCGCAAAGGAGGCCGCCTCCTCTGCGGTGAAGCTTTCATTCATACGTCCCACAACGGTCTGTACATAGCTGCGCATGATGTCCGTATAGCCGTAGTACTTTTCCGTCAGCACGAGATGATACTCCCGGCGGTCGATCTCGGAATTGAGCTTCTGAAGATAGCCCTTCTTTATGAGGTTGTTGACTTTGTAGGTTGCATTGGACTGGGAGATGTTCAGAAAATCCGCAAACTGTCCTATTGTGGGCTCATGCAGAGCATGGATAACCTCAATGGAAAAGGCCTCCATTGCGGAAAGCGAACCCTCGCGTTCACGCACAAGCTCGAATATCCTTCGGAAAAACTCAAGCTTGAATTTGTCGTACACTTCAAGGAACCTGTCTTCAAGCATTTAAACAACCTCTTTCAAAAAACACTTTAATTATTTTATATTTTACAACACATTTCGCTGTTTGTAAATAACTTTTATTTTTTTAATTAAAATTTAAGAAGCAAGTCTGAGGCCGATTACTCCCATAAGCACCATGCCCGTAAAAATCAGCTTTTTTACGCTTTTGCTTTCCTTGAAAACCGCTATGCCGAAGGCCACGTTGAAAACGGTGCCGAGTCCCGTCCACACGGCATAGGCGGTGCCGAGCGGAAGCCTCCTTGTTGCAATGGACAGAAGTATTACGCTGAGCGATGCGGTGACGACTGTCAGTAGGGTGAAAAGCTTGTTTTTCAGTCCGTCGGAAAGCTTCATACATACGGTAAAGGCAAGCTCGAAAAACGAGGCGCACACAAGAATTATCCAGCTCATGCGTCACTCTCCTCTCCGTCGCAGAGCTTCAGTCCCACGATGCCCGCTATAAGCACGACTATGGACACAAGCTTCAGAACCCCGACGCCCTCGTCAAGAAAAAGAATGCCCTCGAGCGTTGTTCCCACAACGCCTATGCCCGTAAACACGGCGTAGCTCATGCCGATGCCGAATGCCCGCACCGCACGTTCAAGAAGCACAAAGCCCGCGGCAAGAATCACAACCGTGACAAGTGTCGGCAAAAGCCTTGTGAAGCCGTCGGACAGCTTCATCGTATATGCCCAGGCGACCTCCGTAAGTCCCGATAGGATCAGACATATCCATGCTGTGTTTTTGCTTTTCATTGCTGCACCTCCATACGACTTAAAGCCCGGAAAGTCAAGCTTTCCGGGCTTTACATATTCTGTCAGGCGAATTGTTCCTGTTTTTCCTCTTTCTCTTTCATCTTATCTCAAGTTATTCTATCTCAGCATCGCGTTTTTTCAGATAACGCGCCACGAAAACAGCCATAATTACAAACACGATAACGCTTGCTGCCAGTTCGGGAGCGGTTGCTGTCGCCTTAATGCCGAAGCTTTCAAGAGCTTTGCTGTCCATAGTAAGCGGCAGGAGCATTCCGGTGGCGGAAAGAACCTCTATGCCTACTGCGGCCCAAAAAATGCCCCAGTGCTTTTTGTGCTTTTTTGCACGCATCATTGCTACAAAAAAGATAATTGCCAAAATGATGTTTGATGTTATTGAGAATAATACAACTTTCACTTATTTTTCCTCTATATATTTTAATTACAGACTGTCAATATAGCTGCAGGCGGCGAGTGCGGCGGCAGAGCCGTCGGCGCAGGCCGTGGTGAGCTGGCGCACGGTTTTTTTGCGGCAGTCACCCGCCACGAATACACCTGCCGTCTTTGTTTTGCAGTCCTCTGCCGAGTCTGCGTAGCCTGCCCTGTCAAGCTCCATAAGCTCCGCAAACACGGAGTTGTCGGGAGCATGGCCGATGGCTACGAAAAGTCCTTCAACGCTGATATCGCGGCTGCTGCCCTCATTATCGGTTACGGTGATTCCCGTAAGCTCGCCCTCACCCTTCAGGGCGGTGACTGAGGAATTCAGCACAAACTCCACGTTCGGCTTTTTTTCAAGAGCCTCCACAAGCTTTGCTTCGCCGCGGAAGGAATCCCTGCGGTGAATAAGGTAAACTCTTGAGCAGCTTTCGGAAAGCAGCACCGCGTCCTGAAGCGCGGAGTTGCCGCCGCCGTTTACGGCAACGGGCTTGCCCTTGTAGAAGGCGCCGTCGCAGACAGCGCAGTAGCAAACGCCGCTGCCCACAAGCTCTGCTTCCCTCTCAATGCCCAGCATACGCGGTTTTGCGCCCGTGGCAATGATAAGAGCCTTGCCCTCGAAAACCTCGTCATAGTCCGTTGTGACGCGTTTTACATTGCCCTCAAGCTCAACGGACACAACCTCGGCAAATTCGGTTTCGCCGCCCTGACGCTCCACCTGCTGCATGAGGCGGTCGCCCAGCTCGCTGCCCGAAATTGACTCGATCGTGGGGAAATTTTCAACCTTGGGTGACCAGGTGATCTGACCGCCGAAGCTGGCCTTTTCTATGACAAGCGCGGTCTTTCCCGCACGGAGAGCGTACAGCGCGGCGGTTAGTCCCGCGGGGCCGCCGCCGACGATAATTACGTCATACATTTTTAATACCTCACAAATGTCGACCATAAAATAATTGTCATTGCGAACCAGCGCCGCAGCGTTGGTGTGGCAATCCGCTTGCCTGCTGAAAGGATACGGATTGCCACGTCGCTGCGCTCCTCGCAATGACAGGGAGCTTTATTCTTTATTATTTGCCTGCAATCCACTTTTTGATTTCGGGAGCGCCCGCAAACTTTGTGCAGGTTTCGCCATCGCAGATGACGAGTGTGGGAGCGCTCTTTATTCCGTAGGAATTTGCCAGCGGGGCATTCTCTTCTGCCATGATTTTTTCATGCTCAATGCCCGCCTTTTCAAGCATTGCGTAGGCGGCGCGGCAGTTGGGGCAGTTCTGCTTTACGAAAAGCAGGAGCTTCTTTTCGCCCTTTGCCTCAAATACGGTCTCCTCAACGGGCTTTTCCTCCATGTTCAGAGGGCCGCTGTGCTTGAGAACGGAGTTCTCAATGACGTACTCGGTGCGGTCCTTGTACTCCTGAGTCTTGCCGGCGTTCCAGTTCTGAACAGGGCGGTAATAGCCGGTGATGCGGCTGTAAACCTCGGTCTCCTTGCCGCACTCGGGGCAGGTGAAATGCTCGCCGGTGATGTAGCCGTGGTCGGGGCAGACGGAATAGGTGGGGCTCATGGTGTAGTAGGGCAGCTTGTAGTTCTCTGCGATCTTGCGCACAAGATTTGCGGCAGCTTCCCAGTCGGGCAGCTTCTCGCCCAGGAAGGCGTGGAAGACGGTGCCGGAGGTGTAGAGAGTCTGCAGCTCGTCCTGAATGTCAAGGGCGGAGAAGATATCCTCGGTGTAGCTTACGGGCAGATGGCTGGAGTTGGTGTAGTAGGGAACGCCGCTTGCCTCGTTGGCGGTGATGATTTCGGGGAACTGCTCCTTGTCGTGCTTTGCAAGACGGTAGGAGGTGCTCTCCGCGGGAGTTGCCTCCAGGTTGTACAGGTCGCCGTACTTCTCCTGATAGTCAGAGAGACGCTCGCGCATATGGTTCAGAACGTCCTTTGTGAAGCTCTGGCACTTTTCGCTGGTCATGTCGGCGCGTACCCACTTGGCGTTGAGGCCCGCCTCGTTCATGCCCACAAGACCGATGGTGGAGAAGTGGTTTGCAAAGGTGCCGAGATAGTGCTTGGTGTAGGGATACAGACCCTCGTCGAGAAGCTTGGTGATGATTTCACGCTTGATCTTCAGGGAGCGTGCGGCAATGTCCATCATCTTGTCAAGGCGGGCATAGAAGTCTGCCTCGTCCTTTGCAAGATATGCGATACGGGGCATATTGATGGTGACAACGCCCACGGAGCCGGTGCTTTCGCCGCTGCCGAAGAAGCCGCCGCTCTTCTTGCGGAGCTCGCGCAGGTCAAGGCGCAGACGGCAGCACATACTGCGGACATCGGAGGGCTCCATATCGGAGTTGATGTAGTTGGAGAAATAGGGAGTGCCGTACTTTGCGGTCATCTCGAAGAGGAGCTTGTTGTTCTCCGTGGGAGACCAGTCAAAGTCACGGGTGATGGAATAGGTGGGAATGGGATACTGGAAACCGCGGCCGTTTGCGTCGCCCTCGATCATGATGTTGATGAAGGCCTTGTTGACCATTGCCATTTCCTCAACGCAGTCGCCGTAGGTAAAGTCCATTTCCTTGCCGCCTACGATTGCGGGCTGGTCCTTCAGGTCAGCGGGAACGGTCCAGTCAAGAGTGATGTTGGAGAAGGGAGCCTGGGTGCCCCAGCGGGAAGGAGTATTCACGCCGAAGATGAAGCTCTGAATGCACTGCTTGACTTCCTTATAGCTGAGCTTGTCTACTTTTACGAAGGGAGCAAGGTAGGTGTCGAAGCTGGAGAAGGCCTGTGCGCCTGCCCATTCGTTCTGCATGATGCCCAGGAAGTTGACCATCTGATTGCAGAGGGTGCTCAGGTGGCTTGCGGGAGAGGAATTGATCTTGCCGGGAATGCCGGGACCCTGCTGAATGAGCTGCTTGAGGCTCCAGCCTGCGCAGTAGCCGGTGAGCATGGAAAGGTCATGAATGTGCATATCGCAGTTGCGGTGTGCGTTTGCGATTTCCTCGTCATAAACCTCGCTGAGCCAGTAGTTTGCGGTGATCGCGCCGGAGTTGGAAAGGATAAGTCCGCCCACGGAATAGGTGACGGTGGAGTTTTCCTTTACACGCCAGTCAAGCACCTTGACGTAGCTGTTGACGGTTTCCTTGTAGTCAAGGTAGGTGGACTTCATGTTGCGGAGCTTCTCGCGCTGCTTACGGTAAAGAATATATGCCTTTGCAACGGACTCATAACCGCCGCGGGACAGAACTGCCTCAACGGAGTCCTGAATGTCCTCAACCGCAACATAGCCGTCCTTGATTTTGGGAATGAAATCTGCGGAAACCTTCAGTGCAAGGAAATCAATGATGTTGTCGGTGTACTCGGTTTCGGTGGCTTCAAAAGCCTTCTTGATTGCGTTTGTAATCTTGCTGATGTCAAACTCAACGATCTTGCCGTCTCTCTTGATGATCTGATACATTTCTCTATATCCTCCCGTATCTCTGTCATACGCCTCTGACCTGTGCCGAAGGCACATACTGCCTTACAGCGTCGCAGAGAACATTCATTTCTTCTTTATCGTAAGCGCCAAGTCCCTCGGGGAGAATCAGGTCCCCCGAATCCTTAAACTGCTGTAAATAATACTCCTTTGCGCCCTCAATCCACTTTGCCGCGGAAACAAGGCTTTCCTTTGTGTGAAGCCCCTTCACTACCGTGGTGCGAAATTCGTAATCAACCACTCCGCCCAGCAGCAGATTTTTGGACTCCTCGACTTTGGATATGTCGTAGTTTTCAATGCCGATTGTTTTCCCGTAAGCCTCGGGAGCGTTCTTTATATCCATGGCAACCATGTCAACAAGTCCCGCCTCGATGATTTCTCTCAGCAGCTTCGGATTTGAACCGTTGGTGTCAAGCTTCACCTTGTAGCCGATGGACTTTATCTTTTCAAGGAGCTGAGGCATATCCGCATGGAGCAGAGGCTCGCCGCCTGTCACGGCAACTCCGTCCAGCACGCCGAAGCGTTTTTTCAGGAAGCCCATTATCTCCTCTTCCGTGAGGAAGCTCTCCTCGATCCGCTCGGGAAGCACCAGAGCTGCGTTGTGGCAGAAGGGACAGCGGAAATTGCAGCCCGAGGTGAACATGGTGCAGGCAACCTTGCCCGGATAATCCAGCAATGTTAACTTTTGAATTCCTGAAATGCGCATAGTTTCTCCTGATTTCGTAGCGTGCTAAACAATAGCACATCTTCAATTCAAAGTCAATAGAAAAACACAAAATGTAGCCATTTTTACCGCTTTGTAACCGTTACAACCACAAAATATAGTGTTTTGTAATTCTACAGACTGTAATTAAAAACGCAGGTTTTGAATAGCCCGTATTTATGCGATTTTCAAAAAAGTCAGCATCTTCAAGGCTTTGAGGGTTTTTTAACAGTTTACATTTCTTTCATTTCTGTAATTATTCACCTTTTTTGCATACACAAGATATTGTGGCATGAAATATATTGTAACACAAGAAAAGGACACCACATTGGGCGGTGTCCTTTGGGTTTTCGGCGGGAGCAAGCCCCCGCCCTACGGCACGTATGGTCATTCATATTCAATATACAGCTCATCATCGAGCCATTTAAGGGGATTTCTGTCGATATAATACCATATATCGTTATAATCCACCTGCGTGCGAATTATATGCTCATAAAACGAAGTCTGAAAAATCTGTCGTCCGGCAATTCCGTCTGCTTTGTTGCATTCCCGCGTTGCAATGGATTTAAACGAACATATCGCGTCCATCAGCGTAGGGCGGGGGCTTGCTCCCGCCGCTTCTTCAATGCGAATAATAGCGTGCAGATGGTTGGGCATTATCACGTACTTGTCAACAGAAATGTTCTGATATCTTGATTCTGTGGCAAGCAGGCATTGTTCTACGAGCTTTCCGAGATTGTTTAACTCAATCGGGTTTTCGGCGGGAGCAAGCCCCCGCCCTACGGTAAAACTTCCGAACAGATTCTTTTTATTTTTTGCGCACACAGTCACAAAATACATTCCGTTTCTGCTGTAATCATAATTATCAAGACGCGGATGCTTTCTTTTTTCCATAATCACAAATTTTCAATTACGCTTTCGGCGCATTTCATGCCGTCAACGGCGGCGCTGGTTATTCCGCCGGCGTAGCCCGCGCCCTCACCGCAGGGATAAAGTCCGCGTATCTCGCTCATGCGGTTTTCGTTTCGCAGTATGCGCACCGGCGAGGAGGAGCGCGTTTCCGGCGCTGTCATCATCGCCTCGGGATTATCGAAGCCGCGGAGCTTTTTGCCCAGCTCGGAAAGGGCATTTTCCATGACCGAGGTGATGCGTTCGGGAAGCACATCGTGCAGGTCGCAGTAATGCACACCGGGGCGGTAGCTGGGAGTGACGCTTCCCTGCTGTGCCGTTGGTCTGTGACTGAGGAAATCGCCTACAGTCTGTGCGGGTGCTTTGTAGTCACCTCCCACAGAAAAGGCCTTTCTCTCAATCTCCCTCTGCCAGTACATACCGCCGAGCACTCCCTCATAGATAAAATCTTCTGTGTGAAGAGTTACAAGCAGGGCCGCATTCGCGTTTTCGCCGTCACGCCGTGAACGGCTCATGCCGTTTGTGCAGACTCCGCCCTCCTCCGAGGCCGCAGCGATCACCTCACCGCCGGGACACATACAGAAGGTGTAGGCGCTTGTGCCGTCGGGCAGGTGAACGTTCAGGGAATAGTCCGCCGCAGGAAGCTCTGAAATGTCAGCGCCGTACTGGGCGATGTTTATATCGCTCTGCTTATGCTCAATGCGCACGCCCATGGAAAAGTCCTTGGGCTCCATGGGAACACACAGCTCATCGAGCATCTCAAAGGTGTCGCGGGAGGAGTGACCGATTGCAAGGATAAGACTTTCGCAGTCAAGGGTATAGCGCTCACCCTCCGCCTCAGCCTCAATTCCGCAGAGGCGGTTTCCCTCAAGCAGAAGCCTTGTCAGCTTTGTGTTAAATCTCACCTCACCGCCGTTTGCAATGACGGTTTTGCGGATATTCTGCACTACGTTAATCAGAATGTCCGTGCCTATGTGGGGCTTTGCGTCCCACAGTATATGCTCGGGCGCACCGTGCTCCGTAAAGGTCTTCAGCATGAAGCTTATGCGCTTATCCTTAATGCCCGTATTCAGCTTGCCGTCGGAAAATGTGCCCGCTCCGCCTTCGCCGAACTGCACGTTGCACTCCGTGTCGAGCTTGCCGCCGCTTCGGAATGCCTCAACCTTTTCGGCTCTTGTCCGGGCGTCGCTGCCGCGCTCGATGACAATGGGCTTAAGCCCCGCCTTTGAAAGCACCAGCGCCGCAAACATTCCCGCAGGGCCGAAGCCCACGATAACGGGGCGCCTGTCGCTCTTCACCTGGGGAATGTTATATACAAATTCCTCATAGGCGGAAACGTTTTTGCTTTTCGACCTCGCGATTATCTTCTCCTCGCTGCCGTTTACGGTCACGGCAACGGCGCAGGTGTAGTGCAAATCGTTTTTCTTCCGGGCATCAAGGGATTTTTTCGTGAGCCTTATGCTCTTTATATCGACCTCGGGAACTCGAAGCTCCCTTGCCGCTTTTTTCTTCAGTTTTTCTTCGGGGTCGCCGATTTCAAGGCGCAGGCTGCGTACGGAAATCATTTGCCCAGCCTCCCCGCAATTCTGCCGCTTGCCCAGGCCCACTGCAGATTGTATCCGCCGCAGTCGGCGTCAACGTCAAGCAGCTCACCGCATATAAACAGGTGCGGCACGAACCAGCTTTCCATGGTTTCGGGGTTTACGCCCGTTGTCTTTATTCCGCCCGCTGTGACCTGGGCGCAGTCAAAGCCCTCAACGCCCTTTGCCGCAACGGTAAAATCGCGGCAGGCGCGGAGCAGAGCCTCAAAATCCTTTTCCTTAAGCTCACGGAGCTTTCTTCCGCCGCCGACGTCTGAATATTTCACCAGCATTTTGCCCAAACGGTTGTGCACAACGCCCGTGAGGATATCCTCGGCGTTCATATCGGGCATATCCGACACGCGCTTGCGGAGGATTTCCAGCATTTCATCATCGGTGAGCTCACCGAGAAAATCAATGTGTATCTCGCCCTCGCCGTTTAAGGAAACGGCACGGGAAACATCAAAGGCAGCAGGACCGGAAAGTCCCGTTTCGATGAACTGAAGTTCGCCCTCGGAGCAGGAAAGCTCCTCGCCGCTGCAGACATAGCGCAGCTTTGCCTGCGCTCTGATGCCCTTGAGAGCACGGGGATATTTGGGATCGGTGACAAGCTGAACAAGGGCGGGGTGAAGCGCCGTGCGCTTATGACCGAGGCTCTTCAGCAGGTCGTAGCCGTCCGTAACGCCGCCCAGCTTTGCGCCCGCCGCACCGCCGCAGGCCATGATTACATAGTCGGCTTTTATCTCGCCGTTATCAGTACGGATTAAAAAGCCCTCACCGCGCTTTATAAGCTCTCTTGCGGGCTCGGAGGTGCGAAGCTCAATGCCGCTTTTTTCAATGGCAAAGCGCAGAACGTCAACCACGCTGTTTGCTGAGTTGGACAGAGGATAAACTCTGCCGCCGTATTCCGTAACGGTGACAAGTCCGAGACTGCGGAAGTATTCCAGCACCTTTTCGGGCCCGAACTTTTCCAGAGCGGAAAGGGCAAAATCCGCCTGCTTGCCGTGATAGTTTGCGGCGCTTGCGCCCGTATTCGTGAGATTGCAGCGGCCGTTGCCCGTTGCCATGAGCTTGCGTCCCACTCTCTGCTGACGCTCAAGCAGGATTACCTTATTATTTTTATCCTCGGCGGCTGTGAGTGCCGCCAGCATACCGGAGGCGCCGCCTCCGATTACAACAACAGTGTTCATTCTCTTACAAAATCTCCGCTTTTGCCGCCGCTTTTCTTAAGCAGGCGTATGTCGCTTATCTCCATATCCTTCTGCACGGCCTTGCACATATCGTAACCCGTCAGCGCCGCAACGGAAACCGCCGTCAGCGCCTCCATTTCAACACCCGTCACTCCCGTGCATTTTGCCGTTGCGGTAATCTCCACGGCAAGCTCCGCCTCGTTGAGATAAAAGTCAATATCCACGCCGGAAATCATAATGGGGTGGCACATGGGAATTATGTCGGGAGTGCGCTTTGCGCCCATGATGCCCGCAATCTGCGCCGTGCCGAGAACGTCGCCTTTTTTCATGCCGCCGCTTTTTATCAGCGCGAAGGTTTCGGCGTTTACCTTTACCCTGCCCGCCGCGATTGCGACTCTTGCGGTTTCGCTCTTTTCGGAAACGTCCACCATGCGTGCGCGTCCGCTGTCGTTAAAATGTGAAAATTCGGCCATGCTTTTCACCTCAAAAAATGTTGTAGCTTATATTTTACGATGTATTCTGCCCGCTGTCAAATCATTGTTGACAAACTTTCCCCGGCTTAGCCGGAGGTGTTCTTCTGCAAAAATACGCCGCGGCGGCTGCCGCGGCGTGAAGTTTGTTTATTCTATCGGAGGTAAATACAGGCAGTAGAAACAGGAAGAGAAATCGGAGGCGAACATCTGGAAAGTCGGGTCATCGTCAAAATATACGAAGTCTGTTCCGTCATCAATGTAAACGGCATTTCCGCTGCAGCAGCTTGCATCTGTCACTCCCGGAATAACAAAGGCTACATGATATGCGTCGCTGCCTCCCACAAAGTCGAAATATCCGTAGCTGACAACGCTCCAATATACATCGTCAACACCGTATTTTGCCGTGTCGGGATATTTCTCATGGAAGCTGTCCAGAACAATGCTTTTGATTTCGTCGGCGGTGCGGCTGCCGTTGTCTGTGTGGTGCAGCCTTGCCTCATCAAGCATACACAGGAAATTATCCTTTTCGTCCACCCATTCGTAATACTCTCTGTCGCTGTGAATGCAGTCAAAGTCAAAGGTGGAATTTCTTATCATCACACGGCCGTCAGCATCGTATTCGTTGGTTTCAAATATTGTTTCCTGCTCTGTGCCGTCAGGCTGCACGGTGAACTGATGATACTTCAGCAGTTTTCCCTGCTCATTGTACTCCTTCAGAATGCGGAGCTCCTGATTGCCTGTGACCCTGATTTCAGTCAGCAATTCCTCTGAATCATCGCCGAAGGCGGCATAGCTGTATTCAGCGGTGCTTCCGTCAGAAAGGTATGTAACAAGGCTCACATTGCCCTTAGTGTTATAATCCACCTGCACAACAGGCGTATCCGACAGGGTTGAGCCAACGCCAACATTATCCATAATCGTAATATCAGTCTTATACCAAAGGGGTGCAACAACGCCGTAATAATACTCTGTGTAGCTGTTATCATCACGGTTTTCTCTTGTCAGGAAGGTTCCTCTGGGCTCATTGTTGATTATAAGCTCAATCTTTGTGTTTCTTCCCTTGCTGTCATTGGTATAGGCAAATTCCACGGTGTCGTTGCCGGTGGTTCTCTTATAGTTCAAAAGATTGCCGGATTTGTCATAGGAGTAGGAATGCTGCTGGCCGCCGGCTTCTCTGCTGACCGGCTTGCCGTCTTCGTTATAATATGCGGAATCTCCGTTGCTGTGGATTACGCTGACAAGGGTACCGTCCTTGCTGTAGGTTCTGTCGGCAACGTCTGTAATACGACCTGTTTCGTCATAGCTTACGGTGCAAATCATGTTTCCGTTATCATCGTAAATATATGCAGTCTTGCGGAAGCCGTTACGCAGGCTTAACACCAAATTATTGTTTTCATCATACACGTATTCATTTGTATAACGCCACATTCCCCTGCTGTCAAAAGCATAGCTTCTGGACAGGACATAGGGGTCTTTGTTTTTTTCCTGTGCCACTGTTTTGTTTCCGTTTTTTTCGCCGCTGCCGCTGTTGTCATCCGATGCGGTCTTGTTGCCGCAGGCACAGAGAAGGCAGGTCAGCATGCAGCATGCCAGCAATAATGCAAAAAGTTTTTTCATAATTATTTCTCCTTATTACAATAAGCGGTTAATGATTGTCCACGGTGCTGCCGTGAATATGCGGGCATAGCCCTTTTTACCGTCCACAGCTTAAGGCGTGAACTGCGGAAAGACACTTGCTTGAGGATTGCCATTTGGTTGTGGATCCGGTTCTCTTTCAGTTGCTGCTTTATGTATTCTCCATAAAGCAGCGTCTTTGATTTACTGTTTGGAAAAGACGTAAGTCACCTCGGCAGCCTCAAGAAGATGCTTTATGAGGGTTGCCGTTGTGACAGAGCCGATGCCTCCGGGTACGGGGGTGATTGCGGCAACAACCGGCGCAACCTCCTCAAAGGCAACGTCGCCCACAACGAAATTGTCCGTGGAGCTGCTTATGCCCACGTCAATGATAATCTGACCTTCCCGCACACAGTCCCTTGTGACCGTGCCGGGCATGCCCGTGGCGGAAACGATGATGTCTGCCCGGCGGCATAGCTCCGCAAGGTTTTCGGTTTTGCTGTGGCACATGGTGACGGTTGCGTTGCGCTGCTGAAGCATCATGGCAAGGGGTCTGCCCACAACAAGGCTGCGGCCTATGACCACGGCGTTTTTGCCCTCAAGCTCAACTCCCTCGTAATCAAGTACCTCAAGGCAGGCCTGGGCGGTGCAGGGCGGGAAGCCCGCGCCCTTTCCTGCAAAAACTGCGGCAAGCGAGCCGTCGGTGAGGCAGTCCAGATCCTTTTCCGGTGCAAGCGCATCGAACACCTTAAACTCGTTTATATGCTTAGGCAGAGGCCGCAGAAGCAGACAGCCGTGGACTGAGTTGTCGTTGCTTATGCGCTTTACGCGGCGGATAAGCCGGCTCTCCTCGCAGTCTGCGGGATAGACAACGCTCTTTACCTCAACGCCCACCTTTTCGCAGAAGCGGACAATGCTGTTTTCGTACCATATATCATCGGGATTTTCGCCCAGACGCACAATGGCAAGCTTGGGAACAACTCCCTGCTTTCTGTAGTTTTCAATTCTTTCAACAAGCTGCTCCGTCATTGCTTTGACAACGGGAGCGCCCTTCAGGATTTTTGCCATTTATTCTACCTCTGAAAGTCTGCTTATTATTCTTTCCGCAATTTTCTCTGCCCTGGGGAGATATTCGGACAGCATCGCCTTTGTATCCGTCTCAATTGCGTCGGCTTCCGCATCACCGCGGAGCAGCTTCGTGTTGACGAAAACATTCATTGCCGCGCACTGAAGCGCCGCACGGCACAGCGCCGCGGCACAGCCGGCGTCGGAAATGAGAAGCGCACTGCATCTGCCGTCGTACAGCTTTTCGATAAGCTCAACCGTTTTGCAGCAGTCCTTTGCCATTGCGTAAGGTGCGCTCATGGCTACGAGAGTGGCGCTGCGCATTTTTTCCGCGTAGCCCTCCGTGTCCTTAGGCAGAGAATATGCCGCGGCAAGAGGCGCAAAGCCCTCTGCATCTGCATCGACAAGATGTAAAAAATCCTTGCGAAGCTCTTCGCAGTTTGCTATGATGTTTTCAAGCTCTTCCTTATGTGCGGCAAATTTCTTTTTGCCTGCCGTAAGACCTGCTGCCATGGCGCAGAGCGATGCGCCCAGGGCTCCGCAGAGCGCCGCAGCGCCGCCGCCTCCTGGAATGGCATCGGTTGATGCCAGAGCTTCGCAGAAAGCTTCGCAGGAATTTTCAATAAGCATATTTCCCACCTCGGTTAGTTTCTGCATACAAATATATCACAGTAGAAAGTTTTGTCAAATAAAGTGAGGATTTTCAATGGAACTGAACGCATATTTCAAAAGCATTATTGAGCAGGACCGCTGTGCCGTGGTTGTCTGCGACACAAGCCACGAAATTATTTACATGAATCCCGCGGCAAAGGCGCGGTATGCAAATCGCGGAGGCGCTTCACTTGTGGGAAAAAGTCTTCTGGACTGCCACGGAGCGCAGTCGAACGAAATGATAAAAAAGGTTCTTGCGTGGTTCGCTGCAAGCGGGGAAAACAATATCGTCTACACCAGCTTCAATGAAAAGGAAAACAAGGACGTTTACATGGTTGCCCTGCGTGACGGAGACGGAAAGCTCATCGGCTATTACGAAAAGCACGAATACCGCAATCGCGAAACCATGAAGATGTACGACCTCGAATAAACTCGACAGACAAAGGAAAAGCACCGCAAGCGGTGCTTTTCCTTTTTATAATTTATTCAATTGAAATCATAAAGTAGTAAACGGGCTGACCGCCGTTTACTGCGGAAACCTCCGCATCGGGAAGTGCGTTTTTAAGCATTTCCGCCGCTGCCTCCGCCTCATCGCTTTTTACGTCCTCGCCGTAATAAACGGTGACGATTTCGGGCTCAAGCTCCGCTGCGGACTTGCCCACAGCCTCAAGTGCGCTGTCCATGGCCCTGTAGCTTCCGATGAGCTTGCCGTCAAGCAGGGTGAGATATTCGCCCTCATGGATTTCGTAGCCGTCAAAATCTGAGTTGCGTGCGGCGTAGGTGATCTGCGCGGTGTGAACTCCCTTGATGCTCTCGCTCATGGCCTCCGCGATTTCCTCAGTTTCCGCCGAATTGTCAAAGTTCAGCATGGCGGTTACGCCCTGAGGTACGGTCTTGGTCTGGATAACCACAACCTTTTTCTCCGTAAGTGGTGCGCACTGCTCTGCCGCCATGATGATGTTCTTGTTGTTGGGCAGAACAAACACGGTTTCCGCGGGAGTGCGGTTTACTTCCTTGAGAATGTCCTCGGTGGAGGGATTCATGGTCTGACCGCCGGTGACGATTTTGTCTGCGCCGAGCTCAGAGAAGAGCTGTGCCATACCGTCGCCTGCGCAGATTGCCACAACGCCGTACTTCTTTTCGGGTGCCGCAATTTCATTTTCCTCTCCGCCCTCAAGCTCACGCTCGATTGCCTCAAGGTCGTCGGTGCTCTGAGCCTTTCTGCCTGCGAGAATATCCTCATGCTGAGTACGCATATTTTCAATCTTTGCAAGCTCAAGCGTGCCGTACTTCTGGGACTTGGTGAGGGCTTCGCCGGGGATATTTGTGTGAACATGAACCTTGAAGGCCTCGTCGTCCTCGCCGATTACCAGGCAGTCGCCGATGCTGGAAAGATATGCTCTGAGCGGAGTGAGGTCAACATCGGGATCGTTCTTGCGGACGATGAAAACAGTATCGAAGGCAAAGGTGATTTCCTCGGTGTCAAACACGTCAAAGGCGCCGCTTTCGTTTGCGATCGCGCCTGCGTCAACAGCCTTGGCAGGTGCGGAAATTTCTCCTCTGAGGCTCTTCAGCATGGCCTCAAAAATAACCACATAGCCCTTGCCGCCTGCGTCAACAACGCCCGCCTTCTTCAGCACGGGGTTGATGGTCATGGTGTCCTCAAGTGCCTTGCTGCCTGCAGCCAGTGACCTCTCCAGCATTTCCTCGAAGTCGCTGCCCGTCTTGATGTAGGAAACCGCTTCCTCAGCGGAAAGGCGTGCAACGGTGAGGATCGTGCCCTCGGCAGGCTTCATGACCGCCTTGTAGGCTGCGTCAACGCCGTCCTTCATGGCGGCGGCAAATTCCTTTGCGGCCACGGTTTCCATGCCCTTAAGTCGCTTGGAGATTCCGCGGAACAGCAGGGACAGAATAACGCCGGAGTTGCCGCGTGCACCGCGGAGCAGCGCGCTTGCAACGCAGTCAGCCGCGGCGGAAACACCGGTGAAGCTTTTCTTGCGGAGCTCGGCTGCCGCGTTATTCATGGTAAGACCCATATTTGTACCCGTATCACCGTCGGGAACGGGGAAAACATTCAATTCGTTAATCAGCTGGGTGTTGGCCGCCAGCGCCGCATCGGCGCATAGTATCATTTCCTTAAATGCAGCGGCATCGATGTATTCTCTCAAAGCTTTATACCTCCGGGAGGGATTTCTCTATCTCAAAGTAAACTGTCAGTCGGCTATGATGGTGTCCACAAAAACGTCAACGCTCTTTACGGGAACACCCGTAGCATTGGAAACCTTGTAGCTGACTTCCTTGATAATGCTGCGGCAGACGGCGCTGATATTAACACCGCTGTCCACGCCGATGTGGAGCTCAAGAGTCAGGCTTCCGTCGTCACCGAATTTGGTAAACACGCCCTTGGACATGGATTCACGGCGCAGGAGCTGGAGGGGGCCGCCTTCCTTGCTGCGTCCTGCCATGCCTTTTACGCCAAAGCAGCTTGTTGCCGCAAGTCCCGCAATATTGGTGAACACATCGCTTGTGATGCTGATATTGCCTTTTTCATTGCTGATATTAACCATTAGTCAGTACGGCTCCTTTCCGATACAAATGCTATAGTATTATAATACACCAAACCTAAAAGCACAAGGAAAATTTTATTATTTACTTTGCATTTTAATAATGATAGACTTGATTTCACAGAAATAACATCATGGAGATGAAAAAATAATGAGAAAATTCAAAACCATGGACGGCAATGAGGCAGCCGCACACGTCAGCTATGCGTTTACTGAAGTAGCGGCGATCTACCCCATCACTCCGTCCAGCCCCATGGCAGACTTTGTAGACCAGTGGTCCGCAAAGGGACAGAAGAACATCTTCGGCAGCACCGTAAAGGTGCAGGAGATGCAGGCTGAATCCGGCGCTGCAGGTGCAGTTCACGGCTCCCTCAACGCAGGCGCCCTCACCACCACCTACACCGCTTCCCAGGGTCTGCTTCTCATGGTTCCCAACATGTACAAGATGGCAGGCGAGCTGCTTCCCGCAGTTTTCCAT
>JAZRZJ010000062.1:0-14521 GCA_045601285.1 Oscillospiraceae bacterium
CACAAACGGAGTCAGAGTCCGGTGTGCTACCATTACACAAATCCGCTAAACGCAAGAGCTATTATACAGCATTCAGCGCAATTGTCAATACCAAATCTCAAAAAAATTACATATTTGACGCACGCCGTTTCTCCCGTTGACATTGAATTGAAATAAGCCTGCATCGTATGATGCAGGCTTATAGTATGCACTGTATTTTGAAATTAATACTTACCGAGAGAGCTGGAGTTCTCGTCATTGGGCATATACTCGGTACGTCCGCCGGGCAGGATTGCATTGAGGATGATACCGATTATGGATGCGACCGCGAGACCTGAAAGTGCGATCTTCATATCGCCGATCATGAAGGAGATTGCGCCGGTTGCGTTGTTGCCTGCGGAGGTGATGTCTGCGCCGAGAGCGCCGGAGAAGTTGATGCCGAGAGCAAGACCGAGGATAACTGCGGCAACGATAACGTTTCTGCTCTTCTGGAAGTCAGTGTGATTCTCGACCATATTTCTAACACCTACTGCGGAAATCATGCCGTAGAGGATGATGGAAACACCGCCGACGGTTGCGGTGGGCATTGCGGTGATGAGAGCTGCAAACTTCGGGCAGAAGCTGAGAACGATTGCAAAGGCTGCTGCAATTCTGACTACGCGGGGGTCGTAAACCTTGGTAAGCACCAGAACGCCGGTGTTTTCACCGTAGGTGGTGTTTGCGGGTGCGCCGAAGAGTGATGCGATTGCGGTGCCGATACCGTCACCGATGAGCGTTCTGTGGAGACCGGGATCTTCAATCAGGTTTTTCTCAATGGTGCTGCCGATTGCGGAAATATCGCCGACGTGCTCCATCATGGTTGCGAATGCGATGGGCATGATCATGATGATTGCGGAGAGCAGGAAGCCTGCGTCGAAGTTTTCAGCACCGAAGAGGCTGAATACGGTATCCTGCATCAGAACGGGAAGGCCTATCCATGCCGCGTCCTTGACGCCGCTGAAGTCAACGTTGCCCGTAACTGCGGCTACCAGGTAGGAAGCAATAACACCCACGAGGATGGGAACGATCTTAATCATTCCCTTGCCCCAGATGTTGCAGATAATGATAGCAACAATTGCAACAAGAGCGATCAGCCAGTTGGTGGAGCAGCTGTTGATTGCCGAAGGAGCAAGAATCAGGCCGATGGTGATGATGATAGGGCCGGTAACAACGGGCGGGAAATACTTCATTACATTTTTGCTGCCGAAAATCTTGCAGACAAGTGCGAGAATGAGGTAAAGGAGACCTGCGCACGCAACACCTGCACATGCGTAAGGCAGAGCTTCTCTCTGGGAAAGACCGATATCAGCACCCTGTGCCACAACGGTAAAGTAGCCTGCAAGGAATGCAAAGGAGGAGCCGAGGAATACGGGAACCTTCTTGCCTGTTACGAGATGCATGAACAAGGTTGCAAGACCTGCAAAGAGCAGGGTTGCGGAAACGCTCAGGCCCGTGAGAATAGGTACCAGAACGGTGGAGCCGAACATTGCGAACATATGCTGGAGGCCGAGGACGGTCATTTTGCCTTTGCCCAGAACGCGGGCATCATAGATGGCTTCATTTTGTGTTTCTTTCATTTTTTACCTCTCGGATAATTGATTTATAACTTCCGGCATAGCCGGTTGATATACTTAATCGTCACATTTCATCAGGTAAACACCTGTGTTATTGTCAAACTCGGGAAGTCTGACCTCAATCAGCTCGGTGCGGGAGGTGGGAACGTTCTTGCCCACATAGTCAGCTCTTATGGGAAGCTCTCTGTGTCCCCGATCGATCAGCACGGCAAACTGAATGCTTCTCGGTCTGCCGCAGGAGAACACCGCTTCGATGGCGGCTCTTGCCGTTCTGCCCGTGTAAAGAACATCGTCCACAAGCACAATGTCCCTGTCGGTGACGTCAAAGCTCAGCTCCGCCTTTTCCACAACGGGCATTTCACTTTTCAGCGTCAGGTCATCGCGGTAAAAGCTGATGTCGATGCTTCCGCAGGGCACCTCGGTGTCTTCAATTTTTCTGATGTTGTCGCGTATGCGCTGCGCGATGGGCTCTCCCCTTCTGCGTATGCCCACAAGAACAACGTTTTCAACGCCCTTGTTCTTCTCTGTGATTTCGTGGGAGATACGCATGAGAGCGCGGTTCAGCGCCGCCTCGTCCATGAGCTTTGCTTTCAGTTCCATAAAAAACCTCAACAAAAAATGCCCTGCCGTTTCCGACAAGACATGAAATGAGCATGGTCATACCAATCCGCTATAGCAATCTTGTCGGCATCTCGTACCGTCTTAAAAATCTTTTCTCACAAAGTATAAGGGCTTGCCACCAATTTGGCAAGCCCTTTTTTCATATTTTTTTAAATATATACAATATGTTGTGTTTTCCCGCAATTATTGCGGAACAGTGTATATATCTTCACGAAGATTGAGGAAGGTCGGAAGCTGCTGCCGCACGGAATCCACTTCATTCAGGTCAATATCGCAGTAGAGTATCTGCTCTTTCTCATCACAGTCTGCCTCCACCATGCCGAAGGGACCCGCCACGGTGCTGTGTCCCCAGGCTTCATAGTCAAAGCCCTCATACCTTGCCGCAGATGCACCCACGAAATAGATCTCATTGTCCATAGCTCTTGCGCGGATTGAAAGCTCCCAATGCCGCGGACCCGTTGTCATATTAAACTGGGCGGGGCAGAAAACAAGCTCCGCTCCCCTTTTTGCCATTGTGCGCACAAGCTCGGGAAAGCGTATGTCAAAGCATACTATAACGCCCATTCTGCCCAGCGAGGTGTCAAACACGTTTATCTCATTTCCCGCGGCAAAATTCTTTGACTCCTTGAAGCAGATGCCGCCCTCAATGTCAACATCGAAGAGATGCACCTTGCGGTGCTTTGCGATAATCTCACCCTGCTCGTTGAATACGAAGCAGGTGTTGTAAAGCTTTTCTCCCTCAGCTTCGGGGATTGTTCCGCCCACAAGAATGATGCGGTTTTCCCTTGCCCAGCGGGACATAGCCTTAAGGCTTTCGCCTTTTTCCGCATCGGCAAATTTGCGGAAATATCCGCTGGCGTAGGGGCAGTTGAACATTTCGGGAAGCACAACAACCTTTGCGCCGTTTTCCGCCGCTTCCTTTACCATACGTTCTGCTTTTTCCATGGTAACGGCTTTATCAAGCTCTGTGCGTATCTGAATTACCGCAATTTTAAAAACAGGCTTCACTTAATCACCTCAAGATAGGCTTCAATGTCAAAGGCTTCCGTTGCCTCGTCCTTACGCAGATACAGCGGATGATGGGGGTGTCCCTTCTTGGAGCACTTTCCCGCCTTCACCCAATGTGCGCCGTACTTCTGACCCAGCTCCACCATGTCAAGCACGCAGTCACGCAGATAGCCGCGCTTTTCTATAATGGTTCCCCAGGCAGCCCACACCGCAGGTGAAACGCCCTCACCTACATTTTTTAATATGTATTCAAATGCCTCCATATTCTCACGGTGGAGCTTTTCGTTGAGGCATTTGTCCATATCGTCGGGGTTTGTGGCACGCTGTGCATAGACGTTAAACATTATCCAGCTGTCAAAGCCGTTATGCTCCGCAATGCGTGCAACGCTTTTGAGCGTGTTGTCAAGGTCATCGGGTGCAGCGGTGGAGGGATTGATGCCTATGCAGATAAGGGGATTTTTTCCCCTTGTGCCGAGGATATAACGGTAGTCGGCGTAGTAATCGGGAACATACAGCCATTTTCCCGCATCGTAATCCCCTCTTGCGCCCGAATTTTCAAGAGCTTTGGCGAAGCTTAATATCTCAAGCTCCGAGCTTTCACAGGTTGGAATGTGCATTACTTTACGGCGTCAAGCAGAGCTTCCACTCTGTCGGTTTCCTCCCACTTTACGCCCAGGTCCTCACGGCCCATGTGACCGTAGGCGGCAAGCTGACGGTAAATGGGCTTTTTAAGACCGAGGTCGCGGATAATTGCGGTGGGGCGCAGGTCAAATACCTTGTTGACGGCCTCTGCCAGAACATCGTCGGCTACCTTGCCGGTGCCGTAGGTGTCAACCATGACGGAAACGGGGCGGGCAACACCGATTGCATAGGCAAGCTGCACCTGGCACTTGTCCGCAAGGTGCGCGGCAACGATGTTTTTTGCAACGTAACGTGCGGCATAGGCTGCGCTGCGGTCAACCTTGGTGGGATCCTTGCCGGAGAATGCGCCGCCGCCGTGAGGTGCGCTTCCGCCGTAGGTGTCGACAATAATCTTTCTGCCTGTAAGACCGCTGTCACCCTGAGGTCCGCCGATAACAAAGCGGCCCGTGGGGTTTACATAATATTTGGTATTCTCATCAAGCAGCTCTGCGGGAACGGTGTGCTTAATAACAAGCTCAATCATATCTTTTCTAATCTGCTCAAGGCTGACTTCTGGTGCGTGCTGGGTGGAAAGAACAACGGTGTCAACGCGGGCGGGCTTTCCGTTTTCGTCATACTCAACGGTTACCTGAGTCTTGCCGTCAGGACGGAGATAGTCAACAAGCTCGGTCTTTCTTACTTCAGTAAGGCGCTTTGCAAGCTTGTGGGAAAGGGAAATTGCCAGAGGCATAAGCTCGGGAGTTTCATCGCAGGCATAGCCGAACATCATGCCCTGGTCACCTGCACCGTTGTCAAGCTCGCTGTCGCCGTTTTCCTTTGCCTCAAGGGATTTGTCAACGCCGAGCGCAATGTCCTCGGACTGCTCGTCAATGTTTGTGATGATGCCGCAGGTATCGCAGTCAAAGCCGTACTTTGCGCGGTCATAGCCGATGTCACGGATTACACCGCGGGCGATTTTGGGAATGTCGATGTAGCACTCGGTGCTTATCTCGCCCATGATGTGCACGAGGCCCGTAGAAACGCAGGTTTCGCAGGCAACACGGCCATTGGGGTCTTGCTCAAGAATTGCGTCCAGAATTGCGTCGGAAATCTGGTCGCAGATCTTGTCGGGATGTCCCTCGGTTACGGATTCGGATGTAAACAGTCTTTTGCTCATTTTCTTTTCCTCCAGAAATACTTTTAAATTTCTGAACACCATCATAATGAAAAAACTCCGTCGGACCGACGGAGTAAGACACTTGGTAAATTTCCTCATCTTTCGATAATCACCGCCGGATTTAGCACCTTGCATACGCAGGTTGCCGGGCTTCACAGGGCCGTTCCCTCCACCGCTCTTGATAAGGTGTTCAGTTTTAGCATAGTGATTATATTAACATTTGCGTATTATGTCAAGCGGAAAATATAAATTTTTTGAAAACAATGACAAACGCAGAAAAGTATTGTATAATAAGTTGTTAAATTATGATTATGGGGAGGTATTCCGCATGATAATCGTACTCAGACCCGAGGTTGATCAGGAGCAGGCAGAGGGACTGCGCTGCTTTATCCGCGACCACAATCTTGATGTGCAGACAATAATCGGCACGCACCAGACCGTTCTCGGCGTTGTGGGTGATTCGGGAAGAATCGATGCTGACTTTATCGAAAGTCTTGATATAGTAGAATCCGTAAAAAAGGTTACGGTTGAATACCGTCTTGCCGGAAGAATCAATCACCCGCAGGATTCCGTGTTTCAGATTGGCGGAGGGAAAATCGGCGGCGGCAGCTTTGCGCTTATCGGCGGTCCCTGCTCCGTTGAAAATGAAAAGCAGATAATGGAGCTTGCCCGTTCCGTAAAGGAAAGCGGCGCAGCAATGCTTCGCGGCGGTGCCTTCAAGCCCCGCACCTCCCCCTACGATTTTCAGGGGCTGGGTGAAAACGGCATAAAGCTTCTTCTCAAGGCAAAGGCCGAAACGGGACTTCCCATTGTTACAGAAATTATGTCAACCGAACAGCTTCCCTTGTTTGAGGATATTGACGTGCTTCAGGTTGGCGCACGCAATATGCAGAACTTTGAGCTTTTAAAGGAGCTTTCAAAGCTCCATAAGCCCGTTCTTCTCAAGCGCGGCTGGTCAAACACAATTAAAGAGCTTCTCACCGCCGCAGAATACATTATGTCCGGCGGCAACGAAAAGGTCATTCTCTGTGAGCGCGGCATACGCACCTTTGAAACCGCAACCCGCAACACGCTTGATTTGAGCGCAATTCCCGTAATCAAGGAGCAAAGTCATCTGCCTGTAATCGTTGATCCCAGTCATGCAACGGGCCACACCCGCTATGTTGAGCCCATGGCACTTGCGGCGGCCGCCGCAGGAGCCGACGGACTCATGATCGAAGTTCACAACGACCCCGCCCACGCAAAATGCGACGGGCCTCAGGCCGTAACCACCGAGCAGTTTGCGGAAATCGCAAGAAAGGTTTTTGCCGTAAGAAAGGTCATTTAATATGCTGCAGCTTAGTATCAACGCCTCAAAAAGCTACGATGTTCTCATTGACAGCGGTCTTCTTGAGGCTTGCGGCAATTTAATAAGAAATGTCACAAAGGCGGAAAAGGCGCTTTTGATCTGCGGTGACAGGGTGGACGGGCTTTATGCCGATACGGTACTGCAAAGCCTTGAAAATGCAGGCTTTCTCGCCTCCTCCTTTGTTTATCCCCACGGTGAAAAGAGCAAAACGCTGGACACCTTCGCACGCATTATGAAGTGCCTTGCCGCTCTTGAATTTTCAAAGGGCGATGTTATCATCGCACTAGGCGGCGGTGTAACAGGCGACCTTGCGGGCTTTGCCGCCGCAAGCTATATGCGGGGCATTGACCTTGTGCAGATTCCCACAACTCTGCTTGCCATGGTGGATTCCTGCGTAGGCGGAAAATGCGGTGTGGATATGCCTCAGGGCAAGAACATGGTCGGCACGGTTTATCAGCCAAGGCTTGTTATCTGCGATACGGACACCCTCAGCACTCTCCCCTCCGAAACCTATGCCGAGGGCTGTGCGGAGATAATCAAGTATGCTGTGCTGTGCAAAAAAGAGCTTCTCACCTCCGCAAAGAATGATATTGCCAAGACAGTATTCGACTGTCTTTCCATTAAGAAGACCTACGTTGAAGCTGACGAGTATGACGGCGGAATGCGCCGCTTCCTTAATCTCGGTCATACCGTTGCCCACGCAATTGAGGAATTTTCGGAATACACCGTTTCTCACGGCAAGGCCGTTGCCATGGGGCTTGCGGTAATGACAAAGCACAATGCCGAGGTATGTGCCGCACTCGAAAAGAACGGTCTGCCTACGGAATGCCCATATCCGTCAAGTGAATTATGTAAACTAATGCTTGCGGACAAAAAACGCCGCGGCGATAAAATCACACTGGTTGTCCCAGTTGAAATAGGAAAATGCAGGCTTGAGGAAATTCCCGTAAGCGAGCTTGAGAGCTTCATTTTCGGTGACTGCCATGAGTGAGATAATAGTCCCCCGTTCTCTTGGCGGCAGGGTAAACGCCGTCTCATCAAAATCTTACGCACACAGACTGTATATTTGCGCCGCCCTTTCAGATGAGCCGACGCATATCGTATGCAGCAGCAAGTGTGATGATGTTATGTCAACCATACATTGTCTTGAAGCGCTGGGCGCGAAGTTTAAGGGCGACAGGGTTTTTCCCGTAAACAAAAACTCACTTCCACTCTTCCCCGTACTGAACTGCGGTGAAAGCGGCTCCACCCTGCGCTTTCTGATGCCAGTTGTTTCCGCTCTGGGCTGCGGTGCCGAATTTGAAGTCGCCGGCAATCTATGCAAGCGTCCCATATCCGCCCTAACCGATGAGCTGTCACGGCACGGAATAAGAATCAGCGGAAACCGTGTTACCGGCAAGCTCTGCGGAAGCGAGTTCGATATCCCGGGAAATATCTCTTCCCAGTATGTCAGCGGTCTTCTTATGGCGGTTTCTCTGCTCGGCGGAGGTAAAGTTAACATAACATCAGAACTGCAATCATCAAAATATATTGATATTACAATAGATTGTCTGCGCAAAGCAAATATTTATGTAAACCGCATTGGTAACAGCATTGAGGTCAGCGGCAAGTATAATCTGCATGGAACTCATGTGGTTGAGGGTGACTGGTCGGCATCGGCATTCTGGCTATGTGCAGGCGCAATCGGAAAAGAATCCGTCAGCGTATCCGGGCTTGATCCCGCTTCGCTCCAGGGTGACCGGAAGATAATCGAAATACTGCGCAGCTTCGGTGCATCGCTTGAGTTTTCCGAAGACGGCACCACCGTCACCGCTTCCCCTGCCGTGCTTCACGCCGCGGATATTGACGCATCGGAGATCCCCGACCTTATCCCCGTTCTCTCTGTTGTCTGTGCCGCTGCAAAGGGTGAAAGCAGAATTTACAATGCTTCCCGCCTTCGCTATAAGGAAAGCGACAGGCTCCATGCCATATATGTTATGTTAACTGAATTGGGTGCCGACATAACCGAGCTTCCCGACGGACTGATTATTCGCGGCGGCAGAAAAATGCGCGGAGGCAGAGTGCAGTCCTTCAGCGACCACCGCATCGCCATGAGCGCGGCAGTAGCCTCACTCATCTGCGACGGCGAAATAGAAATTGACGATTTAAGCTGTGCAAGCAAATCTTATCCAGAATTTAAGCGTGATTTCTTATCCCTCGGAGGAGAAATACATGAGCAGATTTAACGGCAGCAACATAAAATTTGAAATATACGGTGCATCGCATGCTGATAAAATCGGTATACGCGCATTCGGTCTGCCCGCGGATGAGGCTGTTGGTATGGATAGCCTGCGTGCTTTTCTCTCCCGACGCGCACCCGGAAGCAGCGAGCTTTCCACTTCACGAAAAGAAGCGGACGAGCCCGTTTTCATAAGCGGACTTACTGGCGGCAGAACAGACGGCGGCGTTCTGTGCGCCGAAATTCGCAACACAGATGTACGCAAATCTGATTATGTAAACCTTAATCACATTCCCCGTCCGTCACACGCGGACTTTTCCGCATGGCAGAAATTCGGACTTGAGCACGACATGTCCGGCGGCGGTGAATTTTCAGGTCGCCTGACTGCTCCGCTCTGCATTCTCGGCGGCATTGCAAAGCAGATTCTTGCCCGCAGAGGAATTGAAGTAAGTGCCGAAGCCCTTGTAAACGAAGCCGAGATAATTTCCGCAAAGGAAAAGGGCGATTCAGTCGGCGGAGAGATAAAATGCCGCATTATCGGTGTTCCCGCAGGTCTCGGAAACGCAGGCACAGAGGGACTTGAAAGCCTTATTTCAGCTCTGATTTTCGGCATTCCTGCCGTTAAGGAAATCCGCTTCGGTGACACGAAAATGCAAGGAAGCGAGAACAACGATGCCTTCATTGTTAAAGACGGCAAAGTTGTCACCGAAACCAACCACCACGGCGGCATTCTGGGCGGAATCAGCACGGGCATGCCTATTGAGTTCACCGTTCTTGTTAAGCCTACCCCATCAATCGTCATGGAGCAAAGAAGTGTAAAGCTTGACACCATGGAGCCAGTAAAAATATGTATAAGCGGCCGTCACGACCCCTGCATCGTTCCCCGCGCAGTACCCGTTGCAGAGGCCTGCGCAGCAATTGCCATTCTCGATGTTATGTTAACTGACTGGGACACTATATCCCTTGATAATTTCAGAAGCCGCATTGACAGCATAGATGATGAGATACAGAATCTGCTTCGGAAGCGCATGGAGATTTGCTGTAACATTGCCGATTACAAGGCAGCACATGGCATACCGACCTTTGATTCAGCGCGTGAAAACGCAAAGCTCGAGGCGGTTTCAGAAGAGTACAAAGAAATCTTCCGCGAAATAATGGAGCTTTCACGCGAAAAGCAGGAGGAGCGCAGAAATGGCTGATTTCGGTCTTCTTGGGGAAAAACTCGGACACAGCTTTTCCCCTTTCCTTCACAAAGCCTTCGGCGGCTATGACTATGACCTCATCGAAAAATCCCCTGAAGAGCTTGAGGGCTTCCTTTTAAGCGGCGAATACACGGGCTTTAACGTCACTATTCCCTATAAAAAAGCGGTTATCCCCTACTGCCACCGTCTTTCGCAGACAGCCGCAACCATCGGAAGCGTAAACACCGTTGTCCGCAAAGACGGCAAGCTTTACGGCGATAATACTGACTATTTCGGCTTTGTTTCCCTCATGAAAAAAAGCGGCATTGAGGCAGACGGAAAAAAGGCGCTTGTCCTCGGTAACGGAGGCGTATCCCCTACCCTATGCACTGCGCTTAAAAATCTCGGCGCTTCGGAGGTCATAGTGGTTTCCCGAAGCGGCGAAAACAATTATGTAAACCTTTCACGGCATTTTGATGCGGAAATAATCGTCAACGCAACGCCCGTGGGAATGTACCCCAATAACAGAGAGTGCCTTGTGGAGCTGTCCGATTTCCCAAAGCTCAGCGGCGTGCTTGATGTGGTCTACAATCCCCTGCGCACAAAGCTCATAAGCGATGCGGAAAAGCTCGGAATCTCCTGCGCAGGCGGACTTTATATGCTTGTAGCTCAGGCCGCAAGGGCCGTTGAGCTTTTCACGGGAAAGGAAATCCTCCCCGCCCATATCGACAAGGTCTACGGTGACGTTCTGGACAGCGTTCAGAACATCGTTCTCATAGGAATGCCCGGCTGCGGCAAAACGAGCTGCGCTTTAGAATTATGTAAACTTGTCGGGCGTGAGGTCATTGACAGCGATGCAGAGGTTGAACATCGCATCGGCTGCAGCATTCCCGAGTTTTTTGCAAAGTGCGGAGAAGCAGAGTTCCGCAGGATCGAAACCGAGGTCTTGCGGGATATTACAAAGCAAAGCGGAAAAATCATCGCCACGGGCGGCGGTGTTGTGACCCGACTCGAAAACTATGAACTTCTGCATCAGAACGGCAAAATTGTGTTTATTCAGCGTTCTGTCAGCGAGCTTGCCACCGACGGCAGACCGCTGTCGCAGTCAAATCCGCTTGAAAAGCTTGCATCGGAGCGCCTGCCGCTGTATGAAGCATGGTGTGACGCAAGGGTCTGCGGCACATCGCCGCAGGATACTGCGGAAAAGGTACTGGAGGTACTTAAATGAAGATACTTGTAATAAACGGACCCAATATCAATATGCTGGGCATACGTGAGCCCGAGGTCTACGGAAGGCGCGATTACAAGTCCTTGCGCGATTATATTATGTCAACCGCACGTGAGCTGAATTGCGAAGCAGAGCTGTTCCAGTCAAATCATGAGGGCGCAATTGTCGATAAAATTCAAAGCGCCTTCGGCGTTTTTGACGGCATCGTAATTAATCCTGCGGCATATACCCATACCTCCGTTGCAATTCTCGATGCTCTAAAGGCTGTGGGCATTCCCACCGTTGAGGTGCATCTGACAGACATAAGCAGCCGCGAGGAGTTCCGCCGTTTTTCCTATGTTTCTCTTTACGCCGAAAAGACAGTCTGCGGCAAGGGCTTTGAGGGCTACAAGGAAGCGCTTGAGTATCTTTGCGCAAAAGAATGAGCAATCGTGCTTTTTCGTTTGACACGGGCCCTTTAATATGGTATAAATATTAGGCACTTCAATAAGGAGAGTTATCGAAGTGGTCATAACGAGGCGGTCTTGAAAACCGTTTGGGCTCACGCCCACGTGGGTTCGAATCCCACACTCTCCGCCAAATAAGGTAGTAGATTTTGATAGAAAGTCTACTACCTTTTTTCTATGCAAAAATCCCTTGATTTCAAGGAGTTTTGAGCCTTTGCCCTATAAAGCAACCCGCCCCGGAGTGTTTTCCAGGACGGGTTTTTCTTGTTTTCGGCGGTCGCAGCGGACTGCTGTAAAGGTATAGGTTTGCTTTGTGGGTATATCGTTTGCTTTTTGAGTAAAGGTTTGCTTTATGGGGTATTCGTTTGCTTTGTCTATTTTTCCGAAAAACACCGTTTGACATCAAGCGTCCAAAGCATCACAGATGTTTCCGCATAGCACAAACTAAATGGCTCCTATTCAGAGGTGTATTTAGCCATCTTCCTCAAAACACGAAAATTAAAAAGTTGGGAACTCAAAAAATTCCGCAAAAAAGTGTAATTTTCATATTGCCATTTGCACAGGAACCTGATATAATGTGTTTATATCGATTGGAGGTGTAGCGCAAATGCCTAAGGAACTAAAGAAAATGGGGTTTGAGGAATTGTTCAACTCCACCACTATGTTCTATGTAAATGAAGAATATGAGGCAACTATTGAAAGCGAAGTTCAGGAAAAGGTTAACGAGTTATACAGCGAACTTCATAACATAGGAACCAAAAGCGGCCTCAAGAAATACATTATTGAAAACAAAGATTCACTCGACAATCTAACCAGTCTGATGGAGATATCGACCGAACGCTTTAAAAGAATGGTTTCTATGATAAGAAAAGAACGCGGATTCGTTTTTTCTACCGAATGGAGTCTTGGAAAAATCAGGACAGCCATGATAGAGAGTCCGGCAATGATGGAGAGTGTCATCGACTTGATATTCTGCGGGAGGGACGATGAAAAACTTAAAACAAAAATCCCTGCGTTCTATCTTGACAATATGGCAATTGACAAAACTACACTTGCAAAGCTTTCGGATAAGAATTCCATTCGTCTATTTGTTAAACGAGGACTCGAGGGCAAGTACAGCAATAATGTCGGAGATCTCGTTCTTGGAGAAGTCGAAAAAAAGCTGAAATCAGTCTGTGCTAAGCACGGTCTGGAATACGAAAAGAATATTAGAGTTCCGGCGTTAGACAGAGCAGTCAGTTTTGTGCTTGAGAATTCTGACGATCCAAAGGTCATTATCGATGTTTCGTACAGTGTCACTACCTCAAGTAGCCAAGGTACCAAGAAAGAAACTGCTCGGAAAACAGAGACATATGTAAAGAAACAACGCAGTTCAGGGAAAAATGTGTTATACATCAATTTCCTCGACGGCGCGGGTTGGATTGGCAGACAAGCCGACATGAGAGAGATACATAGGTGCTCTGACTATGTTCTGAACTTTAACAACCTAAACCTGTTAGAGGATATCATTGACGACTACATGACTAAATGATTCGGAGGTATAAAGGTTGAAACATTGTAATTTGAGCACCATACCGAAAAAGGACGCAAAAAACCAGACCATCTCCCGGTGGTCAAAAAAGAACGATGTAAAGATGTAGTTATGCAGGATCAGGAGCCGTCACCAAATAGCCTTGACGCTGAAGGATAAAAACGGCTTCCTCAATGGAAACTTCTCTGTGCGCAGGAGGCAGATCAGATTTGCGATAAAGCTCCGCATTGTACGGCTCGTTCTTTTTTAGGATGTTGTAGATGGCGGTCAGCAGCATCCGCGCAATAGCAATAATCGCCTTTTTGTGACCACGCCGCTTTTTGAGATTAAGATAGCGGCTGCGGATTTCAGGAGCTTTCTTACCCTTGATGGCAGCAAGAGCGCACTGCACAAGCAACGGCTTGATGTAGGCTCCGGCTTTTCCGATTCTGGTGGTTTTCTTCTTTCCGGCGCTTTCGTTGTTCTGCGGCGTAAGACCGGCCCAGGAGCAAAGATGCTTGGAGGTCGGGAACACGGACATATCCACTCCGATTTCAGAAATGATACCAATAGCAGAAAAGGATTGGATACCCGGCACCGTCATAACAAGGTTGAGTTGCGGAAGATACTTCTCCGCAACGGAAAGGATCAGTGAATCCAGATTGGCTTTGCAGAGGTCAAGACCATTCATGTGCGAGCGTATAATGCGGAGCTTTTCAGCCTGTTCGGGGCAAATCTCACCGTCCACGGCTGCAAGGACTTGCTCATCAGTAGCCTTCATGCGTTTGGTTCGGAAGCCGGAAACATCCGTAATCTTTTCCGTCGGCTTTTCCAGAAGGCATGTCGTAATAGCGGTAGCCGCTTTGCCGAAGACATCGGTAAATACGTCGTCCAGTTTGATGTTGGAGACGGTGAGGCAGTTTTGTGCACGGTTCTTCTCACCTGTGGTGAAATTCGTGAGCTTCCAGCGGTAGCGCATCAGGTCACGAAGCTGGCGGATATCTGCCGGAGGGATAAAGCTGCCGGACACAAGGTTATGCTTGAAGATGTCGGCGATCCATTTGGCATCCTTCTTGTCGGTTTTCTTCCCGCGAATTGCTTTGACGTATTTCGGGTGAGCCAGAACGATTTTGCAGGTAGACTCCAGAATGTTGTAGATAGGAATCCAATACTTTCCGGTAGATTCCATACAGACATCCTTGCAGTCATTTTCGGCAAGCCACTGTGCGCACAAACGCAGGTCGCCGGTAAAGGTAGAAAAGCGTTTGCTTTTGTAAGAAGTAACGCCTTGCTGATTTGTGGAAGCGATACAGGCAACGAGAAAGTCCTTGTGGACATCCATTCCACAGCAGATAGGGTAAACGATTTTGAGCATAACACATCCCCTCGAAAAAACTATTTGAGGGAAACAGGCAGGGACTGGATGCTCACTGAAAGATTGAAGTAGTCCGTCTCTCCAAAGATAAGGTTACAGGGTTCATTGCCCTACTTATTTGTGCTTGAAAGAGCATCCGGCACCCATAACGATTCAGTCCAACACAAGGCTGAGCCTACTTACCTCCACGTGCTCT
>JAZRZJ010000063.1:0-12939 GCA_045601285.1 Oscillospiraceae bacterium
GTGGTATCTTGACCTCCGCCGCTACGGCTCCTGCCGTCACGCAGGCTACGGTCTCGGCTTCGAGCGCATGGTAATGTACCTCACGGGCGTAAGCAATATCCGCGATGTTGAGCTTCACCCCCGCACCACCGGCAACGCAGACTTCTGATACAAGCACAAAGCTCCGCAACTTAGCGGAGCTTTTTTTAGCTCCGCTGCACCGCTTCAGTTAATCGTTATTGCAAATGCCCATGGCAGCATCTCCGTTTTTCCCGCCCTGAACACATTGTTTATTGACATCTTCATTCACATGGGATAGAATGTATTTGTTAAACCCGTAACAAAAACAAATTTTTACATAAGGATGTGATTGGTTTGATGAAACTTACACCCGAGCAGCAGGCTATGCTCGACGGCGCAAAGGGCGAAACCATGGCAAAGGTCGTCAAGACTCTCGTTATGTACGGCGAGACATTCGGCGCAGAGCGTATGCTTCCCATTTCCTCCGAGTATGGCCACACCGTTATCAGCTTCGGCCTGAAGGTCATGAAGCCCGTCTATGAGCTGTATCAGCAGATTATCGACGCAGGTCTTGTCAGCGGTCAGAAGTTCACCGCAGACCCCAAGCCTTTGGACAAGCACGTTCCCAGCAGTCTCATCGAGGACCTCGTTTTCAAGAAATTCATGTACACCGAGCAGGATATGTACGAGCAGCAGCTTCGTGAGCTGGGCATCACCGACGATGACGACTACACCTGCACCTGCTATCTCGACCAGGTGGGCAACAAGCCCAAAAAGGGCGAGATTCTGTCCTGGGCGGAATCCTCCGCAGTTGTCTACGCAAACTCCGTTCTGGGCGCACGCTGCAACCGCAACAGCGGTATGCTGGAGCTCATGGGCTCCATCGCAGGCTTTGTTCCCGAGTTCGGTCTGCTGACTGACGAGGGACGCAAGGCAACCTGGATCGTTGAGGTCAAGTGCGAGAAGAAGCCCGAGGCACAGCTTCTGGGCTCCGCCATCGGCATGAAGGTCTTGGAAGAGGTTCCCTACGTCAAGGGTCTCGACAAGTGGCTGGGCAATGAGCTCACCGACGAAGCCTGCACCTTCCTGAAGGACTTCGGCGCGGCAACGGCCTCCAACGGCGCTGTGGGACTTTACCACATCGACGGTCTCACTCCCGAGGCAAAGGAGCAGGGCGAAAAGCTCATCGCCGAGGGCGCACAGGTTTACGTCATTGACGATGCCGAGCTTGAGCGCGTAAAGAACAACTATCCTGTCATCTGGAAGGACCCCGAAGCAAAGCCCGAGCTGTGCTTCGTAGGCTGCCCTCACATGACTCTCCAGCAGCTCATCGACTGGACTGAAAACGTGGGCAAGGCTCTTGTGGCAAAGGGTCTCAAGAAGATCACCGTCCCCACCGTATTCACCTCCTCCACTCCCGTCATCAAGGAGTTTGAGAAGACTCCCTATGCAAAGCAGCTTAAGAAGTACGGCGTTATCGTCAGCTACATCTGCCCGCTTATGTATATGAACAATCCTCTGTGCAAGAAGAAGGCTGTCATCACCTCCTCCAACAAGCTGCGCACCTACACCAGCGCACGCTACTACACTGAGGCAGACATTCTCCGCATCATCACCACAAAGGAGGATAAGTAATGAAAACTTTTAAAGGCCGCGTAATCGTTCCCGGCACCTGCACCGCGGAAGCTCTCGTATCCCACAACGGTTTCAATACTCTTGCCTCTTACCAGATGGCAATGATGTTCGGCGACAAGAAGGTCAAGTGCGGCGACCAGAACAACGCCGAGATCTACAAGAAGCCCATGATAGGCAAGGCTCTGTGCCTGCCCCAGACCATCGGCTCCACCACCGGCGGCATGGTGCTCTTCACCGTCTGCTCCAGCAATAAGCAGCCTGCCTGCCTGCTCTTTTCCAAGACCATCGACTCTCTGGCAGCCAGCGGCGCCATCATGGGCGACGTTTGGACTGAGGCGGAGATGCCTGTCATCGACGAGCTGGGCGACGAGTTCCTTGACTATGTTCAGACCGGCATGAAAATCACCGTCAAGCCTGACGGTGTTGTTGAAGTCGAGTAATTTTTAAAGGGTAAAGGGCGCACAGAGTGCGCCCTTTTTTAAGCTATGGATACAAATACAAAATACCCCGTAATTTTTCTCAGAGATGAAAATATGCTCCTGCCGCTTACGGAGCTTGCCGAAATCGCAAGGGAAAAGCTAAGGGAAGCGGGAGCCGAAAAAGTCAATATAATCGCATGGTCACGCGCAGGGCTTGCGGCAAGAATGCTTGCCTGCGAGATGCCCCACAAAATTGCCTCCGTCAGCACGGTTTGCACCGCCCACTACGGTCTGCGCACCGTGGAAAAGCGCCTCGGCAGACCCGCGGTGAAGTGCTGGTCAAGGCTGGTTTCGGGAAAAAGCACCGACTTCGGAAGCGCGGTGCTGGAGCTTGCGGCGGAAAATATGCGCGAGTTCAACAAGGCTTTCCCGAATGCCGACGGCGTGTTTTACCAGAGTGCCGCCTGCGCCATGAAAAGCGCCTCGGACGACAGACGGCTTTCCGCCGCAAACAATGTCATCAGCATTTTCGACGGCGAAAACGACGGCGTTGTCAGCGTTTACTCTGCCCTTTGGGGACAGCGCGGCAAGGTGTTCAGAGGAGTTTCCCATCTGAATGCCGGCGAAGAGATTTACGCCGATTTGCTGAACGCCCTCACTGAACGCGGACTGTAAAGCACAAACAGAAAAAAAGAAATGCCCTCGACTCAATGTCGAAGGCATTGTCTTTTTAATGATAAATCAGCCGGTGATTGCGCCGACAAGACCGTCAATGAAGTTGGGAACCCACTCCAGCATGTCAGAAACGAGTCTTAACTTCTTCTTAAGGCCGAGACGAACGTCTTCGTCGAGATAGCTCATGAGCTTTTTGCACATAGTATAAAATCCTCCTTGAATTATTGTTCGGATAAAGTTACTATACCACATGGCGCGGTATTTTGTAAATAACAATTTTGTTTTTAACTGAAAAAATGTAGCAAATCCGACAAAATCAGTCAGAAAGTTCAGCAAGAGCGTTGATATCCTCCTGCAAATCCACGTCAAATGCCTCCTGGAAGTCCGCAAGAGCGCCCAGGAGCTCTTCCAGCACCTCGGCGGGCATCGCATCACCCGAGAACGCATAGGGCTCTATGAGGGCTCCTATGCCTGCGAGAATGTTCGCGGGATTGTCTATATCCGCAACGCTTTCGTATTTTCCCTGCGTAAAGCCCAGCTCGCCGTGGGCAAGGGCAATTGCCTTGTTGCTGAGGCTGCGGTAAACTGCAAAAAGAATCATAGAATATCTCCTTTTTCTTAAAGTTCGATTTTAACTCTGTTGACCATGAGTGCGGAAGCAAGTCCAATGACAATGCCCGCTACGGTGCCGCTGAGCACGAGGAAGGGCAGGTAGTAGGCGATGAGGTTTGTTTCCATCACAAGACAGGCAACGCCGATCTGCGCGGCATTGTGAAGAACGCCGCCGGCGACGCTTACCGCAACGGTGGAAAACAGTCCCGATTTCTTCATCAGCAGCATTCCGGCAAAGCTCACGACGGCGCCTGCAATGCTGTATGCAAGGCTCAGCACCGAGCCGAAAAGCAGGGATACCAGAAATACGCGCACAAGGGAAATCACAAGGGCGTCCTTCCAGCCCAGCTTGTACAGCACAAACACAACAAGAATATTCGGCAGACCCATCTTGATGCCGGGGATCGCCACAAAGGCGGGAATCTGGCTTTCGATATAGGATAAAATCATCGCAAGCGCAATGGCCATGGCCATAAGGGCAAGTCGTTTCGTTTTCATTCCGTCCACCTCAGCCCACAGCAGCGTCAAGTCCGTCATCTTCCGCGCCGAACACCGTCACCGTCAGCTTGTTCGGCAGGCAGGTTATACACTCGCCCGTGTATTTTATGCTGCCCTGCTTCACGCACAGAAGGTCGGGGCAGTCGGCATCGGAAAGACGGGCCTCGCCGTTTTCAATCACGAGAATGTTCGTGCCGCCGTTGAGGGAGAAGCTGCCGTCCCGGGAAAGTGAGTATCGGGCGATCTCCACTCCCTCCACCTTCACAACAACTCCCGCGCCCGCCTCATTGCTGTGCAGGAAAACAAAAAGGAGCAGGGATATGAGCAGAAGCGATGCAATGAATATTACATCGCGCAGAGCTTTTTTGTTCTTAAAAAGCTTCATTCAGCCTTTATCCGCCTCCGTTTTCGATCTGCTTAACAGTATACTATCAATCTCGGGATTTAACAACATTTTTTATTGTACGCACATACAAAAAGCCGCAGGCTCTTCCGAACCTGCGGCTTTAATAATCAGCTTTTACTCCTCAAGCAGCTTTGCCATGCGGAGAATTACGGTTGCGGCCATGCCGCGATTTGCGGTGCCGTTGGGGTCAAACCTGTTGCCGCCCACGCCGTTCATAATGCCCTCGGAGCAGATTGCCTTTACAGCGTCAAGATACGATGCGGAAATCATGCCGTTGTCGGAGAAGCCAAGGAGCAGCGTACTGTCGAAATTGTAGTGCGCAACATTCTTCATATAGCGATACATGAAGGTTGCCATCTGGGCGCGGGATATGTTCTGATTAGGACGGAAGGTGTTGTCATCATAGCCTGCGATGATGCCGTTCTGAACGCCCCAGAGAACCGCGTCGCTGTAGTCGGAGGCGATCTTGGAGGAGTCGGCAAACTTCAGGCTGCCGCTTGCTTCGGGCTCGCCTGCGGCACGCCAGAGCATTGTGATAAACTGTGCGCGGGTCACGGTCTGGTTGGGACGGAAGCTTCCGTCGCTAAAGCCGTTTACGAGGTTCATGTAGTATGCTTCAACGATACTGTCTCGGTAACCGCTGGCAGAAATGTCATTGAAGGGGTATTTGCCCGTGATTCTGCAGATAATCGCTCTTATCTGGGCGTAGGATTCGTTGCCCACCATCAGTCTGACAAGCAGCTGAACAGAGTCGGCGCCAAAGAAAAAGCCGTTTTTGCTGATGTCGGCAATTGCCTCAACGAGAGAAACAACGGTGTCGTAATCGAAGCGTGTACCCTCAAGGGCTCTTGCCGCAAGTGCGGCAGCAATGGAAGTGATTGTGGCAGAGTCAATGCTGAAGCCGTTTACTCTGATATTGTCAACGCCTTCAAGAAGCGCAACAATAAGCTGGGGATCGATTTGAGCGCTCTCAAGCGCAGGACCCGCAAGACCTACGACAATGGCGGTGATGGTTTCTGAATCAACGGATATGCCGTTTTCTATTGCATCTGCAACTGCGGCAATGATTGTGCTGACAGTCGCGGGGTCAAGCTCGACACCCTCGATGAGATTGCCCGCAAGAGCTGAGACAACAAAGGCAACAACGTCGGGATTGATTTCAACGCCGTTTTCGTAGGCATCGACTGCGCCGGCAAGCACAAGCTTTACGGTATAGGGGTCAACCTTAACACCGTCGCTGATGCTGCTTGCAATACCTGCAACAGCAGCAGCCAGGGAATCGGATTCAATAGTGAGTCCGCCCTCCTTAATTTCATTGGCTGTGGAAATAATGGCGGTGATTAGCGAGGGGTCAATTTTGACGCCCTTCACAAGATTGCCCGCAAGACCTGAGGCAATGGCGGCGATTGTGCCGGAGTCAACTTCGGTACCGTTCTTTATGGCGTTGCCGATGATTGCGATGGAAACTTCAACAAGGGCGGGATCGATTACTTTGCCGTCGCCCATGTTGCTAACAAGGCCGCCGACTATTGCGCCGAGGGTGCTGTAATCAATACTGATTCCGTTTTCCTTGAGGTCGTTATATGCGTTTCTGATGGCGTTAATTGTATCCGCGTTCAGATACTGGCCGTACTCTGCAATAATTGCCACAATGTCAATGGAGCCGGCAGAGGCCTTGTCCGCCTTTTCCGCAGATGCGGAGGGAATGCAGCAGACAGATAGGCTTACAACCATCGCCACAACAAGCAGCAGTGACAGAAATCTTTTCATTGTATATCCTCCTGAAGAAGTCTTTGGGTTACATAACATACAATGACATTATGTTACATGTTTTGGAAAAAGTCAAGAAAAAAGCTGTCTGCTGGAAAGATTTTGAGCATAAAGTGCAGGATATCTATTTCTTTGATGTGCTTTAAAACGGATTGACGCGCACCATTATGTGCTTGACATCGGGGAATTGCGCTTCAATGGCAGAGTGAACCTGCTCCGCGATTGCGCTGCTCTGATTAAGCGTAATATTGCCGTCGGCAAAAATATCAAGGTCGACATATATCTTGTTTCCGAACTGTCGGCTCTGCAGACGCTTTATGCCCATAACCCCGGGCTGTGCTGCGGCACAGTCGGCGAGAGCTTTCTGCATCTTTTCATCACAGGCGTGGTCAACCATCTTTTCGACAGCGTCCACAAAGATGTCGTATGCGGCTTTCACGATGAAGGCACAGATAACAAGACTTGCTACGGCGTCAAGCCACGGATAGCCCATTCTGGCTCCCCAAATACCCATGAGCGCACCGATGGACGAAAGCGCGTCACTGCGATGATGCCACGCCTCTGCCATAAGGCCGCTGGAATTGAGCCGCTTGGCATTGACGCGGGTATACCAGTACATAGCGTCCTTGCACACTATGGATACAACTGCGGCAATCAGCGCCAGCATACCGGGCATCTGAAGCTTCTCCGCGGTATCTGACGACAGCTTTTCAATTGCGGTGTGGCCTATGAAAAGACCCACAATGCACAGAATGACCGCAAGCACAATGGCGGCAACGCATTCAAAGCGTTCGTGTCCGTATTGGTGCTCTTCATCAGAATCCTTCGATGCGATTTTGACGCCGAGTATTACAATTATGCTGCTGAATACGTCCGACGCGGAGTGGACGGCGTCGGAAATCATTGCGCCCGAATTGGCAATGATGCCTGCAAGAAGCTTAAACAGCGACAGCAGGCTGTTTCCGATGATGCTGACCAGCGAAACCTTAACCGCGGTTTTTTCGTAATTTTCCGAAATTTGCTCTGATGTGTCGATAACTCTTTTTCCCATAACAGCTTCCTCCTCAAAAGCAGTATATGATATCTCCGTGGCAGCTGCTTTCGGGTGCAAAAAAGCCCACGAAGCCAGTAATGTAGCTTACTGTCCCGTGGGCATTACTCCACTGTTACTAAGTAACCCGGCTCCGAGCATTCGCTCCGGCCTGTTCAGTTTGTACTGTAATCAGCTTGCAGTGCAAAGAGTGGTGTAAGTATATCAAAGCTCCGACGGTGTGTCAAGCGCTGACGGCAGAAATGGTTTGGGGTAAGCATAAGCGCGGCTTGAAATTATTGTAAAATAATTGTACAATGATTTATAGCCATTTCTTAAGCTCAATCGTATACATAGACGAAAGAACTAATGGAGGTAAATAAAATGGATAACAAGAAGCTTAACGACAGTGAACTCGAACAGGTAAACGGCGGCGAAGCTGTCATGCCTGTGATTTTTTGCGGCACAAAGCAGGATGATTCTCAGCAGTTAATAACTGCCGGGTTCTTCCACGCCAAATGCTCATGCGGCCACAGATTCCCTCTGCCTCTGACCAAGATGGGCACACAGGTTACGTGTCCGGAATGCGGCAAAGTATTTACCGCTTGAATTGAGCCGCAGACATACGTGCTTGGCAGAATAAAAGCGGGAGGAGTAACCTACGTAATACACGTTGAATTTGCCGGTGTGTTCCATCTTCATGCGCGCCAATCATCTCCCCGCGCTGATATTAATGCATGGGGGGAGCGCGAGAGGGGATTGGTTATTCCCTCTCGCTAATAATTGAGCGAATCGGAAGACTCGCGGGGATTCGCTTTTCTGCGGAAAAGCCACGGCGGTTGCAACATGCCACCGGCATGTTGCCAAGAGCCGCCTTTCGAATCCCCACGCACAAAAAATATCCTCACCTGACGGTGAGGATATTTTTTGGTGCTCCAGCGGGGATTCGAACCCCGGACACCCTGCTTAAAAGGCAGGTGCTCTGCCTACTGAGCTACTGGGGCGCGTCACTACCTTTCGTCGGATTAATTTTCAGCCTTGCGGACAAGGCAGAAAATGTGACCTCCGAAAGTCGTTCCTTTTTAATCACGACCCGCTTCGCCGGGCTCGCGATTGAGATAAAGAAACAAGGTTGCGGCTTGCGCCGCAATTAAATTGGCTGGGATGGCGGGACTCGAACCCACTATATCGGAGTCAAAGTCCGGTGTGTTACCATTACACTACATCCCAAAATCTTTGATACTTTATAAGGACCGGACCAACGTCCGGTCCTTATTATATTATGGGGTGGGTAAAGGGACTCGAACCCTCGACACCCGGAACCACAATCCGGTGCTCTAACCAACTGAGCTACACCCACCATATTTCTTTTTTGGCACGCCAAGAGGGATTCGCTTTTCTGCGGAAAAGCCACGGCGGTTGCAATATGCCACCGGCATATTGCCAAGAGCCGCCTTTCGAATCCTGTCAAGGCGGTATTTCTTTTTTGGCACGCCAAGAGGGATTCGAACCCCCGACCTACTGCTTAGAAGGCAGTTGCTCTATCCTGCTGAGCTATTGGCGCATATATCGGCCTCGCTCTTACAGTGGAGCGGGCGATGGGAATCGAACCCACGTATCCAGCTTGGAAGGCTGGTGTTCTACCATTGAACTACGCCCGCACGGCCGTTCCCTATTCAGCCTAAAGATAATAACAGTAAATCAGCCAATTGTCAATATTTTTTGCACATTTTTCTTTGTCGGATTTTTGCCTTGTGTTTACCGCGTTAGCGCAGCACAAAATGTTGTTTCGGGAAACGCAATGAGAAGCCTACTCGACGTTTTCCTCTGTACAAGTTCCGGCGTCAGTGGTAAAATAAGCCGCAGAAATCTGAAAAGAGGAACAGAAATGAAAGCACAGAGGGACTTTCCCCGATTTACAATAAGTGCCAAGGGCACACGCTGGGTGGAGCAGGGTCACCCGTGGATTTACGACGCGGAAATCCTTTCCTCCGAGCCCGCCGAAAACGGCACGCTGGTTGACGCGGTGAGCGAAAAAGGAAAATATCTCGGCACGGGCTTCCTCAGCGAAAGCAGCAAAATCCGTATCCGCCTCATTTCCCGCAACGCCAACGACCGCTTTGACGAAGGCTTCTGGCGCCGCCGCATAAAATATGCCTGGGACTACCGCAAGACCGTCATGGGCGATGACATCTCCTGCTGCCGCGTCATTTTCGGCGAGGCCGACGGCTTCCCCGGTCTCACGGTCGACCGCTTTTCCGGACTTCTCGTGACGCAGGTGCTGTCCGTGGGCATGGAGAAAATCAAGCCTCTTATTTTCGGTGCGCTTCTTGACGTTCTCCGCGAGGACGGTCAGGAGATAAATGGAATTTTCGAGCGCAACGACGTTGCCCTCCGCGAAAAAGAGGGGCTGCCTCAGTACAAGGGCTGGTACGGCGATGCACACCCCGATTCCCCCGTAACCGAGATTTGCGAAAACGGCATTTTTTACAGCGTTGACGTGGAAAACGGTCAGAAAACGGGCTTCTTCCTTGACCAGAAATACAACCGACTCGCCGTTGCCCGTCTTGCGAAGGGCCGCCGCGTTCTCGACTGCTTCACCCACACGGGCTCCTTTGCCCTGAACGCAGCCAGGGGCGGAGCGGAGCACGTCACCGCCGTGGACATCTCCGAAAGCGCCGTTGAGATGGCGCGGAAAAACGCGGAGCGCAACGGTCTTGAGGGCAGAATGGACTTCATTGCCGCAAACGTTTTTGACCTTCTTCCCGAGCTTGAAAAGCAGGGAAGAGCACCCTACGATTTCATCATTCTTGACCCGCCCGCCTTCACAAAATCACGCAAGACCGTGAAGAGTGCCGAGCGCGGCTACAAGGAAATTAATCTCCGCGCCCTGAAAATGCTGCCATGCGGCGGATACTTCGCCACGGCCTCCTGCAGTCACTTCATGGAAAACGAGCTTTTTGTCAAGATGCTCAGGGCAGCCGCACTTGACGCGGGCGTGGAGCTTCGGCAGATCGAGGCGCGGCAGCAGGCTCCCGACCACCCGATTCTGTGGAACGTTCCCGAAACCGATTATCTCAAATTCTTCATCTTCCAGGTGGTATAAAATAACGGAAAAAGCTCTGAAATCAGGGCTTTTTCTGTTGCTTACCCTCCTTGAATTGCCTGTTTTGCGGTGATATAATGTTTTCAGAAATTTATGAAGAAGGGTTAAAATGACTCAGGCAAAGCGTCTCGGAGGCGGCAAAAAAGACGTTGACATGACCGAAGGCAGCATCGTTAAGCACCTTGTCATGTTTGCTCTGCCTCTGCTTGCGGGCAACATCTTCCAACAACTTTATAATCTTGTGGACACCTGGGTTGTGGGCAACTTTGTTTCAAACGAGGCATTCTCCGCCGTGGGCAGCGTCGGACCCATTGTCAACATGCTCATCGGCGCATTTATCGGCTTTTCCAGCGGCGCAGGCGTTGTAATTTCCCAGTTCTACGGCGCAAAGCGTGACGACAAGGTGCATGACGCGGTGCACACTGCCATGGTAATGACTCTCATTCTCGGCGCGGTCTTCACCGTAATCGGCGAGCTGTTCATTCCCCATGCCCTGATGCTCATGAAAACTCCCCCGGAGGTAATTCCCGAATCAACCGCCTATCTGCGCATTTTCTTCGGCGGCCTCATGGGGCTTATGATTTACAACATGGGCTCGGGCATACTCCGCGCCGTTGGCGATTCCAAGCGACCCTTTTACTATCTTGTGGTCTGCGCCGTTGTAAATATTGTTCTTGACCTTCTGTTCGTCCTCAGATTCCACATGGGCGTTGAGGGCGTTGCCTGGGCAACGATCATCGCACAGGCCGTTTCCGCCGTGCTTGTGGTTATTGAGCTCATGCGCTACGACGCCGCAATAAAGCTGAAGCTCCGCGACCTTAAAATGAACGCGGAGATGCTGGGAAAGATTGTGAAAATCGGCATTCCCGCGGCTCTGCAAATGGCGATCACCGCCTTCTCCAACATTTTCGTGCAGTCCTACATCAACTATTTCGGTGCCGACTGTATGTCGGGCTGGACGGCGTATAATAAGATCGACATGCTCATGTTCCTGCCCATGCAGTCCATAGCTCTGGCCTCCACGACTTTTGTGGGTCAGAATCTCGGCAAGGGGCAGGCGGAACGCGCAAGAAAGGGCTCACGCACCGCCCTTTTCCTTGCCATCGGCACAACTGCGCTGCTGCTTGTTCCCGTCATGGCCTTTGCCCCGTGGCTCACAGCATTCTTCAACAGCAAGGCCGAGGTCGTGGCCTACGGCACCATGCTTCTGCGCTGGATTTCGCCCTTCTATCTGCTGACCTGCATCAATCAGGTCTATTCGGGTGCTCTCCGCGGCGCAGGCAACAGCACCGCGCCCATGATCATCATGCTGTGCAGCTTCGTGCTTTTCCGCCAGTGCTACCTCTACATCATGGCAAATTTCATCTCCAACGAGGTTCTGCCCATCGCCATGTCCTACCCTGCGGGCTGGATTGTGTGCAGCGTCCTGACGCTGATTTATTATCACAGGGTATCGCTGACAAAGCACAGCGTGATATCTTGACGAAAAGGCAAGTATGCTGTATTATTTATTAGATAAAGAAAAAAGGAGGAGCTAACATGAGCCTCATTCCTCAGGTAACCTGCCGCCGCTGCAAGCATAAATATTCCGCTTTGCGTCAGCGCTGCCCCAAGTGCAACACTCGCATCGTCCGTCAGAGCAGCCGCGTTCCCGGCACCACTCCCGACACCGTAAAGGGCACCGCCGCCAATGCAAAGGTGGCAGAAAACCGTAAATGGCAGCTTATATTCGGCGCTATTCTCATAGCCGCCGTTATCATCGCATTCATAGTTATGATTACCGTCAGCGTAAAGGATGCCGATACTCCCGCAAGCAATTCCGGACCCGAAGTGCCCGAAATGTCTGCCGTACCCACTCCCGCAGCCACAAATGCTCCTGCTCCCACCGAAACGCCGGAGATTACTCAGCTGCAGATTTATTACTACAGCGAGGATAAGACCGACGCAGGCTTTACCGCCGCTGTCGGCTCTAAGACTCCGCTGATTCCCAGATGGTATCCCCAGAACCTTATTGATGTTGCGTACACATGGAGCAGCTCCGATGACAGTGTTGCCACAATCGGCGATGACGGCGTTGTAACAGCCGTCGGCACCGGCACCGCAACCATCACCCTAACCTGCTATGGCAAGACCGCAACAACGACGGTTTATGTGCGGTGATAAAATCAAAAAAGTCTATTGACAAATCCATCGGCATCGGGTAAAATACTCGTTGCCGATGAAAATGGACGATTGGCGCAGCTGGTAGCGCATCCGCTTGACGTGCGGGAGGTCACAAGTTCGAGTCTTGTATCGTCCACCAAATAAAAATACCACACCTTTTGGTGTGGTATTTTTATTTGTGGAGCGCCGCTGGCGCTCCGTTTTATCCGCTGCGCTCAATTTATTTTGAGAGGGGAATACCTTCCCCTCTCAAACTCTCCCCATGCAAGTTTTGGGCTCGAACTTGTGACCTCAATTTGAGCGAACGAAGTGAGCGGATTTTGGTGCCGGACGGCAGATGCGTAGCATCAGGCCATCCGCAAGTTCGAGTCTTGTATCGTCCACCATAAAAGAACGCTAATTTGTCTACCAGACAGATTGACGTTTTTTCATGCCCGCAGCTCCTCGCTATGACGGAAAACGCCCGCGAGCACAAGTCTGACACGCTTTCCATTGACAGCTCAGCATTTTTTGCGTGCTGACACTGTCAGAAAAACTGACAAAATACCTGTCTTGAAAACTTGCAGATAATTCAATTTTTCTCATCATTTTCCAAGCGCATAATCTTCCGCGCATTGCAAACAAT
>JAZRZJ010000064.1:0-6942 GCA_045601285.1 Oscillospiraceae bacterium
GTCATGATGAGCCAGTGCCCGCGCTACATGGATATGCCCAAGGTTTACGGCCGCAAGCAGTACGTTGCCGACCTTGCAAAGGAATACGGTGCAGACGGCATCATCTATGAGCAGGTCAACTTCTGCGACCCCTGGGCTTACGAAAAGCTGCTGGGCTCCACCATGCTTGAGCAGGACTACGGCTATCCCGTTCTCGCTGTCAACAGACCTTACAACATTGCTTCCTCCATCGGCCAGATGCGTACCCGCGTTCAGGCCTTCGTAGAAAGCATTGAGATCAAGAAGATTCAGGGAGGTGCCAAGTAATGAAGACTGTTGATGTTGTATACAATACCAAAAAGAAAAAGGGCGAGACCCAATACGGTAAGCTCTTTAACGACGGCAAGGTAAGAAAACGCCGTGAGTGGCGCGGTCTCAAGGACACCCTTTATGATTTCTCCAGATGGCTGTATCTGTGGGGCATCGTTATCGACGTTACCATGTCCAAGGGCGCTATCAAGGGCCTGTTCCGTTACCGCTGGATGTCCAACTATCTGGCAGTTCCCCACGCAATCGACAAGTTCACCATGGGTCAGCGCGATGAAACTCTGCGTATCACCCATACCGCAATGGACTTCGTCGTAAAGGACGTTGCAAAGTGCATCAAGGAAACCCTTCGCGGTGACCGCCGCTGCGGCAACGATGTTGAATTTTCCAACAAGTGCGTCCTCTCCGATGAGAACGCAATGACCGTCTTCATGATGGGCTTCCCCATGCTGAAGGCAATCCTGCGTGAGATCCCCTGTATGTTCTCCGCAAACATCATGACTCAGCAGTCCACCATGCATTACCTTGACGTTGCACAGCGCTTCGGTATTCCTGGCGACGTCTGCCCCATGCCTGAGGCTGAAGCCGGCATCTCCATCGAGGACGACTTTGCTGTTCTCGGCAAGTGCGCAGTTCAGGTCAACACCACCTGCGACGGCTCCCTCATGGGCAACGGCCTTATTGCAAAGCGTCTTGAGCGCGAGTACGGCATTCCCACCTTCCAGCTTGCAGCACCCATGCGCCACGAATCTCCCGACGTTCTCGACTACGCCGCAGAGGACATGAAGGCCTGCATCAAGTGGGTAGAGGATCAGATGGGCGTCAAGTGGGATTGGGATACATACTTTGAATGCATCAAGCGCGTCAACGGAACCACCCGTATGCGCTGGAGCTGGCTGGAGGTCAACTCCACTCCTTATCCCCAGTTCTACGGTGCTGTTTTCTCCCTGTTCAACGATACCGACTACATGGGCAACTGCGGCAGAAGTGCAGATTTCCCGCCCATCGAGAAGAAGATCAACGACCTCATCATCAAGGGCTACAAGAACAAGACCATGCAGGCTCCCGAGTACCGCCACCGCTGCATCGTCTGGGGCGTTCAGCCTCAGTACTGCATCGACCAGCTGTACTGGATGATCAACTGCTGGGGCGTTATTCCTCTGACCGATATGCTCTCCATGGTTGTCGACAAGCAGTTCTGCGAAGAGAACAAGCCCGAGAACTATGAGCAGGCATACAAGGATATGGCCTACCTCAACATGAACATGATCATGCGTAACAAGACCCACGGCGGCTACGAGGTTCTCGTTGACGAGCTTTGGGAGCATGTTGAGAGAATGAACGCCGACATGGTCATGATGTGGGAGCACATGTCCTGCAAGGCCCTCAACGGCATGCACGGTCAGTTCGAGGATCAGGCACGCGAGCGCGGCATCCACATCGTTTGGGTCAACCACGACCTCTGCGATCCCCGCGTATTCACCCGTCAGCAGATCCGCGACGAGTTCAGCCAGTATATGCGTACCGTTATGCGCGAAGAGCCTCTGGATCCTACCATCGAGTTCCTGCCCGATGAGAAGGCATGGTAAGAAAGGAGAAATAACAATGAAAAAATTCGTAAAAATCCCTCTGGTCGCTCTTGGCGGCGCAGCAGGCACCTTTGCAGTGCTGTTCACTGTATATTTCTTCAACCTGGACGAGAAGTTCATGGCCTATGCAGTCGACCCCATTCTCCAGTGGTGGTATGACAACAAGGTCGAGCACAAGTACTACGTCTGATTAATGAAACGAGAAGAATCCCGCACCACGGTGCGGGATTCTTTTGATAGGGATTAGATGTTAGTAAAAATGCTGTCATTCTGAGCAAAGCGAAGAATCCCCACGATCAGCGGGAGATTCTTCGTCGCTTCACTCCTCAGAATGACAGTTTGTTTTATATTGAATTATACCTCGTATTCTTCACTGAAGACGGGAACAGTCAGAGGCAGCTTGCCCTCAAGGGCCTTTTCGATTTCCGAGGTGTCGATGTGATTTGAAAGAGGAGGGAAGGTATCGTCAAAGTGGTCAAGGAAAACCGCTTTGGGCTTTGTCATTTCAATGAGCTTCATGGCGGGAGTCATGAGGTCACTTGTGCCCTGGAAGGGAAGAACGAGCAGATCGACTTCCTTGGGATACTCAACGTCTTCAAGCCAGCCCAGACTTCCCATGAGATAAATGCGCTTTCCCTCAGCTTCGATGAGGTATCCCGCGATCTCATCAGCCATTTTGCACTGAGAACTCTCAATGCCGAGCTTAACGAGATTTCCAAAGTGTTTAAATATGCGAAAACTGAAAATTGTTGACAGAAGCAGGTCACGGTCAAATACTACATGGCGGCTTTTGAAAACAGTGACTTTGATATCGCCGAACTGAAGCACATCGCCGTGGGTGAAAACCTTGATGTTTTCCTGGGGAATACCCTTGTTGATGAGAGTTGCCGCGGGTGTTTTTGTACACCATACTGTCGCACCGCTTTTGACTACGGTAACCGGCAGCGTGGAAATATGATCAACATGACCGTGGGTTACGAGAATGTTGTCAAACTTCAGATATTCTTCCTCGGCAGAGGGGGTCTCGCTGCCCTTGCAGGGTATGTAGGGATCAAAGATTATGGACGCGTTTTCAGTTTCAAGTGCAACAGAGGCCGTGCCGTACCACTTGATTTTCATAGTTATACCTCTCTTTATAAATTTGTTTTACAGTAATTCTTTTGTTTCGCCTTCAAAAACAATGCAGGTGAGTCCGGTGAGGAAAACATCGCGGGCGGTGCCGTTTTCTGCTGTCAGACTGACTAACAAATCTCCGCCGGGCATTGATATCTTTATGTCTTCTCCGCTGACATTTCCCAGAAGTGTCATTGCCGAGGCGATGGAGCCGCAGCCCGTTCCGCAGGCAAGGGTGAAATCCTCAACGCCGCGCTCAAAGGTTATGGCCTTGACGCTGTTTCCACCCGTGACTTTCACGAAATTAACATTCGCACCCTTTGGAAAAGCGGGGGAGAAGCGAAGCTTCCTGCCAATATGCCGAAGCTCATCACGGGGAATTTCGTCCCAGTTTTCCATAAGTACAACTGCATGGGGAATACCCGGATCGCCCAGCTCTATGTATGCGCAGTCATAGCCCTCGGCATCACGGTGCAGGTCAATGATGCCCGGGTCATTGAGTCTCACACGGTACAGCTTTTTACCAATTCTCTCGCCGATTACAAGTCCTGCCGTGGTTTCAATGCGCTGTGTTTCTCCGGCAAGACCGTGCTCATAGCCGTAACGGGCAATACAGCGTGCGCCGTTGCCGCACATTTCGCCCATGCTGCCGTCGGAGTTGTAGAAGCGCAAACGGAAGTCACCGCCGTTTTCCGCCCTGTCAACAAGCATTAGCCCGTCGGCTCCGATGCCCGTTTGTCTGTGACAAAGCCTCCTTGCAAGCTCCGGAATTATGTCAACCTCGATAGACTCTTCCATCATATTAATAATAATGAAGTCGTTTCCGGCTCCGTGGGTTTTTGTAAATCTCATAGGAGATACCTCCAATTCCAAAATATTATATCACTACTTGAAAAAGATGTCACGCTAATATATAATATTCAATTGTTTATAGTAAAAATTTGATATCAGGAGAATTGAAATGGCAGATTATAAGGCATTATATGCACAAAAGCTTACCACTCCCGAAGCCGTAGCGGAGATGGTACAGAACGATTGGCTCTTCGGCATGGACACCGGCCCCTCTCAGACCCCAGCGATCATGTCCGCAGTTGCCGAAAAAATCCGCAGCAGCGATATAAGGGGCGTTAAGGTTCAGACTCTGCTGGACATCTATCCCTATGAGTTCTATGCTGATGAGTCCCTCAAGGGCAAGATGACCGGCTACAGCTGGTTCTCTTCCGGCGGCGCACGCAAGGCGGTAAACGGCGGCTATGCCGACCTTTTCCCCGCATACTACCGCGATATTCCCCGCCATATCCGCACCGAGTACGAGTATGACGCATTCTGCGTTGAAGTATCTCCCATGGACAGCCACGGCTACTTCAGCCTTTCCCTCAACGGCTCCTACGCCGAGGCAATGCTTGACAAGGCAAAGAGAGTTTTCGTTGAAGTCAATGAGTGCCAGCCCCGCTGTCTCTGCGGTACCCAGATTCACGTTTCTCAGGTTGATGCCATCGTCGAGTATAACCATGAGCTGCCCGTACTGCCTCCCGTAGTGCTTGACGAAACCAGCATCACCATCGGCAACCTCATCGCCGAGCAGATCCCCGACGGTGCCTGCATTCAGCTTGGCATCGGCGCGATCCCTGATGCAACGGGCATGGCACTGAAGGCGAAGCATGACCTGGGTATCCATACCGAGATGTTTACCGACTCTATGGTAGAGCTTATTGAGTGCGGCGCAGTCAACAACTCCAAAAAGCAGATTCACCGCGGCAAGAGCGTTACCACCTTTGCTTACGGCTCCAAGAGAATTTATGACTTCGTTGACGATAATCCCGCAGTTGAGATTCTCCCCGTTGACTATGTCAACGACCCCGCAGTCATCTGCAAAAACGATAACATGATTTCCATTAACGCGGCACTTGAGGTTGACTTCTTCGGTCAGGTATGCGCAGAGAGCGTAGGCACCAAGCACATGAGCGGCTCCGGCGGCCAGATCGACTATGTCCGCGGCGCCTGTCAGTCCAAGGGCGGCAAGAGCTTCATTGCCTTCACCTCCACCGCAAAGGGCGGCACCATCAGCAAAATCAAGCCCATTCTCACCCCCGGTGCAATCTGCACCACCTCCAAGAACGACGTTGACTATATCGTAACTGAGTTCGGCATTGCACATCTCCGCGGCAGAAGTCTGGGCGACCGTACCCGTCAGCTGATCGCAATTGCACACCCCGACTTCCGCGACGAGCTCACCTTTGAGGCGAAAAAGCGCGGCATTCTCATCTGATCTTTAAGGAGAAATTAAAATGAGATATAACATTCAGGGCGAGCCTATGCCCGTTGTAATCTGTCAGCTTGAAGCAGGCGAGTCCATGATAACCGAGCGCGGCTCAATGGTATGGATGAGCCCCAATATGAGCATGGAAACCACCGCCGGAAGTCTTGGAAAAGCCTTCGGACGTATGTTCACCGGCGAATCCATCTTCCAGAATATCTACACCGCCCAGGGAGGCGCGGGCATGATTGCGTTCGCATCAAGCTTCCCCGGCACTATCAGAGCTATCGAGGTCACCCCCGAGCACCCCATTGTTATTCAGAAGTCTGCATTTCTTGCAGCTACAAAGGGCGTTGAGCTTTCTGTCTTCTTCCAGAAGAGAGTCGGCGCAGGTCTGTTCGGCGGTGAAGGCTTCCTTATGCAGAAGGTTTCCGGCAGAGGCCTTGTGTTTGTGGAAATCGACGGCTCCGCAGTAGAATATATGCTCGCACCCGGTCAGCAGCTTATTGTCGATACCGGCAATCTCGCTATGGCTGATGAAACCTGCTCCATCGATATTCAGACTGTCAAGGGCGCAATGAATCTCGTTTTCGGCGGAGAGGGTATCTTTAATACCGTAGTAACGGGACCGGGCAAGGTGGTTCTCCAGTCCATGCCTATGTCAAACTTTGCGGCAGCAATTGCATCTTGCATACCGAACAAAAATTGATATTAATAAAGCAGGTACTGAAAAGTACCTGCTTTATCAGTATATTGCCATGCTTTTAAGGTCAAACAGAGTCCAGGGAAGATACTCGGGAGGCTTGTGCTTAAACTCCATACGTCTGGAGGTCGAGGGATTTTTAAAGCTGAGAGAGTATGACCAGAGTGCAATGCCGCAATGATCCTCCAGTGTGCTGTACTTGCGGTCACCCACAAGAGCGTAGCCACGGGAGGAAAACTGACAGCGGATCTGATGTGTGCGTCCCGTTATGAGCTTGATCTTCACAAGGGATAGGGAAGGGGTTTCGCCCAGAACCTCATAGTCGAGGATCGCCTCCTGAACATCTTTTGCAGGTTCCGCGACAACGTAGGTCTTGCGCTCCTCCTTGCTGCGAAGAAGCAGGTCGGTCATGCGGCCTTTCTTTTCGGGAAGAATACCGTGTACAACCGCAAGATAGCTCTTGTCAAATTCATCGTCGCGGATCTGACGGGACAGCTCGGAGGCGGTTTCGGGGTTGAGCGCCAGCACCATGAGCCCGCTCACCACCTGATCCAGACGGTGCACCGTGCGGACGCAGGCCTTTTCGTCGCCGAGATATTCGCGCACCAGAGAGGGCATGCCGCCCGCTTCATCGGTGGAAACCACACCCGCGGGCTTTATGCAGACAATAAAGTTTTTATCCTTATAAACAGCTTCCATATTATTTTATACCGAAAATGCCGTTCCATGACATTGTCATGATAATGCCGTTCAAGCTTACGCGGACATCGCCCAGATTCTTATTAAAATAATCGTTTCTGCAAACAGTGGAGATGCCGCCGGGTTTCGCGCTTATTTCAATGGGAGGAGCATCAAAATCCGCTGCCTTTACAATATCGGATACGTTGAGCTTGAACTCGCTGCTGAAGTTTGCGGTTTTAAAATCACTTATTTTGCAGGTCATGTTAACCCATTTGAACATCTTTTCGTACATA
>JAZRZJ010000065.1:0-6389 GCA_045601285.1 Oscillospiraceae bacterium
AGAAATAGCCGTGTCATTCTGAACGGAGTGAAGAATCCCCTCATTACCCTGCTTACCGCATGAGATTCTTCGTCGCTGCCGCTCCTCAGAATGACAGTTTTTTGAAGTTTGCCGTAGGGCGGGGGCTTGCTCCCGCCGCAGTTTGACACCGCAGCTAAACATACGGAGCGATGAGGGGAACAGAATCCCCCAGTCGCCTGCGGCGACAAGGCCGCCCCCCTCTTTGTCGCCTGCGGCGACATTTCTCCCCGCTGGGGAGAATCTTCCCTTTAACAAGGGGGCCATGAGCAGTGCGGATTGCCACGGCGCAAGCGCCTCGCAATGACAATTCTTTTTACTAATCCCTAAAAATCTTAAAATAAAGATATGAGAAAAAGCTTAGTAATTCTTCTTCTGCTGGCGGTGATATTTCTCGCCGCCTGCGGCACGGCGGAAACAGAAAAAACGCCCGCCGAAACCAGTCCTCCCGTGCAGTCGGCCAAGCCTGCCGAAAGCTCGGCTCCGGAAGAAACACCCGCCCCTGTGGAGATTTCAGAGGGTCCGTTTTATCTGAAGGTCAATACCGAATGCAACACCGTCACCGTCTATTCCCTGGGCGAAAACGGTGAGCTTACTCCCTGCAGGGCAATGGTCTGCTCCACGGGCAGAGCAACGCCTCAAAACAGCGTGTACGACCTCACATGGCAGGGAAAATGGGAGTGGCTTGCCCTCTTCGGCGACGTTTTCGGTCACTACTGCACACAGATAACGGGAAACATTCTGTTCCACTCTGTACCCTATCTGGAAATGGGCAACTGCGCCTCTCTGGAATACTGGGAGTTTGACCAGCTCGGCACCACCTGCTCTCTCGGCTGTGTGCGCCTGCAGGTCATTGATGCGAAGTGGATTTTCGACAACAAGGAAAAGATCACCGCCGTTGAGTTTTACTCCGACGCGGACCCCGGTCCTCTGGGAAAGCCCGTGCCGCCCAACATCGGCAGCAACGTTGAATGCCGCAACTGGGACCCAACTGATCCCGATCCCGAAAATCCATGGAATAAATAAAAGAGACATACGAGGTATGTCTCTTTTATTTATTTTATTACACGATGTCGCGGTAGAGGAAGCACACTATCTGCGCTCTTGTGCAGGTGTCGTTGGGGCAGAAGTGAACTGCGTCCTTGCCGTAAGCCACACCGCTGTATGCTGCCCAGACGATTGCATCTTTGTAGGGGCTGAAGCAGCTCACATCAACAAAGGGGCAGATTGCGAGGATACGGGGTGAACCTTCATAGCGGTAGATAAAGGTCACAATCTGTCCGCGGGTGCATTGCTCATTGGGGCAGAAGTGGCTTGCGTCTTTGCCGTTGGTGATGCCCATTTCCGCTGCCCAGATTATCGCCTTGTAATAGGGGCTGTCGGAAGAAACGTCAACGAAGGGACAGGTTGAAGAGGTGGGCTCGGGACAGCCTGCGGCACGCCACAGGAATGTTGCCGCCTGACCTCTTGTGCAGGGTGCATCGGGGGCGAAGGTGGTTGCGGAAAAGCCGCTGACAACGCCTTCGCTGTACGCCCATTTAACCGCTTCATAGTAATACGCATTCGTGGAAACGTCCTCGAAGAAGCCCACGGGGCTCTGTGCTTCAAAGAAGCTGGCAGGAGTTACTTCAAGCCATGCGCGTCCGATTTCGGGGCAGTGTGCGCAGAGAATGTTGAGGATATTTCCAACCAAAGTAAGTGTGGTGTCGGGGTATTTTGCCAGCATTACAAGAAGCTTGGGAACAAGGTTTTTCAGCATTGCGCGGAGCTGGTCGCCGTCATAGCCTGCGGCACCCGCTTCAACAAGGGACTCCATGAGAAGATCAACGGTGACGTCAACAAGGGTACCCTCCGCAATCATGCCTTTTATTGTCAGGGAATTAATCAGCGCCTCCAGATTTTCAAGCTCGGTGACTTTCTGTCCGTAGATTGAGAGGGCATCGGCAAGATGGTCTGTCCTGCTTCCGAGAATCGTCATGGAAATCTCCCTGAGGTCAGCCTGGAGATTGTCAACATATTCCTCACGTGTGGGCGCAAGGCAGGCTGTTATTGCGTCGATCGCTTCGTCAAAGAACTCTATCTGAGTCATGCCGCACTTCTCGATTGCGGTTGCGGGGTTAAGGGATATGTAATGGAAGGCATCAATCACATCGAGAGGTATTCCGCCGATGTTCATGGTGTCCATGGTGCCGATGATGGCATCTGCCTGGGGCTTAAGCGCATAGTAGTAGTTTCCGTCGAACTGGCGGCAGGGCAGATAATAGTCAACGCCGAAGCGGCTGTGTCCCCACTTGGAAAGACTTACGACGGGAACAAGGTCGTTTGCATTGACAATGTTGTGAATGTTCCAGTAAACAGAATCGCGGCAGTTTTTGTCGGCAGTACCCTGAGGTGCCTCAAAGGTGTAGCAGTAGAGGTCGTCGAGGTCAAAAAGCACACCGTTTCCGAAGTCGAAGCCCTGGTCGATTTTGCCTCCCACCATGTTCGCGGTGGCTGCGCTGCGGCTGTAGCCCGTAATCCAGATTTTTATCGGTCCCGTGATGTTGTACTTTGCAATGTACTCCTTCATATATTCGAGAGTGAGGTCGCGTGACTCGGCAAAGCCCTGATGGTCACCGCTGTAGCCGAGGGTAAAGTCGCTTGCCCATTCGTTGCCGTAGCCGTGGCCGCGTATACCGACCGCAAGCAGAGTGTAATTTTTGCCGTCAACAACAAGCTCCTTTTCAGCCATGCTCACGCCGATGGAGTCGCTGGTGGGCTCGTGGGTTGTATAGTAGTTTGCGTCAATGTTTTCAAAGCCGCACTTGCCTATGAGGTCAATGAAATTTTTGTTAGCAACAGACCAGTCACCCTCTAAGGTAATGCCCGCTGCCATAACCATATCCATTGTCATCTTCGCCAGCTCGTGATTGTACTCGTAGCCCGACCGGGTAAAGTACTCATCGCTGTAGGTAAAGTGGTAGCTGGAGTCTCCGTCGGCGAGAAAAGCAATCGCAGGCGAGTATTTGTATTCGCCCGTGATGGTTTCATATTCTTCGGACGGACTCGCGAATGCGGCAGCACAGAGGCCGAAAACCATTACAGCACACAGAAAAAGACAAAGTAATTTCTTCATATTCTTTCCCCCTGATTATACAGAATGTTCGTGTATTATTATACAGCTTGTCAAACAAAATGCAAGAAAAAAGACGCCCAGGGGCGTCATTTTTTGTGTATTTCGAACTATGTTACATATAATTTTTTAAATATTTCTGATGTTGGGGGATTTCGCAATCGCGCTGTAGAGGGCGATGCCGCCAACGGCGCCGAAGACGGACTGAATGAGATTTGTCGGCAGGTCGCCGAGTGCCGCCATGCCGTATTTCAGCACGAAGCAGTCATAGCAGAAGTAGCCGGCAAGCATTATAAGCTCCGCGATCAGTGCGGCAGGCAGCGCATTTCGCGCGGGCCTGTGTCTGCTACACTTTTTCAGAACAAATGAGGCGGCAAGCGCTATCAGCGCCTTTATCACAAAGCTTGCGGGAGCATACAGCGCGTAGCCCGCAAGCAGATCCGCAATGGCGGAGCCGAGCCCCGCGGCAAATGCTCCCCACCATGTGCCCAGAAGAAAGGCGCCCAGAAGCACCACCGCGTCACCCGCGTGAATATAGCCTATGCCCGCGGGGAAGCGCAGCATGGTTGCGCAGCAGGTGAGCGCCGCAAACAGCGCCGAATATACAAGCTTTTTAACGGTGTTATCGTTCATTGAAGTACCTTCGGGTGTGCGTTCCCCGCACCTTTTCAAGAAATAGCCGTGTCATTCTGAGCGAAGCGAAGAATCCCCTCAAACCACCCTGTCATTCTGAGCGGAGCGAAGAATCCCCTCAAACCACCCTGTCATTCTGAGCGGAGCGAAGAATCCCCTTATACGATAGGAGATTCCTCGTCGCTGCCCTCCTCAAAATGACAGTTCTTTGAAGTTTGCCGTAGGGCGGGGGCTTGCTCCCGCCGCAGATTGACACCACAGTAAAACATACGGAGCGATGTGGGGAACAGAATCCCCCAGTCGCCCCCCTCTTTGTCGCCTGCGGCGACATTTCTCCCCGCTGGGGAGAATCTTCCCTTTAACAAGGGGGCCATGAGCAGTGCGGATCCCCACGTCGCTGCGCTCCTCGGAATGACAGCGTTTTTTAATGAGGAGTAAATTGCACCTTTTCAAGAAACAAACGTGTCATTCTGAGCGGAGCGAAGAATCCCCTTATACGATAGGAGATTCTTCGTCGCTGCCGCTCCTCAGAATGACAGGGTATTTTACTCTCTGTTCTGTGCGTTGTACAGCTTGGCGTAAAGTCCGTTCTGCGCCATTAATTCCTCGTGACTTCCGCGTTCTTTAATCTCGCCGTGTTCCACAACGGCGATGAAATCCGCGTTGCGTATGGTGGAAAGCCGGTGGGCGATTATGATGCTCGTGCGTCCCTCGGAAAGACGGTCAAGGCTTGCCTGAATGCGCTGCTCGGTGACTGTGTCAAGAGCAGACGTTGCCTCGTCAAGAATAAGTATTGGCGGATTTTTCAAAAACACTCGCGCAATTGACAGTCTCTGCTTCTGACCGCCGGAGAGCATTACGCCGCGCTCGCCGATGTAGCTGTCGTAGCCGTCGGGCATTTCCATGATTTCCTTGTGGATTTCCGCCCGCTTTGCCGCCTCGATGATCTCCTCGTCGGAGGCATCGGGGCGTCCGTAGCGGATATTGTCGCGGATCGTTCCCGCGAACATATAAACGTCCTGCTGGATCATGCCGATGCTTCTGTGAAGCGACTCCTGCGTCAGATTGCGCACGTCAAAGCCGTCAACGGTGATCGCGCCCTCGTTAATCTCATAAAAGCGCATGAGAAGCTGGCACATGGTGGTTTTGCCGCCGCCGGAGGGACCGATGAGCGCCACGCACTGACCGTGCTTCACCTCAAGATCAATATTCTTCAGAACGGGCATTTTATCATAGCTGAAGCTGACGTTTTTAAACTCGATATCGCCCCTTGCGTTTTCAAGCTTTTCCGCATTTTCCCTGTCCTTTATCTGCGGCTCGGTGCGCATGAGCTCAAGGAAGCGGGAAAAGCCCGCCGAGCCCTGCATATACTGCTCCACAAACTGCGCAAGCTTGCGCACGGGAGTCACAAAGGTGGAAACATAGAGGGTGAAGGTCACAAGGACGATGTAGTCCATTTTCCCCTTCATAATCAGAAATCCGCCCACGGCGATGATCGCAACGGGCATGATCGAAAGGGTGAACTCCATGCCGCTCTGGAAAAGTCCCATGGCGTTGTAGTAGTCAACCTTGGCGGTGCGGTACATATCGTTTGCCTCTCTGAAGCGCTCCCGCTCAAGCTTTTCGTTGGCAAAAGCCTTTGAGGTGCGCACTCCGCCCACGGAGGTTTCGATGGCGGAGAAGATAACGCCCGTTTTCTTCTTGACCTCGATGTTGGCGCTGCGCATTTTAAGGCGCTGGGACAGGGTGAACCATACGCACAGGGGTAGGAGAATCACAAGCACCAGCGTAAGCTGCCACTGTATTGTGAACATGAGAATGATCGCGCCCACAATGGTGAGGGTGCAGATGAGAACATTCTCCGGTCCGTGGTGGGCAAGCTCCGTTATCTCGAAAAGGTCGCTGGTGAGGCGGCTCATGGTCGTTCCCGTGCGATTTTCGTCAAAGTATTTGAAGGACAGCTTCTGAACATGGGTAAACAGATCCTCGCGCATATTCGCCTCGATGCGCACGCCCATTTTGTGACCAACAACGGTTATGATGTAGTACATCAGGCTCTTGAGCAGATAGGCAATCACAAGTATTCCCATGACGGTGAAAAAGGTTCTGTAAAGGCTTTGGGGCAGATAGGTCTGCATGGCGTTTTTCGACACGTAGGGGAACACAAGGTCGATGACCGCCACCGCCACGGCGCAGAGCATATCAATGGCAAAAAGCCGCTTTTCGTCCTTTATGTACGATATGAAAATTTTAAGCGGTGACTGTGTATAGTCTTTCATATTATCAGTTCTTTTCAAAGCTCAATGATTTCAAATCAACGTGTCATTCTGAGCACCAGCGAAGAATCCCCACAAACCACCCTGTCATTCTGAGCGGAGCGAAGAATCCCCTCAACCAACGCAGCAGCAAGGAGATTCTTCGTCGCAAGCTCCTCAGAATGACATTCTATTTTTACGTCGGGCAATCTGTATATCGCCGATTATCAAGAAATAGCCGTGTCATTCTGAACGGAGTGAAGAATCCCCTCATTACCCTGCTTACCGCATGAGATTCTTCGTCGCTGCCGCTCCTCAGAATGACAGTTTTTTGAAGTTTGCCGTAGGGCGGGGGCTTGCTCCCGCCGCAG
>JAZRZJ010000066.1:0-33166 GCA_045601285.1 Oscillospiraceae bacterium
ATAAAAAATAGCCTCCGAAGTTAAATACTTCGGAGGCTATTTTTTTGTTTCCCAAATATGGGAGGAAGCAACACGAAACTATCGAGCGTGAGATATATAATCACATCGGTGTACGTATATGCTCCTTTTGGCACGCCGCAAGGGATTCGAACCGCTGGCCTTCTGGTCCGTAGCGAGACGCGCTATCCAGCTGAGCTAGCGGCGCTTATCGCTTAGCGCCTAAATAATATAGCACAGCGGGAGCTGAAATGCAAGAGCTTTTTGCCTTTTTTGCAGAAAATTTTACATGCCCATGGAGCTTGACACAGCTTCGACTACGTCGCCCATGGTCTTGAGAGTTTTGCTTACAACATTCTTAGGGCTTTTCTTGCCCGATTTGAGCATTGCGCCGGCACAGCTTCCTACTGCCACGCCGATGCCCATGCCTACGAGAAAATTAGTTTTATGCATTATTTACACCTCCGTAACATATTATCTCCAAAATGTTTTGATACAGCAGTGAAAGTTATGCTATAATAACCGTATGAATCCACGAAAGGCAGCTTTTTTATGAATATAAAAATCTTGGCGGTGGGCGATGTCTGCGGCGAACCGGGACTCGAATATATCACCAAAAATCTTAAAAGAATAAAGCAGGAGCTGGACATAAGCTTCTGCGTTGTGAACGGCGAAAACGCCAACGTTGTGGGAGTGACTCCCCGTCAGGCAGATGCGATTTTTCGGGCAGGCGCTGATGTAATTACCCTGGGCAACCACACATGGACACGCACGGAGCTGCGGCCCTATCTTGAGGAGCGCAAGCGCATTCTGCGCCCCGCAAACTGCGCACCGCAGTGTCCGGGACGCGGACTTGAGGTTTTCAAAACCGATTTCGGCGATGTTTGCGTCATGAATCTTATGGGACATTTTACCCTTGACACAAACACCGACAATCCCTTCGTAATTGCCGATGGCTATATGGAGGAAATACGCGAAAAGATTATCCTTGTGGACTTTCATGCCGAAGGCACAAGCGAAAAACGCGCCATGGGCTTCCTCCTTGACGGCAGAGCCAGCGCGGTCTGGGGTACCCACACCCACGTTCAGACCTCAGACGCCTGTGTGCTTCCGAAGGGCACGGGCTACATCACCGACCTGGGCATGACAGGCGCGATCAACTCCGTCATCGGAATCGAGCCCGAGCAGTCAATCGGCAAATTCCTCGGCGATCCTCCCCGGCGCTATGACTCCGCAGGCGGCCCCGCAAAGCTTGAGGGCTGCGTGTTTGAGATCGACTCCGAAAGCGGCAGATGTCTGAAGGCGGAGGGAATTAGACTCACATGACGGATAAGGAAACAAAAATCGCCGTACTGGAAGCTGAGCTTGATAAGTGCAAGGCGGACTGCGAGCGCATAGCTGCTGAGATGCAGGAAAGCCGCAAGCAGATTCGCAAAGATGCGCTGGCAAATCTCCGCAATACCCGTGCGGAATTTAACGAAGCCAATATCGAGCATGAGAAGGCCGACGACACACGCGATGCCTGCAGAGCCGCTCTCTGCAGCTGTGTAATCGGTCAGCGCGAGCCTGACGAGGTTCAGGCTGAGGTTGAGGCTGACGTTAAAAAATCGCTTGAGCTGAAAAAATGCGCGGAGCGCAATAATAGGCTATGGCCGGTCATCGCAATATGGGTGCTGGCAATAGTATTTGCCGTGGCAGGCGCCGTATTCAGCAGGCCTGCGCTGTGGGGAACAATTGTTTTTGCCCTGCTCGGCACATTGACGGCACTGAGATACAAAAAGAATGTTGAGCAGTCAATGACTGCTGAGGAGCGCCGCAACGCCATTCTTGCCAGATACAAAGCTGTTGACGAGGAAGCCATAAAAGCCCGGGAGGAAGAGTTCTGCGAGCTTCACAGCATATTTTCGGAAGCCGAAGAGCGCGAGCGCCGTACGGCAAAGCATCTTGAAGTCTGCCGCCTTAAGCTTGAGGAGCTTGAAACTCACACCCTTGAGGAGCTGGACTTCAGCGGCGGAAGCGGTGATGCGGCGGAGCTTACGCGGCTATTCAATGAAAGAACACAGCTTTGCCAGAGCATTGCAATGGAAATTGAAAAGCTGAAGAACGAATAAAGGAGAAACAGTATGGAAAAAGTTTGCCAGAGCTGCGGTATGCCCATTGCCTCAGATGAGCAGTGGGGTACTGAAAAGGACGGAAGCCTCAGCAATGATTACTGCAAATACTGCTATGTGAAGGGTGAGTTCATCGACGATGTATCCATGGAGGAATACATAGAAATGTGCTCACAGTACGGCGCACAGGCGGGCATGACCAATGAAGAGATGAAGGCACATTGCAAAAAACTGTTCCCGACACTTAAAAGATGGAAATAAACCAAAGCAAAAACGGCTGAAAGAGAAACTCTTTCAGCCGTTTTTGCTATATAGAATTACTCTGTCCAAAACAGAGAGTCGTCATTTTTTACCCACTCTTCGACATCAACGATTTTGAATGTCTTTTCGCCGCTGCGGATAATTACCTTGGCAATGCCCGCATTGATGACCTGACGGCGACACATGGAGCAGCTTGTCGCGTCCTTTAAAAGCTCATGCGTCTGAGCATCACGACCTACGAGGTACAGCGTTGCGCCAATCATGTCACGGCGCGAGGCGGAGATGATTGCGTTTGCCTCAGCGTGAACGCTGCGGCAGAGCTCATAGCGTTCGCCTGAGGGAATTTTAAGCTCCTGACGTGCGCAGCGGCCTGCATCGGTGCAGTTGATTCTGCCGCGGGGAGCCCCGTTATAGCCCGTGGAAATTATTTCGTCGTTGCGGACAATGATTGCACCGTACATACGGCGCAGGCAGGTGGAACGCTGCAGAACAGCGTCGGCAATATCAAGATAATAATTTTCCTTGCTTGTGCGCAAATCCATGGTTCTTTACCCCCGCGTAATTGTTATTTCGCTTCTATGGTAGCGGCTGAGTCCTCTTTTGTCAATGCCTTTTCACTTTTTGCGGGTGAGCTTTTCTTTATGTGATTGCCGAGAATTTCGGACACCTCGGAGATGGTTACAAAGGCGGAAACGTCAGCGTCACGGATAATGCGCTTGAGCTCATTGACTTCGACGCGGGTGATTACACAGTACAGAACGGTTTTTCTGCTGCCGCTGACAAGGCCCTCCGCGGAAATGAAGGTGCAGGTGCGGCCGAGCCTGCTGTATATGGTGTCGGCAAGCACGGCGGCGTTTTCCGTAATAATCATGGCGGCCTTAGCGCTTTCCATGCCGACTTCCACAAGGTCGATTATCTTGAAGGTGATGAAGTAGGTGAGGAGGGAGTACATTGCACTGGTCCAGTCAAAACAGAAGCCCGCAACGGAATATATGATTATATTGAAAGCAAAGATTATGCCGCCCGTTGACATGCTGAGCTTCTTTGATAGAAGCATTGCGGCAATTTCGGTGCCGTCGAGACATCCGCCGAAGCGCAGGACAAGACCGACACCTACACCGAGGATTACTCCGCCGAAGACAACTGCAAGAAGCTCGGAATCCGTTATGGGCTCCATTACGGCGAAAACCTCCAGCATGGAGGAAAACACGGCGATGGCGATTACGGCACGAAGCAGAAAGCGCTTGCCGAGGGCCTTGAAACCAATAATGAAAAACGGAATGTTTATTACAACAATAAGAATACTCAGAGGAAGTCCCGCGAGCTTGTTGATGATCATGCTTGTACCCGTTACACCGCCGTCAAGAATGGTGTTGGGCAGCAGGAAGCACTCAATTGAGAATGCGGCAATGACGGCACCCGCAAGAATCATTATTAACGGAAAAACGTGTTCCTTGAGAATACTTCTGGACATTTTATCCCCCTATAAAAACATGGTATAACAGCAAAACCATTATACCATGTTATCTTATGAATTTATAAACTAAACGTAAATTAATCGGACTCGATCATGCGGTAGCCGACACCGATTTCGGTGAAGATATATTCGGGTTCACCGGGGTTCTTTTCAATCTTGCGGCGGATATTTGCCATGTGGACACGGAGACTCTGATTGTTACCTCTGGTACCGGGTCCCCACAGCTCCTTGATTATGTAGTCATAGGTCAGCACCTTGCCTGCGCATTTGCCCAGAAGCGCAACGATTTTATATTCGTTCTGCGTCAGTCCCGCGTTGACACCGTTTACAAATACCTGATGCTTGTCATAGTCAATCTCAAGGTCACCAGCCTTGAACTTGCCCGTTGTGGCGATTGTTTCGTTTGCAAGTCCCGTGCGGGTGTGGCGGATTGCGGTGCGTATGCGCGCGAGAAGCTCGCCTGCGCCGAAGGGCTTCGTGATGTAGTCATCTGCGCCTAAGTCAAGCGCCTCAACCTTGTCGCGCTCATGGGAGCGCGCAGACACAACTACAATGGGAAGCAGAGTCCATTCACGCACGGATTTGATAATCTGCAGACCGTCAATATCGGGCAAACCCAGGTCAAGTACGATAAGGTCCGGACAGTGCGAGGTAATCATGGAATATGCCTCTGCACCCGAGCGGGCAATGATTACGTCGTAGTCATTGGAAATGAGAATCGTTTTCAGAAAATTTGTTATGCTTCGCTCATCTTCAACAATAAGAATTTTATCCCTGATATTCATTGTTTGCAACCTCCACAGGTAATGTGAATTCAAAAACGGCACCGCCTGCGTCACTGTTGCGGAAAAAGATTTCCCCCTTGTGAGCGTTGACTATGGTCTTGCAGACTGCAAGTCCGATGCCGCGGAATTTGTTGTTGTCGGTAGGTGAAATCTGACCCTTGAACAAGTCATCTATTATTGCAGGGTCGATACCCACGCCGTTGTCGGAAACCACAATGTGCGCGAAACCGCCGTCGGAAAAGGCACTGAGCTTAATTTCTGAAGCGGTTTTCGCGTGATGCACGGAGTTTTCAAGAAGATTCATAATAACCTGCTCAACGAGCATGGCATCAACTTCAACCATGATGAAATCATCGGGAACCGAAACCTTCAGATTTAAGCCCGGATTGCGCTTCTTGAAATTTGCGGAGCATTCACCGATGATTTCCTCCAGCATTTCAGGGGACTTAATGATTTCCGTATCCTCGGTCCCGCTGATTCGCGTTATGGACAGAAGATTTTCAACCATGCGTATCAGCCATTCCGCGTCGGACTTTGCCCCGTAAAGCAGACTGTTGCGCTGTTTAGTGCTGATGTTCGGCTCATCAATTACTGTGTTTATGGAGCCGATGATAGATGTAAGAGGCGTGCGCAGGTCATGGGAAATGGAGCGGAGAAGGCTTGCGCGGAGCTCTGCCTGCTCGCTTTCGTGCTTGAGCTTCTCATGCTCGCGAATACGGGTAGTCAGAGTTGAAATTACAAGCGATACGGCAAGCATTGTAATAAACGTGGTGGGGTATCCGTATATTGTGAAGTTAAGCTCCATGTACGGATAGGTGAATGCCCAGTTGACGCCGAGAACGCTGACAAGCGATGCGAGAATTCCATAAAAGTATCCGTCTGTAAGGAGGGAGATAACCAGCACGGCAAGTACGAATATAAACGCAACATAGTAATCGTCAGTAGATTCCGCAGTGCCGATTACCGTGCAAAGAATCCATGCGGCACCAAGAACGGCAAAGAGAATAAGCCAGTTACGAAGCGTGCGTTTAAACGGAGGTTTAGTACCTGAGCGCAAATTTTTCATAGTATTTCACCCGAAACAGTCAAATTCCGCCTTAATGCGATACTAGTATAACATATTAAGACGTTAACATGGTGTTAAGAAATTTATACATTAATATCAGATTTTAAGCAAATAAAAACAGACCTGCCGAAGCAGGTCTGTTTTTAAATTTCATATCGGGTATCAGACAAAGAAGTCAACTATCTGGCCGTACAGAACGAATGCCATGCCGATAGGAGTGATGAACTTGTAGCACAGGTTGAAGAAGCCCTTGCCCCAGAACTTGTTGCCGCACTGTTCAGCCTCTTCAATGACTGTGTCTATCTTCCAGATCCAGCCGATCGCGAATGCCATGACCATGGCGCCCAGAGGCATCAGAATACCTTCGGACAGAAGGTCATAGAAGTCAAGCCAGCAGTCAGACCACATGGGGATATGACCGTCTGCATCGGGAACGATGCCGACAATGTCAGCGGGGGTGTTGATCACTGCACCGTTTGCCTGGCTCATGCCGATGCCGTCAAGTGCGGTGGGGATGCAGAAGATGAGGATGATGAGTGCGAAGATGATAGCGGTCTTTGCACGCTTGGGAGCCTTGCCCTTTTCTACGTTTGCGTCAACACGTGCAGCGGTAATAGCCTCGAGCAGAGACATGGAGGAGGAAATTGCTGCGATGAAGACGAGGAAGTAGAACAGGAAGCCCATGAGGTTGCCGATGAAGCCGCCCATTTTGGTAAATACAGCCTGCATGGAAGAGAAGAGGAGGCTGGGGCCGGAACCGTAGTCGATACCGAATGCTGCGCAGCCGGGAAGCACGATCATGCCTGCCATGATTGCTACCATGGTATCCATGATAACGATGATGACTGCATTTTTCTGGAGCTTCTCACCCTTTGCAAGGTAAGAACCGTAGGTGATGATAGCGCCCCTACCGTGAGACAGGGAGAAGAACATCTGACCTGCTGCGGTCTTCAGAACGCCGATGAAGTTGTCCTTAAGAGGATCAATGTTCCAGCCGAACATGAATTCGTAGCCTTTCATTGCGTTATCCTGGCATGCAACGTAGACGATGCAGACGAGAAGGATTACGAAGAGGCAGGGCATACCGATGTTGCAGAACTTCTCGATGCCGCCGCCGACGCCGCGGGATACGATCCATGCGTTGAGTGCAATGAAGATCGCGGTCCAGATGACCATGCTGCCGCCGTTGATACGGAACATACCGTAGAAGTCTGCGGTGCTTGCAACGTTCCATGCAGTTTCGGTGCTTGCGCCGAACATGGACAGCAGGTAGCCGCCAGCGAAACGCATGACCATACCGCCGAGGACGAAGTAGAAGCAGAGAACGAGGAAGGGAACTGCAACTGCTATGTAGCCCATCCAGGTGAACTTCTTACTCATTGCGCGGTAAGCTGCAATGGGGCTCTTGCCGGTCTTACGACCGATTGCCAGCTCGCCGACCATAACTGCGAGACCGACGAAGATTGCGAGGCAGAGGTAAACGAGCAGGAAGGCGAAGCCGCCGTTGTTGCCCATTTTGTAGGGGAAGCCCCAGATGTTACCAAGACCTACTGCGGAACCGACAGCGGCCATGATAAAACCAAAGTTGGAGCCAAAACCCTCACGTTTAGTTTCCATAGTTTTCTCTCCTTTTATTACGCCGAAGCGTTTTTGTGATTACATTTTAATAGTAAAAATTAAGAATACAATAGATAGCCCGTGAAATTAACTCAGCATTAACACGGACGATTAATGTCTTTACAAAAACTTATACGGGCAATTTTGTCGGAACGGGGTTTAAGCATAAAACTCGGACTAAAGGCTCACTTATCGGTCTGCTGAAAGTAAAAAACATGGTTGTTTCTGCACAATGCGGTGTGAAGACAGTTAACGGATTGATAAATAATTGTCATAATAAAAAGCCTGCATACCTAAGGGTATGCAGGCTTGAAAACCGGACTATTCAATCCAGAGTGTAAGCACGCAGCTGTCCTCGCATTCGCTGTGCCATACGGAGCGGTAACCGCCTGTCCTTATTGAAGGAATACTGAATACGCTGTTGCTTTCGAATAAATCGCTGCAGGCTCGCTGCAGTTCTTCAAATGAGGAAAACTTTACCTCCATGACGCCGCTTCCGAACTGGGAGTCAATGATTTTACTGACAGCGTCAAACCCGTATGAGCTGAGGTAATATTTGTTGTATATATGGTAATTGTATTTTGTTGCCACGCAGTTTGCGTCGGTTTCCCCTTCGTCGAGGCTGTGACTTTTATAAAGCTCGCTGCCCGTAACGCAGAAGTATCTGTGGGAAAGCTGATTGCCTGCGGGTGCAGGAGTACCGTCAAAGCCCAGGTCGTCCCAGGTGACATCAATATAATAGCTGTCACCGTCAAGGGTAATGTAATTCCAGACGTGGTTGTTTAGTACACCCTTGCTTCCCGCAACACCCTCGGTGCGTCCGCCTTCAACGCCGAGCTCATTCATAAGCACCTGAAATGCGGCTGTGTAGCCCGAACATACGGCAAGGTGATCAATAAGGCAGCCATAGGCTGTGATGCCCGACCGGTCAAATTCCTCAGCACCTGAGGAAATACTGCCGCTCAGCTCAAAATCGTAATCGCAGTTGCTGATGATATAGTCATGGACGAAAAGAGCCTTTTCATAATCCGAGCTGCCTGCGCTGATCTGAGAGGTAACGGCGCTGACGGCCTCGCGGAACCGGGAATCCATTTCGGGAATGCTGTCGGCGTCAAAATTTAATGAGAGCGCAAGCTCTGTTTTGCAGCTTCCGTCGGCAGCGGTGCGCTGGGTACAGGTGTATCCGCCGTCAATCCAGAAAAATTCGGGGTGCGCCTTGAAAACGGCTTTAAAGGCGCTGACAGCCGTGTCGGAATCAGCATTTTCAAGCTTAACGGTTGTGCGGTAGGCTTTTATCTGCTCTGTGATTTCTGCCATGACCTCTTCCTGCGAAGGACGGTCACCGGCGGTGAAAATACCGATGCTGCGCAAAACGGAGGAGCCGGCTTCAAGCACGAAATCACGAACAGAACCGATATTAAAAGCAAAGGCCAGCAATAGTGCGGCAGCGGCAAGCGCGATGATTCGTTTGACTGCTTTCACGGAGGTCTCCTTAAGTGATGTTAGTTATATGTATTATACAACAAATATCTGATTATTGCCATATAAAAAGAGCGCCCTTGGGCGCTCTTTTTATATGCGTTTTGCCATCACCGGTCGTCTTCAAAATCGCTAATATCAGGTTAAATCAGGAAAGCATGAGAAGAGCTTGAGAGATTGTTGAGTTCTTCCTTAGCTTTCATGGGAAGTTTATTACCGCCAACAAGGTAAATTTTGTTCGGGCACAACAAAGCTCGGGTTCCATGAGTGCCAAAATTCAGTCCCACCGGGAAGAATGCTGTGTTCTTCGGTGCCGCCGAAGACCAGGCTCAGCTTATCCTCGCTTAACTCCGACATCTTGCTGCTCCGACTTTCGTAGTTTTCTCTGTTTTTCATTTTTGATACCTCCATTAGTTCTTACATCTTAATATACGATGGAGGACGTAAAAGAGCTACAGCTTTCGGTATTTTTTTGCGAGGCGGAAGTTCGCTGCGCATGGGTGTGAGCGAAGCGAGATATCAGCAAGGCGCAGCCTTGCGGCACCAAAAATAAGGACAGCCTTTTGGCTGTCCTTATTTTTGGTGCCGGTGACCGGACTCGAACCGGTACGGAGAAGCCCCCAGAGGATTTTAAGTCCGCCGTGTCTACCATTCCACCACACCGGCACGCTGTTAAGCATTTTATCATTACGTGTTAAGATTGTCAATAATTACGGAAATGCCCTTGGGACACTTGCACAATGCGATATTATTTGATACAATATTTTAATAATAAATTAAAATAAAGTAGTGTTTGTATATGAATTACAGTAAATGGAAAATCGCAAATGCGGCGACGGAAATCCCGGCGGCGCTGCTTGCCGCGGGCTATAAGCCCCTGCTTGCCGCACTGCTGAAAATCCGCGGCATTTCTGAGCCTGCCGCAGCGGAAAGCTTCCTTAAGGGAGGCGCGGAAACGCTTGTGGACCCGATGCTTATGAAGGGCATGCCCGATGCGGTTGAGAGGATAAGAAAGGCTGTGGAAGCCGGGGAAGACATTGCCGTTTACGGCGACTATGATGTTGACGGTATTACATCAACCTGCCTTCTCACAGACTGGCTGCGTTCAAAGGGTCTGACCTGCCACTCCTATATTCCCGACCGGATCGAAGAGGGCTACGGTCTTAATAAGGACGCCATTCTTGCGCTGAAGGAAAAGGGCGTAAGCCTGATTATCAGCGTTGACTGCGGTATTACCGCGGCAGAGGAGGCGGAATATGCCGCCGAAATCGGCGTTGACCTGATTATCACCGACCACCATGAGTGCCGTGAGCAGACTCTGCCCGTTGCCGCCGCGGTTATTGATCCGAAGCAGGACTCCTGTACATATCCAAACAAGGACCTTGCAGGCGTTGGCGTTGCCCTTAAGCTTGTGTGCGCCGTCGAGGGTGAAAGCACCATGGCCATTGAGCGCTATGCCGATATTGCGGCAATAGGCACGGTTGCGGACGTTGTTCCGCTTGTGGGCGAAAACAGATATATTGTCCGTACCGGACTTGAAAAAATAGAAACTGAGCCGCGTCCCGGCATTGCCGCGCTTCTGCGCGAATCCGGTGTTGCGGACAAAAAGATGTCCTCATCGACAATAGGCTTCAGCCTTGCACCGCGACTGAATGCGGCTGGACGCCTCGGCTGTGTTTCCGTGGCCTGCCGTCTGCTTATGACTCAGGACGAAAAGGAAGCGGCAGAGCTTGCGGCAGAGCTGTGTGAGCTTAACCGTTGCCGCCAGACACTTGAAACGGGAATCTGGCAGGACGCCTGTGTTATGATGGAAAACTGCGACAAGGACGCACCCATTGTGCTTTCAAGTGACAAGTGGCATCAGGGTGTTATCGGCATTGCGGCATCAAAGCTTGCGGAGCAGTATGCCCTGCCCACAATTATGATTTGCATTGACGGCGAAAAGGGCAAGGGCTCATGCCGAAGCTACGGCGGCTTCAATATATTTGATGCGCTGTCTGCGTGTTCTGACCATCTTGAAGGCTTCGGCGGTCACGCGCTTGCCGCAGGACTCAATATCCGCAGGGATAAGATCGAAGGCTTCTGCCGTGCCTTTGCGGAATATTACAGGGAAAACCGCAGGGAAGAGCTGCCCACATTGAATTGTGACCTGTGCATAACAGACCCTTCAATGCTCGGCATGGAGAGTGTTGAGGCGCTGAATCTTATGGAGCCCTTCGGCAGCGGAAATCCGAGACCGGTTCTCTGCATTAACGGAGCGCGTCTTGAAAAGCTTTCCTCCATAGGCGGAGGACGCCATCTGCGTATGAATATAAGCTACAGAGGGCAGTATTTCGAATGCGTGTACTTTTCCCATACGGAAGCGGAGCTTGGCGCATCAGAGGGAGACTGTGTTGATATTGCCTTTACTCCGCAGATCAATGAATTTCGCTTCCGCAGCAGTGTTCAGCTTCAGGTTGTGGCAATGAAGCATCACAACGCTGAGCAGCTGTGCAGCGCCATGCTGTGCGGGGAAATGCCCTACGATGAGGCGGCGGCTTATTGTCCTGACCGTCAGAGCTTTGTCAGAGTGTGGCGGCGTCTTGAATCCGAGGGTGGAAAGGTCGCGGAAGATCTTGAGGGTCTTATGCGCCAGTGTCCCGAAGGCGTGGAGCCGGAAAAATTCTGTCTGTGCCTTCTTGCTCTGCGTGAGCTGAGGCTGCTGAGGTCGCCTCAGCGGGACAGTATTTTCGGTGCTGAAATGATTGCAAATTCTCCGAAGGTGAATCTTGAGGATTCTGAGCTTATTAAAAAATTGAAGGCAAGAAATTGAGCTATGGACGACAACAGAGCAAACGTTGAGGAGCGCGGCATAAAAGACCCCGATGTGATGTACGCAAGCCTTGAAAACAAAATAAAGAACAGCGGTGTTGACATGGATATGGGCAGAATACGTGCTGCCTATGATACCGCCTGCCTTGCCCATTCGGGACAGCTGCGCCGTGACGGTTCACCCTATGTGACTCATTGCGTGGCGGCAGCAGACATCTCCGTTGACATGGGACTTGACGAGGACTCTATAGTTGCGGCCCTGCTCCACGACGTTATTGAGGATACAGAGCTGGGCTATGCGGATATAGCCCGTCAGTTCGGCGAGCCCGTTGCGGATATCGTCGAGGGCGTTACCAAGCTCACCCGTGTGCAGTACACCAGCAAGGAAGACGAGCAGATGGAAAACCTGCGCAAGATGCTTATGGCAATGGCGAAGGATATCCGCGTTATCCTCATCAAGATTGCCGACCGTCTCCACAATATGCGCACGATGGCCTATCAGACCGAGGAAAAGCAGCGCTCGAAATCCCTTGAAACAATGGAAATCTACGCACCCATTGCCCACCGCCTCGGTATGCAGAGAGCGAAATGGGAGCTTGAAGACCTTGCGCTCATGTATCTTGACCCCGCGGGCTACAGGGAAATTACGGATACTCTCGATTCCCGTATGGACACGCTTGTGGACTTCATGGCCAAGATGGAGAATAAAATCAAAACACGTCTGACCGAGGAAGGTCTGCAGGTAACGATCTACAGCCGCATAAAGCACATATACAGCATCTACCGCAAGATGTATGCGCAGAAGCTGGACATAAACGGAATTTTTGACCTCTGCGCTTTCCGCGTAATCGTTGATACTATGCCCGATTGCTACAATGTGCTCGGACTTATTCACGATATGTTTAAACCCGTGCCCGGCAGATTCAAGGATTATATCTCCACACCCAAGCCCAATATGTATCAGAGCGTGCATACAACGGTAATCGGTTCCGAGGGCATTCCCTTTGAGGTGCAGATAAGAACCTGGAGTATGCACCATACTGCCGAATACGGCATTGCAGCCCACTGGAAATACAAGATGGGCGACAGCGCAATAAAGACGGGCGATGAGGACAAGTTCGCATGGGTCCGCAGGCTTCTCGAAAGCCAGCAGGAATCCGATGCAACCGACTTTTTCCACAATCTTAAAATTGATATGTTCGCCGACGAGGTGTTCGTTTTTTCACCAAAAGGCGATGTAATAAATCTGCCGGCAGGCGCAACCCCCATTGACTTTGCCTACAGCATCCACTCCGCTGTCGGCAACAGCATGGTGGGCGCCTCGGTAAACGGCAGAATAGTGACCTTTGACCATGTTCTGCAAAACGGCGACATTGTTGAGGTGCGCACAGCCAAAAATGCACCGGGACCCAGCCGGGACTGGCTGAACATTGCAAAAAGCGGCTCCGCCCGCACAAAAATCAAGCAGTGGTTCAAGAAGGAACGCCGCGAGGAGAATATAACCCGCGGACGTGAAATGTTTGAGGCTGAGCTGAAAAGCCGCGGTCTGAGTCCTGAGGACGTGAGCGACGATGAGGTTCTGCCCATACTGCTGAAGAAAATCGCCTGCCCCTCCCTTGAGGAGATGTATGCGGCAATCGGTTACGGCGGCATGACGGCAACCCGTACCGTAAATCGCATGAAGGATGAGCTGGCGCGTATTCACCACTCCGCAGACAAGAAGACGGTTCTTGAAAAGGTCACGGAGGCGGCGGAGCGCAGGGAAACTCAGGCAAAGAAGAATCTCCGTCCCGTACACGGAATACTGGTGGAGGGACTTGACAACTGCCTTATTAAATTCTCCCGCTGTTGCACACCCGTACCCGGTGACGATATAATCGGCTATATAACCAGAGGTCAGGGTGTTTCCATTCATCGAAGAAGCTGCGAAAACTACATCAGACGCAATGACAATCCCGAAGATCTGGGACGCTGGATCGAAGTGGACTGGGCAGAGCACACAAGCGAGGTTTATACAACCAGTATTCTGGTTGTATCCAATGAACGCAGCGGTCTTGTTATGGACATTGCCACGGCGCTCAATGCACTGAACGCAAAGGTGCGTTCCCTCAACGCAAGAGATGTTGAGGGTGGACGCTCCATTGTGAATATAGGTCTGGAAATCAGAAACATTGATGAACTCAGAACGGTTATGAATAAGCTGTCGTCCATAAGCGGCGTCAGCGAGGTCAGCCGAAACGGAGGTTGAGGAAACATTGCGAGCAGTACTTACCCGCGTTGACCGTGCTTCTGTCGCAATAGGCGGAAAGGTAAAAAGCAGTATAGGAAAGGGCTTCCTTATTCTTCTCGGCGTGCATCAGGACGACGAGGAAAAGGACGCTGTGAAAATTGCGGATAAAATCTGCGGTCTGCGCATATTCCATGATGAAGAAGGCAAGATGAATGTCAATCCTGCCGATGCAGGTGCCGAGCTTCTGATAATAAGTCAGTTTACTCTGTTTGCCGATTGCAAATCACGACGTCCCGGCTTCTCAAAGGCTGCACGTCCCGAAAAGGCAATTCCCCTTTACGAAAGGGTCATTGCCGAGTGCGAGGCGAGAGGCTTCAAGGTAGGAACCGGTGAATTTGGCGCTGAAATGAAGGTTGAATCCATTAACGACGGTCCGGTAACAATCATTCTCGACACAAAGGAGCTTTAATATGCTTATAAAAACTCTGCCCGTAGGCCAGCTTGAGACCAACTGTTACATCGTCACTGACGAGGATACCCTTGAATGTGCAGTTATTGACCCCGGCGATGAAAGCAATACTATTCTTGATTACATTGAAAGCAACAAGCTCAGATGCACAACTGTTCTGCTCACCCACGGCCACTATGATCATGTGGGCGCTGTGGAGGCTGTGATGGAGGAAACAGGCGCGGTTGTTTACATCAACCCCCGGGATGAAGGCTACGAGGTCGGTATGAGCGGTATCAAGTTCAAGATGCCCGAAGGCGGAAGATACTATGACGAGGGCGATATCATAAAAGTGGGCAGTATCCGCTTCGGCGTTATCGCAACTCCCGGTCACACTCCCGGCAGCGTCACCCTGCTCTGCGGCGATGACAAGTCCGAAAAGGACGTGCTGTTCACGGGCGATACGCTGTTCCGCGGCTCCTGCGGAAGAACCGATCTGCCCGGCGGAGGCTTCCGAAGCGAACTGCGTTCTCTGAAAAAGCTCTGTGACCTGCCCGGTGACTATGAGGTGTACCCCGGTCACATGGACAGTACAACTCTTGAGCGTGAGCGCCGCTTTAACCACTATTGCCGTGAGGCCATGGCATCAATAAACTTCTCATAAATTCACATCGGAGATAAATAATGCTGAAAGCAATCCTATATACCTTCGGCACGTCGCTTTTGCCCGTGCTGGAGATACGAGGCGCCATACCCGTTGGCGTTGCCAACGGACTTGACCCGTGGTTTGCATACATTATAGGCGCTGTGGGCAATATGCTGCCTATACCGTTTCTTATTCTGCTTACCCGCAAGATTATCGAATGGCTGAAAAAACACAATATCCTTTTGAAATTTACTTCGTGGCTTGAGCGCAAGGGCGAGGAAAAGGCCCAGCAGGTGAGGGCTTACAGCTTTTGGGGACTGCTGATTTTAGTTGCAATTCCGCTGCCGGGCACAGGCGCCTGGACGGGTGCGCTGGTGGCATCGCTGCTCAATATGCGGCTGAAAGATGCGCTGCCTGCCATACTCCTCGGCGTGCTGATCGCGGGACTCATAGTTCTGGCGGTAACATTCGGAGTTATCTCCGTAGGTTCTGCAATATAAAAGAATATAAAACTAATACCTAATAAAAACATTCAATTTGAAGCGGTGTGATTTCCGCCATGCTGCGTTAAAGCCCTTGGAAATACATAGCCAGTATTCCCTGCGGTCTTCGCCTTGCCTGGCAAAAATCATCCTCGCTTCATTCTTAAAGCTTTTTATTAGGTATTAGTATAAAACGAACTCCATCTCGTTGAGATGGAGTTCGTTTTTGAGAAAATCTTTATCGCATTCCCTTTTCGTACGGTATGCCTTCTGCCTTCGGAGCACGGGAGCGCTTGGAGGTGAGAGCAAGAACAACAAGGGAAATGATGTAGGGCATCATCTTATAGATGGAGCCGGAAATGTGCAGATCCAGCAGGAAGTCGAAGCCCGCGTACACGCTGGCCAAAGCTCTGAACAGACCGAAGAGGAGAGCAGCCAGAGCGATTCTGTGAGGCTTCCACTGACCAAAGATCATAACTGCAAGAGACAGGAAGCCGAAGCCGGCAACGCCTGCCTCGAATTTCCATTCGCTTGCGCCGGCGATGATGTACATGATGCCGCCGAGACCGCCGAGAATGCCGGAGATGAGAACGCCGGACCAGCGCATTTTATAAACATTGATACCCACGGAGTCAGCAGCCTGAGGATGCTCGCCGCAGGCCATGAGACGCAGACCGAAGCGGGTCTTGTAAAGAGTTACAAAGGATACGATGAGGGCAATGAGTGCCACCAGCATGAGCCAGTTGAAGTCAAATGCGCCAAGTCTTTCCACGAAAGCTTCCTTCTGGGAGATGTACTGGATAGTGGAGGAAACGTTATCGGGATTTTCCGCGGTGTTGATGGCCTTGACTATAACAGTTGCCGCGGCAAGACCCAGCATATTCAGTGCGGTACCGACTATGGTCTGGTCGGCCTTGAAGTTGATGCAGGCCACGGCCAGCAGTGCGGAGAATATCATTCCGGTTGTGGCAGCCGCCAGAATGGTGAGCAGCACGATAACGATGGGGGAGCTTCCCTCAAGATATTTCATTGCCAGAGCGCCGCCCAGTGCGCCCATGACCATGATGCCTTCAAGACCAAGGTTTATGACACCGGAGTGCTCGGCAAAGCAGCCGCCCAGTGCAACGAGAATAAGAACTGATGCGTAAAGAATGGTGTACTGTATAAGTAATGTCATTTCCCGTCACCTCCGTCAGTATTTCCGGAAACAGCTTCAGCAGTTTCCTCGACAGCTTCGGCAGTTTCCTCGACAGCTTCGGCAGCCTCAGCTTCTGCGGCCTTCTTTGCCTTGCGCTCGTGAGCCTTGTCAACTCTGCTGTTCATAAAGTACTTCATGAAGAGAACGAAGCCGCAGAGGTAGATGATGATGGAGGAGATAAGATCGGAGATCTGGGAGCAGTACATGGACTTGTCAACGTATGCACCGCCCACGGTGATGTGCTGAATAAAGTAAGAGGAGAAAATTGCGCCGATGGGGTTAAGTCCGCCCAGGAAGGCGGCGGCAATGCCGTTGAAGCCCATGGCGGGAACGGAAGCCTGACCGCAGGACCACTGCTCAAAGCCGGTGAGGTAGAAGAGACCTGCGCCGAGACCTGCAAGAGCACCGCCGATGAGGAGGGTAAGTATGGTGTTGCGATTGCCGGCCATGCCGCAGTACTTGGCGGCATTCTTGTTGAAGCCGGTGGCCTTCAGCTCGTAACCGAACTTGGTCTTTTCCATTATAATATAAATTGCAAAAGCCAGAAGAATGGAAATGGGAATTGCGATGGTCACGTAGCGGTTGTTGGTAAAGAGCGTGTCAAGACCCATAGTGGGGATGATAGCCTCGGGGTTCACACCTTCGATATGTACGGTGTAGGGGCTGGTGGGCTCCTTGACCTTGCTCAGCAGGTCATTCATGGCATAGAGGGTGATCCAGTTGAGCATGATGCCCGAGATGACCTCGTTAACGTTGCAGTAGGACTTGAGAATACCGCTGATGGCACCGAGAACGGCACCTGCCAGCATACCGAGAAGCATGCAGACCCACCAGGGCATGTCCAGTGCCAGAGCGGCGTAGAGGCAGACACCGGCACCGGCGGCATACTGACCGGCAACGCCGATGTTGAAGAGACCGACCTTATATGCAAACAGAATGGACAGAGAGCACATAAGCAGGGGAGCGGTCTTTACAAGGGTGTTGCCAAAGTATTTCAGAGCGACCTGCTCATTGGGGTAGTTGAAGAAATTCTTGACAAGACTGGTGATTGCCTTGCCTGCACCGTCGGCGTTAATGAACAGCAGAACGATGTAGCCAAGGAAAAGACCCAGGATTATGCAGATAATAGATGCTATGAAGGACTGAATTCCGTCGTTTTTCAGGAGGGAATGTTTCTCTTTATTCATCAGCTTTAACCTCCTTCTTTGCACCGGCCATGTAGAGACCCAGCTCTTCAACAGTAGTGGTCTTTGGATCAAGCTCGCCGACGATCTCACCCTCGTACATGACAAGAATGCGATCGGGAACGCTCATGACCTCTTCAAGCTCCAGGGATACCAGCAGAACGGCATGACCTGCGTCACGCTGGTCAACAAGCTTTCTGTGGATAAACTCAATTGCACCGACATCAAGGCCGCGGGTGGGCTGAACTGCCACAAGAAGCTCGGGAGCCTTGTCTATCTCGCGGGCGATGATGGCTTTCTGCTGGTTGCCGCCGGACATACTGCGGGCGATAGTAATGGAGCCCTGACCGGAGCGGACGTCGTACTGCTCAATAAGTCTGTCGGAATATTCGCGGATATTATTGCGCTTCAGGAAGCCGATCTTGGAAACAAAGTCGGACTCAAAGTAGCGCTGAAGTACCATGTTGTACTCCAGAGAATAGTCCAGAACGAGACCGTGCTTGTGACGGTCCTCGGGAATGTGACTCATGCCGTGGGTGCTGCGGTGACGGATTGAGTCATGGGTAATGTTCCTGCCGTTGAGAGTGACCTTGCCGGACTTGGGAGCTTCAAGACCTGTAAGACCGTAAACCAGCTCGGTCTGACCGTTGCCGTCGATACCTGCGATGCAGACGATCTCGCCTGCGTGCACCTGGAAGGAAACATTCTTTACGGCGTTGTTGGCATGGGACTTGGAGGCAACTGTAAGACCCTGAACGTCAAGAATGACGTCGCCGATCTTGGCCTCTTCCTTGTGAACGGCAAACTCAACATCACGGCCGACCATCATGCGTGAAAGCTCTTCCTTAGTGGTGGTGGCGATGTCAACGGTGCCGATGTACTTGCCCTTACGGAGAACGCTGCAGCGGTCGGCAACCTCCATTATCTCGTTGAGCTTGTGGGAGATAAAGAGAATGGACTTGCCCTCTGCGGCAAGGTTCTTCATTATCTGCATGAGCTCCTCAATCTCCTGGGGAGTCAGAACTGCGGTGGGTTCGTCGAAAATGAGGATCTCATTATCGCGGTAGAGCATCTTGAGGATTTCGGTCCTCTGCTGCATACCGACGGTGATGTCCTCGATGTAAGCATCGGGATCGACCATGAGACCGTATTTCTCGGAGAGCTCCACGACTTTCTTGCGGGCCTCGTCTTTTTTGAGGAAGCCGCCCTTGGAAACGGGCTCGTCGCCGAGAATGATGTTGTCAAGAACGGTGAAGCACTCAACGAGCTTAAAGTGTTGATGCACCATGCCGATGCCCAGGTCGTTGGCATCGTTGGGGTCGCTTATCTTGACCTCCTTGCCGTCCTTTTTAATAATACCCTCTTCTGCCTGATAAAGTCCGAACAAAACACTCATAAGTGTGCTCTTGCCCGCACCGTTTTCGCCGAGAAGAGCGTGAATTTCGCCCTTTTTGAGCTGAAGCGTTATATCATCGTTTGCGATGATGCCGGGAAAGCGCTTGGTAATATGCAGCATTTCAATTGCATATGCCTGTTCCAAAACAAATATCTCCCCTTTCGTGAACATATACGCAAGTATTATACATTAGATAAGTCTGCATTGCAAATCAAATATTATCAAAATCAGGAGAAAAAACACAAAATATCGGGCCGACTGTTAGTTTCTTTCACAATATCTTGCATTACGTAAACCGACACCATTCAGCCTTTCAAAAAATAAAAAAGACAGACGGGATAAATCCCGTCTGCCTTAAGGGTTGTAAGCTTGTGAATTACAGAATGTTGTCGAAGGTCTCGACCTTGACAGAAACCTCGGGCATTGCCTCGATGTCGTTGGAAACGGTTACATCGCCGGAGAACATTGCTGCAACGAGTGCTGCGTAGTCGTCAGCGGTGAAGCCTTCGCCGAACTGGGTGGAGCCGGCGATCTGAACGTAGTTCTCAGTGGGAACTTCGGATACGAGACCCAGAGTGGTGATCTTGCCGGAGTAGTCGGCCCAGTTGCCTGCTACGATGTCAGCAAGAACGGTGTTAACGGTTGCGCCAAGACCCTTCATTGCGGAAGTAACGGTCATGCCTTCGCCGTATGCGCCGTCGATGATGCCGGCCTGGTCAACGTCAACGCCGATGATCTTGGTGCCTGCGTCCTTAGCTGCTTCTGCTGCGGAGATGTAGATACCGCCGCCGCATGCGAATACGACCTCGGTGCCTGCGCCGTACCAGGTATCCATAACTGCCTTAACTGCGGGGTCGGGTCCGAAGGTGTTGCCGTAAACGTACTTTACGCTGACCTGATCGGCAATTTCGAGCTCCTCTGCTGCTGCGTTAACGCCCTGAACGAAGCCATAGCCGTAACGAACAACTGCGGGAACTGCCATGCCGCCGAGGAAGCCGAGCTGCTTGTAGCCGAGCTTAACAGCTGCGTAGCCTGCCATGTAGCCGCAGAGCTCTTCCTGGTAAACTGCGGAGAATACGTTCTCGGGGAGAGTCCAATCGCCGAAGTCGCCTTCGCCGACGTCAAGTGCAAAGAACTTAACATCGGGGTAGTTGGGAGCAGCTTCCTTGATTGCGTTTGCAAATGCATAGCCGGGCATTACGATTACGTTGTAGCCGTCAGCAACTGCCTTGTCGATCATTGCGACACGGTCAGCGTCGGAGTCGGAAGCGGGCTTGTAGTAGGTGAAGTCAAGGCCGTTGCCTTCGCAGTACTCCTTGCAGGCCTCATAGGTGGTCTGGTTGAAGGACTGGTCGGTGATGTCGCCGTAGTCGGTGATCATTGCGACTTTAGTGACAGCATCTTCGCCGCCGTCTTCCTTGCCGTCCTTCTTGCTGCCGTCGTCGCCGCCGCAAGCGCAGAGAGCAAAGACCATGCACAGTGCGAGCATCAGTGCGAGAAATCTTTTCATTTTTTTTCCTCCGTATAAATTTTGTTTTCACAAATTGATGGGTACATTAATTGCCCATACTGACTGCATTATAACACCTCATATTGTGCTAAAGCAAGAACAAAATGTAAATTCGCCAGTTTGTTCACAAAAATATTGTTATGTAAATCATAACTTGCTCATTTTAACAGCGGTGTCCAGTGCAACCTCGATCATCTGCGTCAGAGACAGCTGACGGTCCTCCGGAGAGAGCGCTTCATCGCGGTAAAGGTGGTCGGTGACGGTGCAGATGCACAGAGCACGCTTGCCTGCGTAAGCGGCATTCATATACAGTGCGGCGGATTCCATTTCGGTACCCAGCACGCCCATTCTGCGCCATTTGTCATGACTGTCACAGCCGGAGGGAGCATAGAAATTGTCGCTGGAGAAAATGTTGCCGACCTTCATGTCAATGCCCTTTTCCTTTGCGGCTTCCACCGCTTCGGAAAGAAGCGTGTAGTCTGCAATGGGGGCGAAGGTGCCGTTGAGCTCATACTGATGGGCGTAATTGGAGTCAGTGCAGGCGGCCTGGGCTGCAATGAGGTCCATGAGCTTTATATCATCGGGATACGCACCGCAGGAGCCTACGCGGATGATGTTGTCAACATCAAAGAAATTGAACAGCTCATAGCTGTAGATGCCGATTGCTGGCATGCCCATGCCGGAGGCCATGACGGAAACGGGAACGCCCTTCCAGGTGCCTGTATAGCCCTGAACTCCGCGGACGTTGTTTACCAGTACGGGATTTTCAAGAAATTTTTCTGCGATCATCTTGGAACGCAGGGGATCGCCGGGCATGAGAACGGTTTTTGCAAAATCGCCCTTTTCGGCTTTGATATGCGGAGTAGCCATAAATATTCCTCCTGAAGTAAGATTGATTAAATTATAGCAAAATTTATATAAAAGTCAAATTGCAAGCGCCGACAATTTGTGATAGAATATACACAATAAATAAGATATTGTGGGAGAGTATGTGAATGAGCGAAATAATCGTAATAGGCATTGCCGGAGGCACCGGCAGCGGCAAAACCACAATCACAAGAAAAATCATGCAGAATTTCGGCGGCGAGGTAAGCGTTATTTACCACGATAACTACTATAAGGCTCACCATAGCATGAGCTATGAGGAGCGCTCAAAGCTCAACTACGACCACCCCGGCGCCTTTGACACCGAGCTTATGATTTCCGACATCAAAAAGCTCAGGAACGGGGAAACGGTTTACAGCCCTACATACGATTACACAATCCATGACCGCGCCGCAAAAACAATCACCGTGAAGCCCGCAAAGGTCATAATCGTTGAGGGTATACTGATTTTTGAAAACAACGAGCTCTGCGACCTCATGGACATCAAGATTTTCGTTGACACCGATGCGGATGTGAGAATCCTCCGCAGAATTGTCCGCGATGTGCGTGACCGCGGCAGAAGCCTTGAAAGCGTTGTCAACCAGTACCTCACCACCGTAAAGCCCATGCACGAGCAGTTTGTGGAGCCCTCCAAGCGCAAGGCTGACGTAATAATTCCCGAGGGTGGACACAATCAGGTTGCTCTTGAAATGGTGCTTCAGAGGGTAAGAGCGCATCTGAATAAGTAAGCCTATATATTTAAATGTAAGGATAAGCTATGGCAAAGTTATATTTTAAGTACGGAGCAATGGGCTCCTCCAAAACCGCGCAGGCCCTCATAACCAAATTCAATTATGAGGAGCTGGGCATGATCGTATGGCTCATCAAGCCCAGCGTGGACACCCGCGACGGCGCGGATATAATAAAAAGCCGCATCGGTCTTGAGCAGAAGGCTCAGATAATCACTCCCGACCAGGATATATTAAAGGAATACCGCAAAGCAGGCAGACACAATGTCATCATCGCCGACGAGGCTCAGTTTTTTACCCCTGAACAGATTGACCAGCTTCGCGAGATTGTTGATGACGACGGCATTCCCGTGCTGTGCTTCGGTCTGCGCACCGACTTCCTGACCCATTTCTTCCCCGGCGCACGCAGACTTATGGAGCTTGCGGACTCCATAACCGAAATTAAAACCGTCTGCGCCTGCGGCAGAAAGGCAACCGTCAACGCAAGAATTGACGAAAACGGCAGAGTCATTACAGAGGGCGATCAGGTGTTCCTGGGCGGCAATGACAGCTATATTGCCATGTGCCACAAGTGCTGGACAAAGAAAATCCGCGAACAGAAGGACCAGATGTTCATTTTTTAAATTATAATTTATAACAGGAGGAAAACAATGAAAAAGTATGTAGCAGAATTTATCGGCACCTTCGTGCTGGTAGCAGTCGCCTGCGGCGTTGCCGCCGTAACGGGCTGCGTGTTCCCCGAAGCAGGTTATATTGCAACCGCACTTGCCTTCGGCCTTGTGATCGTTGCAATGGCCTACTCCATCGGCAATATTTCCGGCTGCCATATTAACCCCGCAGTATCTATTGGCGTTCTCATCAACGGCGGAATGTCCTTTAAGGATTTCATCGGCTATGTTGTCGCACAGTTTGCGGGCGCAATCGCAGGCGCCGCCGTTCTCTTTGCTCTCCTCGGAGCAGACTCCACTCTCGGCACCAACGGACTGTACGAAGGCAATGTAGGCGCTTCTTTCCTGATTGAAGTTGTGCTGACCTTCATCTTTGTGCTTGCAATTCTGGGCGTAACCAGCAAGGCCGAAAACGGCAAGGTCGCAGGCCTCGTAATCGGCCTTTCTCTGACTCTGGTACACCTCATCGGCATTCCCTTCACCGGAACCTCCGTAAACCCCGCCCGCAGCTTCGGCCCCGCACTCTTCGTCGGCGGCGATGCGCTCTCTTGCGTATGGGTATTTATTCTTGCTCCTCTGGTGGGCGGCGCGCTGGCAGCACTTGTATGGAAATTCCTCAACGGCAAAAAGGCATAAACCCGATAGATAACAAAACCCGTCACGGGGCGGTGCGCCATAGGGATTAATAGGTTTTGAACGGCCCTTTTCCGCCCATACTTCATAAAAAAATCCGACAATGCGTCAGCATTGCCGGATTTTTGTTATATTGTCTGGACGTAAAATTTCTCGCTCAAAACTGCTTTGCACCTTGAAAGAAAGATGTTTTCTGCAAGACAAGGCAAAAAACGCAGGAATGCAGGCTTTTTTCCGAGGCTTTTTAACGCAGTATTGCGGGAAACAGACTCTTTCAAGGCTGTTAAGCCCTATGGTGCACCGCCCCACCGTGACGGGTTTTTCTTATCTATAATCAGTATTTCTTATTTAAAATAATGAGAACTATATAGTACAGAATGCACTGGAAGCAGGTGAGGAACGTAAGCACCTGACCGATATTACACCTCATCAGTCACCTTCGGTGACAGCTTCTCCTCAAGGAGAAGCCATGATAATCTGCATACTTATAAAGCCTTCTCCTTGAGGAGAAGGGGGACCGCGCCTGCGCGGTGGATGAGGCGTTCACTTATCAATAGTGATTATCTCACGCATGATTTCGGGCTTTATTTTTACAACCCTGCGGTCATAGGTGATTAGACCGTTTACCTCGTCCTCAACGTCGGAAACCTGAGTGTAAACCGCGGCGGCAAGCCCCTTTTCATAGGCGGGCTTTATCTGCTCGGCATAGAGCTTTCTCAAATCCTCCGTGAGCGCCTCGATGCTTTTGAGCTTTTTGTATCCGAAATCCCGATTGCCGAAGCAATGCCCCTCGCAGTAATAGTTGTAGCCGCCGAACTCGGTGAGAAGAACGGCACGCCCGGCTTTGTCGGGCTTGAAAACGTACTTTCTGAAGTAAACGTGCAGACTTTTTATGTCTCCGATGCCTTGGTCGTGCCAGCCTGAAGCATGGTCAACTGTGCGGGTTGAATCCAGCTTGCGTATGACCTCGCAGATTCTTGCGGAGTCAAACTGTCCCCACCCCTCATTGAAGGGCACCCACATGGCAATGCAGGGGCAGTTGTAAAGGTGCTTGATCATCTGGCGAAGCTCAAGCTCATATTGAACTCTGCCCTCGGCATCATTTCGGGCGAAGAGCCTGTAATGATTATCCTTCAGATGAATGCCCGTAACAAGCGGGGCAGAAACGATGGCGGGACTGTACTGTCCGCCGCCGTTTATCATGTCCTGCCACACCAGCATACCAAGACGGTCACAATGATAATACCAGCGCAGAGGCTCAACCTTGATGTGCTTGCGCAGCATATTGAAGCCCATGTCCTTGGCAGTCTGAATATCAAAAATCATCGCCTCGTCGGAGGGAGCGGTGTACATACCGTCAGACCAGTAGCCCTGATCCAGCATACCGCTGTGGAAAAACGGAGCGCCGTTGAGGGAAAGACGCTTTACGCCCTTTTCGTCCGTCTCCACGGAGAACTTGCGCATGGCAAAGTAGCTTTCCACCTTATCCTCGCCGCAGACGACGGAAAAATTATAGAGCTTCGGGTTGTCGGGAGTCCATGGCTCAAAATCGGGCACGGGTATTACGGCGGGAAGGGGATACTCTTTCCCATCAAATATCGCAGCAGCGGGAGAGTTTCCCACAGTCTCCGCAGAGATCTCCACAGAGGCGTTGTCGAAATCGGGGGTGATGCGGAGATTTCTGATGTAAGTCTCGGGAACGCACTCGCACCATACGGTCTGCCATATACCGCTCTGGGGAGTGTACCATATTCCGCCGCGCTTGAATTTCTGCTTTCCGCGGGAGTAATAGCCCGTATCGGAGTCGTCCATAACGCAGACAACAAGGCGGTTCACCTCACACAGCACCTCGGTAATATCGCACTCAAAGGGCAGATAACCGCCCACATGACTGCATATCTCTACATTATTTAAATATACCGTGCAAATCTGGTCCACAGCGCCGAAATGGAGAATAACTCTGCCCTTGTGCTCGGGGAGCGTAAATTCCCGGTGATACCACAGATACTCACCGGGACGCAGAATACGCCCGACACCCGAAAGCTCACACTCGGGGGAGAAGGGCACGAGAATTTTTCCGTCCCACTCGTCAGGCTCCGCGCCCTCAACCGTGAAGGCGTAATCCCACTCACCGTTTAAATTCACATAGCCGCCGCGCACCATCTGCGGACGGGGATATTCCGTAAGCACATTGCATCTGTCAAGTTTTTCTCCCCAGGGAGTAAGCATAACACAAACCTCCGCGCATAATTATTAATGTATATACTATACAACATTCATACGCTGACGGTAAAGTCCTATTTGATGCTGTACAAAAGATTACAGAGATTAGTATAAGCATACTGTAAAGTTCGTTAATTAATGTACAAAATAATACATATTTGTTAATTATTTGACATGAAAAAATGTAAAAATGAACTGAAAAATGACGAAAAGATGAACAATCGAGGTAGACACAAACTTTTGTTTATGGTATATTTAAGGTTGTCAAAAAATAGAGAGGTGATGCAAATGCCCTATAAGTTCCGTGGCGGCGTACATCCCAATTATATGAAGGCTCCTCAGGAAGAGGTAGTCGTCGTTACTCCGCCCAAAGAAGTTGTTGTGCCCATGGCACAGCATATCGGTGCACCCTGCCAGCCCATCGTGGCTGTCGGTGATTATGTAACGATGGGCCAGAAGATCGGTGATAACACTGCTCCCGTCTGCGCTCCCGTACATTCTCCCGTATCCGGCAAGGTCATCAAAATCGAGCCCAGACTTCATCCTCTGGGTGACCTTATTCCTGCAATCGTTATCGAAAACGACTTCCAGGATACTCCCTGCAAGGATCTTGCTCCTCTTACCGAAGAAGAGCTGAAGGATCCCGAAGCGATCTTCACCAGACTCCGCGAGGCCGGCATCGTCGGCATGGGCGGCGCAATGTTCCCCACCGCATTCAAGCTCAAGGGCGGCGTCGGCAAGGTCGACACCCTCATCTGCAACGGTGCTGAATGTGAGCCCTACCTCAACGGCGACCACTGGACAATGAAGCTCCACCCCGAAGAGCTCCTGAAGGGTATCGAGGTTGCCCGTGTAGCCTGCGGTCTGGACAAGGCCTACTACGGCATTGAGAAGAACAAGCAGGACGCAATCGACCTGCTCAACTCCTTCAATCCCGCACAGTACGGCATTGAAATCGTTCCCGAGGACGTAAAGTATCCCCAGGGCGCTGAGAAAATGCAGATCAAGGCGATCACCAACCGTGAGGTCCCCCCCGGAAAGCTTCCCGCTGACGTGGGCTGCAACGTAATCAGCACTCAGACCGCATACGCAATCTACAGAGCATGCTATGAAGGCGTTCCCTGCTATGAGCGTATCCTCACCGTCGGCGGTACCGCTGTAAATAAGCCCTACAACCTGCAGTGCCGTATCGGTACCTCCTTCAGCTACATCGCCGAGCAGTGCGGCGGCTTTATCAAGACCCCCAAGAAGATCGTTCTCGGCGGACCTATGATGGGCCTCATCTGCACCGGTCTTGATGCAGTAAACGTTAAGGGTACCGCAGGCATCCTGTTCTTCACCGAGGAAGAGGACCGCACCGTTGACAATCCCACCTGCATCCGCTGCGGTAAGTGCATTACCGTATGCCCCATGGGACTTGAGCCCGTTTATATGTACAACTACTTCAAGAAGGGTGACTTCGACAACATGAAGAAGTACCACATTCTTGACTGCTTCGAGTGCGGCAGCTGCTCCTATAACTGCCCCGGCAGAATGCCGCTGACCCACTCCTTCAAGACCGCGAAGCTCCTCTTCGCCGCCAAGGCAGCGGAAGAAAAGGCACGCGCAGCAGCAGCGGCTGCAGCAAAGGAGGCTGACAAAAAGTGAAAGCAAGAGAATACACCTTTGACGCTTCCTACCAGCCTCAGGTAAGAACCAAGACCGGTACCTCCAACATCATGCTGGACGTTATCATTGCTCTGATTCCCGCCATCGCTGTGGGCGTATGGCAGTTCGGCGCACGCGTTCTGGCACTGCTTGCAGTTTCCGTTCTTTCCGCCGTGTTCTTCGAGTGGGGCTACCGCAAGCTCATGAAGAAGCCCGACACCATCGGCGACTTTTCCGCATGTGTAACCGGCATTCTGCTGGTTCTCACGCTTCCCTCCAATGCACCCCTGTGGATGCCCGTTATCGGCGCATTCTTCGGCATTATCATTGTCAAGCAGCTTTACGGCGGTCTCGGCAAGAACTTTGTCAACCCCGCACTTGCAGGCCGTGCATTCCTGTTCTTCTCCTGGACTAAGATTATGACCGACTGGGCAGTTCCCAACGCAATGCCCAAGGCTGCAAATGTATTTGTTGACGGCGCTTCCATGGCAACTCCGCTTAGCCTCATGAAAGACAAGGCGGCCGACGCAATCAGCAACAGCTATGACTATATGGACATGTTCATCGGCAAGATGCCCGGCAGCATCGGCGAAATCAGCGCCCTTGCTCTTCTCATCGGCGGCGCATACCTGCTGATTAAGAAGGTCATCAACTGGCGCATTCCCGTTGCCTACATCGGCACCGTTGCAGTCCTTACCCTCGCATTCGGCAGGGAAGGCTACACCAACTTCGACTGGATGATGTGCAATCTCCTCACCGGCGGTCTGTTCCTCGGCGCCATCTTCATGGCAACCGACTACTCCAGCAGCCCCGTAACTCTTAACGGCCAGCTCCTCTACGGTTTCGGCTGCGGCGCTCTGACCGTACTCATCCGTTACTTCGGCGGCTTCCCCGAAGGCGTCACCTTCGCGATCCTCATCATGAACCTGTGCGCATGGGCAATTGATAAGGGTACCCGCGGCCGCCAGTTCGGCGTTTCCAAGGCTGAGCTCAAGGCTGCAAAGAAAGCCGCAAAGAAGGAGGCAAAGGCATGAATAAAATTCTGAAGCTTGCTCTCATTCTGTTCCTCGTTTCTGCTGTTGTTGCAGGTATCCTCGGCGGTGTTTACATTATCACCAAGGATCCCATTGACCAGTACAATAAGGAAAAGACTGCAAAGGCATATTTTGGGGTTCTTCCCAAGTACGATGACGTGGATTATGACTCCATAACCCCTGAAGACTATGTGAAGTACATAAATCCCGACACTGCAAAGACAGTTAACAAGGAAGTTAAGGTCAACGACGCAAAGATTACCATTTTAAAGTGCACCCTGGCAGAGGACGGTAAGACCTATGTTATCGAATGCGAAACCTCCGGCTCTCAGGGCAAGATAGTTACCGTAATCGGCGTTGACAAGGAAACCCTGACCTGCACGGCAATTTCAATCAAGTCCAGCTCCGAGAGCCCCGGCCTCGGCGCAGAGGCAAGCAAGCCCGCCTTCAAGGACCAGCTGGTAGGCAAAGATGCAACGAGTTGCTTTACCAGCAAGGAAAAAGGTGAAGTTGAAGCAATTTCCAGCGCAACCATCACTTCCAAGGCAGTCACCCGCAGTGTAGCAGCGGCAATTGATTTTGTCGCAAATATGGGTTAAGGAGGTCTGACTGATGAACGTTAAAAAACAATTCAAGGACGGCCTTATTACCAATAACCCCGTTCTGGTTCAGCTTCTCGGTATGTGCTCCACAATGGCAATCACCACCAGCCTCTTCAACGGTCTGGGCATGGGTGTTTCCGTTCTGATCATTCTGACCTGCTGCAACATCGTTATTTCCCTGCTTCGCAAGATTATCCCCAACGATATCCGTATCGCAGTTTTCGTAGTTATCATTGCAGGCTTCGTCACCATCGTTGACTATGCCCTGAAGGCGTACCTTCCCGACCTTAGCGAATCTCTGGGCGTATTCATTCCCCTGATCGTTGTCAACTGCATCATCATCGGCCGTGCCGAAGCATTTGCAGCAAAGAATTCCGTCGGCGCATCCGCACTGGACGGCATCTTCCAGGGCCTTGGCTACACCGTAGTTCTTACCATCATGTGCATCATCCGTGAGCTGCTGGGCAAGGGCACCTTCGGCGGCGGCCTGCTGGGCGGCGGCGAAGGCATCGCACTCTTCGGTGAAAACTTCCAGGGCGCAATGCTCCTCACCATGCCCTTCGGCGGCTTCCTCACTCTCGGCTGCCTGATTGCAGCAATGCAGTTTGCCCTGAAGAAGTCCGAAGAAAAGAAAGCAAAGAAGGAGGAAGATAAATAATGCAGGAAGTAGCAGTAAGCTTACCAAGTGTTGTTTCCATTTCACTGGCGGCCATTTTGACCAACAACTTCATCTTCTCTCAGTTCCTCGGCTGCTGCCCGTTCCTGGGCTGCTCCTCCAAGGTCGATACCGCAATCGGTATGGGCCTCGCAGTTACCTTCGTTATGGGCCTTGCATCCGCAATCTGCTATGTCGTTAACAAGTATATTTTGGTCGCTCTGGAACTCGAGTTCCTCCAGACTCTGGCCTTCATTCTTGTTATCGCAGCTCTGGTTCAATTTGTTGAGATGTTCCTGAAGAAGTCCATTCCTTCCCTGTACTCCGCGCTGGGCATTTATCTGCCCCTGATCACCACCAACTGCGCAGTTCTCGGCGTCGTTCTTCTGAACGTTCAGAATAATTACGATTTTGCCAACTCCACAATTTACGGTATCACCGGCGGACTCGGCTTCATGCTGGCCATTGTTCTGTTCGCATCCGTCCGTGAGCGCGTTCAGTTTGCAGAGTACCCCGAAAGCTTCGAGGGCTTCCCCATCTGCCTCGTAACCGCAGCTCTGCTTGCTCTTGCATTCATGGGCTTCAGCGGTATGAGCATTCCCGTATAACAGGAGGACGATACTATGGAATATGTTCTTTATGCTGTCCTCGTTCTCGGCGTTATGGGCGCCGCATTCGGTGCAATCCTCGCATTTGCATCTAAGATTTTCTATGTTGAAGTTGATCCCAAGCAGGCAGCCGTTCGTGAATGCCTTGCCGGCGCAAACTGCGGCGGCTGCGGCTTCGCAGGCTGTGACGGCTATGCCGCTGCTGTAGCAAAGGGTGAAGCACCTGTCAACAAGTGCGTTGCCGCAGGCGAAGAAGGCGCCGCAAAGATCGCAGAGATCATGGGCGTTTCCGCTGACGGTGCGGTCAAGATGGTTGCGTTCGTTCCCTGCTCCGGCACCGACGACAAGGCCGTAAAGCGCTTCAACTACAAGGGACCCCAGAACTGCCAGGCAGCAATGCTGTTCGGCGGTAAGAGCAACATGGATTGCCGCTTCGCCTGCATCGGCCTCGGCAACTGTGTCAATGCCTGCCAGTTCGGCGCAATGCACATCGAAAACGGTGTTGCAAAGGTCGACCGTGAGCAGTGCGTAGGCTGCGGCAACTGTGTCAATGCCTGCCCCAAGAAGATCGTCAAGCTCATTCCTTACGAGCAGCACGTTATGCCCGCCTGCTCCAGCTGCGACAAGGGCGCTGTTGTAATGAAGGCTTGCGACGCAGGCTGCATCGGCTGCATGAAGTGCCAGAAGGAATGCCCTGCTGACGCAATCGTTGTTGAGAACAATCTCGCAAAGATCAATGTCTCCAAGTGCGTTCAGTGCGGCCACTGCGCAGACATCTGTCCCCGCAAGATCATCAAGGTCCTCAACTGAAAAGCATAAAACTTCAAAAATACCTGAATGCTTCGGCGTTCAGGTATTTTTTTCTTTGCATACAAATATTGCGGAATAAGCAGAATATAACCAAAGGATGTGATACTTTGGGTGTTAAACGAAAAAAGCTTGTTCTCGCAATTGCGCTGGTATTTGCGGTGAATATTCTCCTCATTGCACTTGCCCAGTCTGCAGATGCGGCGGCATATAAGCGCGGCTCCACGGGCCCGACCGTGACGCAGATCCAAACACGGCTTAAAAGCTGGGGTTATTATACCGGAAGCGTTGACGGAATATTCGGAAGCAGAACCGAGAGCGCCGTTAAGTATTTTCAGCGTACAAACGGACTTGCGGCAGACGGTGTTGCGGGTAAGCAGACGCTTGCGGCAATGGGTATATATGAAGCCTCGGGCAGCGGCGCAAGCGATGGCGATGTGTATCTGCTTGCAAGACTGATTTCCGCAGAGGCCAGGGGAGAGCCCTATATCGGACAGGTGGCTGTGGGAGCTGTTGTACTCAACAGAGTTGAGCACCCTTCGTTCCCGAACAGTGTTTCAGGTGTGATTTATCAGAACGGAGCGTTTTCCTGCCTGTATGACGGTCAGTTCAATCAGCCGGTTTCCGACAGCGCATACCGTGCGGCAAGAGAAGCCCTCAACGGCTATGATCCAACCGGCGGTGCAATATATTATTTCAACCCTGCCACTGCCACAAGCTCGTGGATATGGTCGCGCCCATATCTTATGACAATCGGAAGCCACAGATTTTGTGCATGACTTGAAAAATATGCGGTCATCATATATAATATAATACCAATATCTAATTAAAAACAGACAAGGTCTGTTTTTAATACGCAGCAAAAGCTGCGAAAGTAAAAGCCGTATTCGGCTTTTACAGAATTGGTATTGCACGTTTCTCCGAGGGCACTATGTGCCCTTTCTGCGAGCTCTTTGCTCGCAGAAATAAAAACATGTCATGTTTTTATCGGAGATTAGTATAACAAAAAATTTTCGGCGCCATGCGCCGTACATAAAAAGGGGAGCAGACAATGACTAAATGTCCCAAATGCGGTTCTTATATTCCCGACGGCGGAAAAATGTGTATCAGCTGCGGCTGGAAGCCCGCAGATGAAGATGCTTATGCCGAAAATCCTTTCATCAATGCCTTTCAGCAGGTAATGGACAGTGTCTCGGATAAAGACGAGAATGATTTGAAGGATATGCTGAAGCTTGACAACAACCGCTGGATTGCTGCGGCAAGCTATCTCGGACCTGCGTTCCTTTACACTTATTTTGTAAAGAGCAAGGGCGACGAATTTATAAATTATCACGCAAATCAGGCGTGCCTGCTGTTTATGTTTGATGTGGCTACAAATGTGTTCAGAAAAATCCCCATTATCGGCAAGCCCGTCAAGAAAGCCTGCGGACTTGCAGCAGCTGTGCTGGCGTTCCTGAATGCCAAGAAAGCCGTTGCAAATAAAATGGAGCCTGTGCCCTTTATCGGAGAAATGGGAATAACAATTCTCAAGTAAAACGGTAGAAATTTGTAAAGCTTCGCGGCGGAACAGACCGCAGTTACAAGGTTATTTTGTGGTAGGTTTTGCCGCGAAAACACAAGATTTAGAAGTTACAAATTTGCCTCAAAAATGTTTGCAAAAAACATCAAAATGGTGTTGACAAAAGACGAATGGCGTTGTATACTGACTAAGCACTTTAGGTAAGGACTCTTATGTCGCTAACAATAAAAATTTCTTTAGAAATTGAAAAAAGTTCTTGACAAGAGCATTCCGTTGTGCTAATGTATAAAAGCTGACCGCTTAGCAGGTCGGCAAGAGTGTACCTTGAAAATTAGATAATGTAAGAACAAAGCTTATGCTAAAATAAGCACCAGAAAAGGGTTCTTTAAAGTCAGAAATGACTATAAAAATTTCTTTGAGAGCTAGAAAGCAATCATAAATTGATATGAACCGCGAAAG
>JAZRZJ010000067.1:0-14924 GCA_045601285.1 Oscillospiraceae bacterium
GCTTACAGCCACATGATAACTCATTTTTTAAGAGGATTGGTATCTTGTCGGGAGACCGCATCAGCAGCCGATGCAGACCTGGTCGTACTTGAAAAGCGCGGAGTTGATCTCGAATATATCGTAGTTGCCGTTTGTGATGTAGAACTCAACTATCAGGTCGAACACATTACTGTGAGACAGCGACAGACCAACGGTTCTGAGAAGCTGCTCCGTTTCCTCAAGGCTCAGCTCAAGGGCGATCGCAAAGGCAAGCACCGTAGTCTTGCTGGGCTTATACTTCGGGTCGTTGTTTATCTTCCAGAAGGTGCCCTTGCTGACGTTTGCCTTCTTGTAGCACTGCACATCGCTCATGCCCTTTTTGTCGATGAGCTTCAGCAGCATCACCGCAAAGCTGTCGTCCTGCTTCTTGATCCAGTCGGAAAGCTCCTCCGCCTTCGGCGCGCTGACGGGCGCACTCTCGCAGGGCATCGACATCAGGGAACAGCATTCAAAACTTTCCTCCCTCTTTTTCGGCGCCATGCAGACGGCTTGCGCTCCATAGGGAGCACGGGGCGCAAGGCTGCGGTCTATGTATTCCCTCAGGGCGATTTCGCGGCTCAGCGCATAGGCGGCTTTGTTCTTTACGCAGATTTTAACGTCAATCTCTCTGTCGGAATTGAAAATATAGTCCGAAATTGCGTCGATTGCGATGCGCAGCACCTTGTCCTTCGGGAAGCCGAAGGTGCCCGAGGAAATAAGCGGAAAGGCAACCGAGCTTAAGCCGAGAGAGCCTGCCTTAAGCAGCGCATTGAGATAGCAGCTGCGCAGAAGCACGCTTTCGCTTTCATCACCGCCCACCCATACGGGCCCGACGGTATGGATTATGTATTTGCAGGGCAGATTGTAGGCCTTCGTCACGGCGACCTCGCCGCTGCCGAGAGGCTTAAGCGTTCCGCACTCTTTGTCAAGCTCCGCGCCTGCCGCCGTATGTACGGCAAGGTCGGTGCCTCCAGAGCCCGAATAAAAGATGTCGGTGGGGTTTACTATTGCGTCGCAGACGACCTGCGTTATGTCCTTATGAATAATCTGAAGCGGCATAATGAACCTCCGTTTCTGTCTCAGGCAGATTATATCATCGGCGGTGGAAAATGTAAACGTCCGGGAACAGATGATTCTCTGTTCCCGGACTGTTATTTTGCCTGCTGTTTACTTCATATCGCGGTACATGAACAGCACGACCTGCCAGCGTGTGCAGGTGGCATTGGGGCGGAAGGTGTTATCGTTGTAACCGGTGGTGATACCCTTCTCTACCGCCCACGCAACAGCCTGCTGATAGGGCTTGGATATGTTGGCGGAATCTTTGAAGACTGTAATGCTTGCTGTGCTCTCAGGCTGTCTCTCATAGCGCCAGAGGAACGTCACGAACTGCGCTCTCGTCACCGTGTCGTTGGGACGGAAGCTGCCGTCAGAGTAGCCGCTGGTAATGCCCTTTTCCACAGCCCACAGGATCGCCTTGTAATAGGGCATCAGGCTTCCTTCGTTCTTGACATCGGTAAAGGGGTTCTTTGCGCTTGTAGGCTCGGGGCTGCCTGCGGCACGCCAGAGGAATGTTACGACCTGCGCTCTGGTACACAGTGTATTGGGACGGAAGCTGCCGTCAGGGTAGCCGCTGGTAATTCCGTTCTCAGATGCCCAGGTAACAGCCTTCAGATACACCGCATCGTCCTTGACATCGGCAAAGGGATTTACAACGAAGTGCATTCTTGCATCAAAGAGGCACTCGTTATCCTCATCGTCAATCGTTACAGCCTTCCACTGTCTCTCTGTTCCCCCGTAATATATGTCCTCAAGGGCGGAGCATAAGAAGAATACGCCTTCTTTGATTTCTGTTACTGCCACGGGGATATTGATGCTGTTAAGGCTTGAGCAGCCACTGAAGGCATAGTCTTCGATCTCCGCAACACTTTCGGGGAGAGTTATGTTCGTGAGATTGAAGCACGCACTGAAGGCACCGCCTTCAATTTTCTTTACACCCTCGGGAACGGAAAAGGTTTTATCGGTTTTTGCGCAGGGATACTGAAGTAATTCTGTTTTGTCCTTGTTATACAGAACACCGTCCACAGAACAGAATCTGTCGTTTTTTGCCGCCACGTTAATGCTTGACAAGCAAACGTTGACGGAAAAAGCCTCGATTCCAATGCGCTTTACACTTGCGGGAATATTTACGCTCTTCAGGCTGCTGCAGTATTCAAATGCATAGCTTCCGATGGTCTCAATACCCTCGTGAAGTGTTATGCTCTTCAGGCTCTCGCATTTATAGAAGGCTTCAAAATCTATGTATTTTACGCTGCTCGGAATAGCTACGCTTTCAAGGCTGCTGCAGTAGCTGAAGAGGCTTTCCCTGATTACCTCAATGCCATTCGGCAGTCTTGCGCTCTTCAGGCTGCTGCAATGATCGAAAACCCAGAGTCCCAGATCCGTAACGCTGTCGGGGATGCTCACGCTCTCAAGGCTGCTGCAGTATTGAAATGCGTCGTTTTTGATGGCGGTTACGCTGCTCGGAATAGTTACGCTTTTCAGGCTGCTGCAGCCATAGAAGGCCATTCCTCCTATGGTTTTAACGCTGTTGGGTATGGTTACACTTGTAAGGTTTTCGCATCTGTAGAAAGCTTCGCTTCCGATTGATGTAATTCCGTTTGAGAGTACGACTTTCTTTATGCTGTCTCTGCAGCTGTACCACGGGATAGCACCAACACCGGAATACTCGTACATTTCTCCCGTTCCGCTTACGGTGAGTGTACCGTTTGAGTCAAGCGTCCAGCTTAAGTTGCTTCCGTATTTTCCGCTTGCGACAGTGCCGGCGGCAAAGGCGGATATTGGTAAAAGTGTAAATATCACGCAAAGAACAAGGGCGAGACACAAGAGTCTTTTTTTCATAACAGCGCTCCTTCTAAAAATTTCACTGTATAATTATACAGCTATTTCAGCTTTTGTTCCATTGAATTATTCGACAAAATCAGCGGTCGAAATCTGTTCAGTTTGCAGGGGCAATGCACTATTCCAGACACAGCATATCAATTTTCTGCTGCCGCTTCTGCTCAAATTCGTTCTCGGAAAGCGGCGTGTAGGCTCCGTAGAGCCTTTCCCCGAAGGGCAGGCTTCCCCTCTCACACTCTCCCTTTCCAGATGATGATGAGGATATATTTATTATTGTTTTTGATGCTGACGCTGACGCTGTTGCTGTAGTTGGATAACAGCCGATATCGGTCGATGACGGAGCTTCGCCGTATTCCTGCTTCCATTCCTCAAAGCTGCAGGGCTCACGCCCGTGCCGCTTCTCCTCCCTGCTGAAAACTGCGTAGCGGCGCTGCATAACGCACTCGTTATATCTCTCTCCGTCGCGGTCCAGCTTCGGCCTTATCTGTGTCCACGCAATCGCCAGCTCTCTGTCGTCAGTGTAGTCGGGTTCGGTTCCGTTTTCCGCATATTCAAGAATATCCAGCACCAGCACTCCCCGCTGGGCTTCCGAAAGAAGCCGCATCAGCGGAGTTATGTCGAAGTAAAGCATCACTCCGGGACGTCCTGCGGTATTTTTCATTTTTTCACCCCCGTTTCCACGTTATCAGGCACCGTTTTTTCGATGTCCCTCATAAGTACACGGTATTGGGTGAATTATTGCACGTTTCCGTGCAAGCAATTTTCAGAAAAAGCTCAACGCTGCCTGCGGCAAGACCTACTTCAAGAGCATCGGAAAGGCAGCCCTGACTGTGCGCTTCCGTGAAAACGGCAATGCAGCAATTACTTTAACCGCAGATAAAAAAAGACTGAAACCCACAAAAGTCAAGACAGACTTTTGTGGGTTTCATTATAGTTGAGGAGCGCTTTGAACCCGCTGTCTCCGGGTTATGCCTTATCTGATTTCCCGCGCAGAAGGATCGCGTCCCACTTCCATTCAAGCCCCTGAGGGCAGGCTTTTCGCGCAAGGGCGTTCCACTCCGCCGCTTCCGCATACCGTCCGCTGAGGCGGCAGAGCTTTGTCATTCTGAGCGCAGGGAAATAATCCGTGTATCCGGAAAACTGAATGCAGAAGGTTTCGGGTCTTTCGGGTGTTTGGGTGGCAAGTCGGTACGCCGCCTCGGCCTCGTCAATGCGCCCGAGCTTTTCATAGCAAAGACCGAGCTGACAGTACATATACGCCGTCGGCTCCACCGTTTGAAGCGCCTCGGCAATTGCCTGCGCGCAGACGTCATACTGCTCCAGCTGTGTCCATGCTCCGACAGCAAAAATCAGCGAATGGTAACAGCAGAAATTATCCCTCGTGCGTCCGGTCAGCTCCCGATAGGCCGCGACGGTCTTCTCCGGGTGCCCGTGGACAAGCAGCTCACGGCAGTAATAGGCAAGCTCTCTGTCGGTCATTGCGCCCCTGATGCGCCCGGCACGCTCAAGATAATCCAGATTGCGCGTCGGCTCGTTCACGTATTCTTTCCGATGGAGAATGCAGACGTCGCGGGCAAACAGCCGCTTCCATTCGGGCCTTATGTGGATAGCCTCGTGTATATCCCCCTCAAACCGCGCGGCATAGCAGCGCCGTATGATATGGTCACGGAAGATATAATCGCTGAAAAAGCCGCGGTCGTTGCGATATATCACGAAGATAACGTCCACGTCCTCGGGCGTGTCCGATTTAAGCGCGCAAAACCGCTTCACGTTTTCGTCGTCGATAACGCAGTCCGCGTCAATCCACATCACATAGTCGCAGGTCGCAAGGGACGCGGCATAGTTTCGCGCCTCGCTGAAGCTGTTCTGCCATTGATGGAAAAACACCTTGTCCGTGTACTGCCTTGCGATATCCGCAGTGCAATCGGTTGAGCCTGTGTCCACCACGATGAGCTCATCGGCGATTTTGCTGACACCCTCCAGACAGCGCCCCAGCACCCGTTCTTCATTTTTTACGATCATGCAGACGCTCAGCGTAAACATTTAATCCTCCGGTCAGAACAGGTCAGTCAAGGCGAAGGATACACGCAGGATTCATCGGGTAATATGCCGGACATGGTGCAGGATTCATCGTGCATTCCAGCGAGAACTGCGCAGGATTCTTCATGACCGCCCAGTAAAGATGCTTTCATATCCATTCCGCCAAGCACCATGCTCAGCTCATTCTCGGAAAGCTCCTGCAGCACCGCGCTCAATTCTCCCACGCGGCTTTTGATTTCTTCAAGCTCCTGTTTTGTCTTTGCCATTGTATTATCCTCCTTTGGTTTTTTGAATTATTCTATCTCCGGCAGAACACCGGGGAGAATCGGATTGACAGGTCCGGGATTGACAGGACCCTTTGTATTACTATAATAATCCTCTCCCTTTTTAAGTTCCCGTTCCAGCCACTCCTTAAAGCCGCCGCCGACGACTTCTTCAAGCTCGTTCTCAGAAAGCTCAGCAAGCTTTTTGTTCACGGTTTCCACTTCTGCTTTAAGTGCGTTCAGTTCTTCTTTGGTTTTCATGGCTCTTACTCCTTTTTCAGCATTTCCGAAGCGCTTTTCAATACAGCTTCAGTATTTTCGGGAATCAGCTGCCGCTCTGCTTCGGAATAGGAACCCGAAGGCGATACAGGCATATCCTTATGGGCTGCAGCGTACGGAGCGATCGTCTCCAGACCGTGAATATAAATCGTATTATGAGCGCCGCCGATGATCTGTTCAAGTTCTTTTTCATTAAGCTTCCTGTTTTCCATTTTGCTTAAGCATACGGGCGCGGTGGAAACTGAAAAACGTGTTCGTATGGCGTCCCTATGCTTACCTCCATTCATTTGTTCTTTCGCTTATATATACGAAGGATTTGCGGATATGGCTAGTATTATTAGCTATTATAATTAATTCTGCCGTTATTTGCAATATCCACATATTTTTTTGAAGATTATCATCTTAAAATTGCAGACGGCGGTCAGTTATGATATACTTTATTCGACTTTATTACACGGGGTGGTTTTATGAAGAGTAAAAAACTGACAGTGTGGGAAGCTGCCTGCATTATTACCGGCTACGGAATTGGCGGCGGTGTTCTTGCCATGCCGTATATTGCGCAAAAAAACGGAATTTTCATGTCGCTTGTCATTCTGCTCGTTGCCTTTGCTGCGAGCTGGCTTTTGCACATGATGATTGCGGAAACCACACAGAAGTGCGGCAGTGATGTGCAGATAGTCGGTGTGTTTTCGCGTTTTCTTTTCCGCGGCAAATATAAAAATGCACTGACTGTTTCATTCTTCGTTCTTATGGCGTTTGTGCTTATCACGAATCTGACGGCGTACATTGCCGGCTCGGCGGAGGTGCTTGCCGGATTTCTGCCGTTCTCCCCGTTTGTGAGCAAGCTTGTTTTCTACATAGTTGCAGCCTCGGTCGTGCTCTTCGGACTGAAGGCTGTGGGTATTTCGGAAAAATTTGCCGTGGGAGTAATTTTCCTGCTTATCGGCACGCTTGCGGCAGCGTCATTCTTCGCCCCTGCCCACAAGCTGCCCATGCAGGCTGGAGCTCTCGGGGACGCAGTTTCCTTCTTCGCGATGGCAATGCTGTCCTTCGCGGCGTTCTTCAGCATTCCCCAGGCTGTCGAAGGTCTGGAAGGGGATATGAAAAAAGTCCGCAAGGCTGTTTTCCTGGGACTTGGCAATAACCTGATTCTGATTCTCGTCATTACATTCTGCACACTGCTTTCCTCGAAGGAGGTTACCGAGGTGGCAATGACAGGCTGGAGCGCGGGCATCGGAACCTGGGCGCAGATTATCGGCGGCATTTTCACGGCGCTTGCGATGCTGACAACATACTGGAGCATATCCCTTGCGCTTTCCGGAATCATAGAGGAGCAGCTGCATTGGAAGTCTCAGCTGTGCTGGCTGGTTGCCACCTTACCTTCGCTTCTCATTTCGCTGCTGAACGTCGGCGGCTTTATAGATTTTCTGGAGCTGGCAGGCGGTGCAATAGCAATTATAGTGGCGGTCATGGTCATTCCCACATACCGCAACTCACGCAATGAAATTCCGGGCAGCACCCTGGGGGTTCTGGGCAGTACACCGTTCCAGATCCTCACTGTTATTGCATACCTGCTTATGGCAATAGGAAGTGTTATCTGATGAAAAGGATTCTATATAAAAATGCCGTAATTCACACCATGGAAAGCGAGACCGCCACGGCTTCGTCCATGCTTGTGGAAAACGGTTACATAAGCGCTCTGAATGTTGAGGCTGCGCAGGGAGCGGAAATTGTTGACCTAAAGGGCCGGCATGTATATCCGTGCATGATTGACGGCCACACTCATCTGCTGTCAACCGTTGTGCTTGCGGGCAACGGCTTTGAAATATGCAGTATTGAAAACGGTGCCGTTACGCCAGACACCATGGACGGCATTGAAAAAAAGCTCCGCGCCTTCGCGGAGGGGAAAGGAAAAAACGCAATACTTGTTGCGAACAATTATATCCTGACAGCCATGAAAGAGGGCCGTCTTCCGACGCGCTGGGAGCTTGACCAATGGTGCGGAAACCGTCCAGTAATTATCTACACAATCGACGGACACGCAAGCGCGCTTTCCTCGAAAATGCTCAAAAAGCTTGGGATTGACGATGAAAAGCACAACGGCATTCTTATGGGCGAGGCTCATGAGCGCAGTCAGGGCAGGCTTACGGATATCATAGCAGGCTCCGTAACTCCCGCAATTCTGGCAAAGGGCTGCGCCAACTTCCAGAACACCTGCGCAGACTTCGGCCTTTCAACCGTGTGCGGACTGGAGGGCAACGGGGACTCGGAAAAGGACCCCACAACAAAGCTGATTGTAATGCTTGCAAAGCATTTTGATGTGGATATTCGCTTCTATTTTCAGTATATGGATATTGAAAAAGCGATGCCGCTCACACGCTTCCAGAAGCAGCACCGCATAGGCGGCTGCGGTGACTGGGAGATGGACGGCGCATCAGGCGCCCACTCGGCCGCGTTTTCCCTGCCTTACAGAGATACGGGAAAAACAGCACCCTGTTATTACAGCCAGGACTTCGTAGACAAGCAGGTGCTTGAAGCGGACAGGAGAGGCTTCCAGATTGCCTGCCACGCTATAGGCGATATGGCAATCGACCGCATTGTTCAGGCGCTGGAGAAGACTTCGGGCAAAATTCGTCACCGCATTGAGCACTGCGAGTTTGCAAGCGACGAAGCAATAGAAACCATTGCAAAAAACGGCTGGGCTGTTATGGCGCAGCCGGGTTACTCATGGATAGATAAACGCTTCCTGCATACATACGAGCAGTTCCTGCCGGACGAAATGATCGCACGGCTTAAGTTTAAAACCTTTATCGATAAAGGGGTGCTTATCTGCGGCTCCACCGACTCGCCTGTGCAAAGTCTGGACCCCTGGCAGCAGATGCTGGGCATGACGCAGTTCTATAACGAGAAAGAATCAATTTCACCCTACGAGGCCTTTAAGTGCTACACAGTAAATCCGGCGAAGGCAATTCTCGAGGACAATGAACGCGGGCAGCTTCTTCCCGGAATGAGAGCGGATTTCTTTACGGGAGACGTAAACATTTTCAGCCTCAGTCCCGAAGAGCTTGCCGACTTCCGCCCGAATAAAACATATTACCTGGGCAGTGAAGCGCGGCAGCACAAGGGTACTGTGCTCTCGCTTGTAAAAATGCTCCTGAGTAAAAGCAAAAAAGTTTAAACTACACGGAAAGCTCCGAATCAAACGATTCGGAGCTTGAGACTGTCAAAAAAACTGGTTGTTTTTTTCGTTTTCTTCAACTTCTTCTTCGGTGAGAATTTTTACTATCTCATACGGCGTGGGATTCTTTGCGTGGATTTTTTTGCTTATGAGATCAACGGCAAAATAGCTTGCGACCAGCGCGGCAAATCCGCAGAGTATGCAGATGCCCTCTCCCGCTCCCAACGCTGATGCAAGCGCATAGCCCGCAAACAGCAGGACAAGCGGAATGATGTAAATTGCAGCCGCACCCCTGAACATTCCCTTTGTCGGAATGTCTATGTAAACGTGCTGCCCGACCTCCGCACCGACGGGATTTTTAACGACGGTGTTCATATTGCTGTCGCCGCCGACTATCCACGTACGTTCCACCAGCACTTCAGCCAGTCCGTCATTCCCTGCTTTTTTGACAATTGCTTGCTGTAACATAGAATTGCTCCCGAAAATTAAGTGTCTTAATTATACATCGTTCTTTTTTATGTGTCAAATTCAACATTATTACTTGTTATAATTTTATTAGTATGATAAAATATGCACAAATAAACCTTTGGAGGTTTTGCCATGCCCAGTATACTCAACCTTAAAAACGCCGACTGCCGCTACTGCCACCGCTGCGTGCGCCGCTGCCCCGTAAAGTCAATCCGTTTTTCCGGACGTCAGGCTCATATCATCACCGATGAGTGCATCTACTGCGGTCAGTGCTTTGTTGTTTGTCCTCAGGGTGCAAAGGAAATCGTTGACGATACCGAGCGCGTTCGCGTAATGATTCAGAGCGGCGCTCCCGTAATCGCCAGCGTTGACCCCTCCTTCTATGCCTGCTGGGACAAGTGCGGCATTAACTCAATCACCAAGGCTCTCAAGGAGCTGGGCTTTACCGATGCTGAGGAAACCGCAAGAGGCGCTACACTCGTCAAGCGTGAGTATGAGAAGCAGATTGTCAACAAAGAGCAGGATATTATCATTTCCTCAAGCTGTCACTCCATCAACCTGCTTGTCGAAAAGCATTACCCCGACCTGAGAAAGTATCTTTCCCCCGTCGTTTCTCCCATGATTGCCCACGCAATCGATATTAAAAAGCGCATTCCCGAGGCAAAGGTTGTATTCATAGGACCCTGCGTTGCAAAGAAGGACGAAGCTGTCGGTACTCCCGTTGACGCTGTGCTGACCTTTGAGGAATTTGACCAGATGCGCCTTGCCGCAAAGATAGAAATTGAGGCCGAATCCGGCGAAAGTGAAGCCGGACGCACCAGGGGCTTCCCCATCGCCGGCGGCATTCTCAAATCCATGGATCTGCCTGACAACGGATACACCTATCTTTCCGTAAGCGGCACAAAGGAATGTCTCTTTGCCCTCAAGGACCTCCAGAACGGCAACATTGACAATTGCTTTATTGAAATGTCCCTTTGTGAAGGCGGCTGTATAAGCGGTCCTATCATGGAGAAGTACATAAACTCCCCCGTTCGCCACATGAACGCAGTTCTGAAAAACGTCGGCACCGAGGATTTTGACATTCCTCAGCCCGAGGACGGTTCTCTGTTCATGCAGCACAACGTTCCCGCCATTAAGCAGAAAATGCCTACCGAGGCCGAAATTACCGAAATTCTGCATAAGCTTGACAAGTATAAGCCCGAAGATGAGCTCAACTGCGGTACCTGCGGCTATCACACATGCCGCGACAAAGCAATCGCAATTTACCGCGGCAATGCCGACTACAGCATGTGCCTTCCCGCACACACCGAGCGTGCCGAGCGTTTCAGCAATAAGATACTTAACAATATACCCAGCGGCGTTGTTGTTGTCAACGAAGACCTTGAGGTTCAGCAGCTCAACAAAACCGCAATGAAGCTGCTTAATATCGACCATGAGTCCGATGTTCTCGGCGACAGCGTTGTGCGCATTCTTGATACCGCGCCGTTCTTCACGGTGCTTGAAACAAGTAAGTCTCTCAAAAAGCAGCGCAGCTACTTCTCCGACTATGACAAATATTTTGAGCAGACCATAGTTTATGACCGCTCCTCCCACATTCTCATTGACATTATCAGTGACGTTACCGAGGAGGAGGCAGATTCCTCCTACAAGAAGAAGCTCGGCCGAGAAACCGCAGAAATTGCCGACCGCGTTGTTGAAAACCAGATGCGCATAGTTCAGGAAATTGCTTCCCTGCTTGGCGAAACCACGGCAGAAACCAAAATTGCGCTTACAAAGCTTAAGGAGTCGATGAATCTCAATGACAACAAATAATCTCTGTGCCGAAATCGGTTACCTGAGCATAAATCATCACGGAGAGCAGCTTTGCGGCGACCATGTGGACATTGTTGAAAATGAGGATTCCACCATTGTGGTGCTTGCTGACGGTCTTGGAAGCGGCGTTAAAGCCAGCATCCTGTCCACTCTGACCTCAAAAATCATTTCAACCATGCTTGCCGCAGGACTCAGCATCAACGATGCGGTTGAAACTATTGCCGACACGCTGCCTATCTGCTCCGAGCGCAAGGTTGCTTTTTCGACATTTACCATTATCCGCCTTGAAAAAGATATGCGCGGTGCCGAAGAGCGCGCTGATATCATTCAGTACGAAAATCCAAATGTAATTTTAGTCCGTGACGGCAAAAACGTTGATATGCCGCTGACCACCATGCAGATAGGCGAAAAAACCGTTTACCGCAGCTCCGTCATGCTGCGCGACGGGGACGTTTTCGTTGCCATGAGCGACGGTATTTTGTATGCAAGCGATAACGGCATACTCAACAATGACTGGGACCGTAACGGTGTAATTGATTTTATCGCGCCTCTCACCGAAGGCGGATTTACCGCAAAAACACTGACATCAATCCTGATTGACGAAACAAACAAGCTCTACGGCGGCAGACCTTTTGACGATGCCACTGCCTGCGTAATTAAAATCAAGCAGCGTGAGCTTCTTAACATTGCCATCGGTCCCCCTGAAAATATGAAGGATAACCGACGCATGATGGCTCTGTTCTTTGCCAAGGGCGGCAAGCATATTGTCTGCGGCGGTACGACAGCAGGTATCGCGGCGGAATATCTCAATCAGCCCGTGAAGATGAATTACACCTCCCCCGACCCCGATGTTCCTCCCACCTCCGTTGTTGAGGGAATTGACCTCGTAACTGAGGGCATCATCACGGTTGACCGTGTTCTGCAGTATGCGAAGGACTACGTTAAGGATAACGCCTCCTTTGAGCAATGGAGCTACAAGAAGGACGGAGCTTCCCTTGCCGCACGTATGCTTTTTGAGGACTGCACAGACATCAATATGTTTATCGGCCGTGCCGCAAACCCTGCGCACAAGGATTTGCCTATCAACTTCAATGTCAAGATGCAGATTATTTCCGAGCTTGCGGAGTGTCTCAAAAAAATGGGCAAGCGCGTAAAGGTAATGTATTTCTGAATAATACGAAAACCTCGGAAAACCGAGGTTTTTGTTTTATTCAGAAGAACCATATCCGTTTTCCGTCTGCGCAGAAGCGATATGCAAGTCCGGAAGCAAGGCTTTCTCCGTTGCGGCACAGAAGCTCATCAACGCGGACAAACTCATAGCCTTCCTCCGAAAGAATATCTATCGCCCTCAAAACCGCAGGAACAGTAGCTTCCTTCGTATCGTGCAAAAGAATTATCTGACCGTCGCAGGCATGTTCAACGATATAGTCGCATATGTAATCATCGTCTGTATTAATCCAGTCACGCGGTGTGCTTGACCACAGAACTGCCATCTGGTCAATTCTGTTCAGTTGAAATCCGGTATAATAGCCGTAGGGAGGGCGGAAAAACTCAGGTTTTTCGCCCGTTATGCTCTCAATTATTAAATTTGTGCGTTCAAGCTCTTCCTCAATGGTTTTGCTGTCGCATTTAAAAAAGTTAATATGTGAATATGTATGGTTTCCTATAAGATGCCCGTCACCGTACATGGTTTTAATAAGCTCGGGCTGTTTCTCGACCTTGCTTCCCATAAGGAAAAAGCTGACCTTTACTCCGCGTTCACGAAGCCCATCAAGAAGCTCCTCCGTATATTTACCCGGGCCGTCATCAAAGGTTAAGGCGATCTGCTTCTTACTCTCCGCTGTATTACTTACACAGTAGTCCTTTTCAAACGGAGTAACAAACAGGTCCGCCACTGCCGCAGCAGCAAGTATAAACAGTACTGTCAAAGCGGCAAGTATAATTTTGTCTGCTTTTTTCATAAGCGATCACTCTCAACAGCAGGCTTGTAAAAAAGCGGATGCCGCAGCATCCGCTTTTAACCTCTGTCTCGGTATCAGAACTTCAGTGTGCGGAGTGCTCAATTCCGCAGGCCTACGTAAAGCACCGGGACATACGCATTCCTCCGCTTCATACCGCCGCAGTTCTGCGTCAACGGCAACATTCGGCATCGGAACAAATTTTGCGGTTTAACAGATACGGCGTTGCAGAAAGGGAAGCAGATACTTGGAATGTGGGTCCTCATATCACAATCTTAAACGCTTTTTCCGCTGGGCCGCGGCTATCTCAATCAACAGACAGACGAATCCGTCTCTAAATGAAATACAAATTCAACTGAAACTTCAGCTTTCTTTTTATAAAATACCACATTGCCACCGCTAATTCAAGGACATAAACCTCGCAAAATATCTAAAATAAGCTATATTTATTAAAAATTATACATTTTGTACATATTACTATATCAACTTACAGCACAATCTCCAAAATCACATGAATATTATGACATTTTCATTACACTAATTAATAAAATAACTCTTGCAATTTTACATAATATGTACTATTATTACTATGTACATTAATTGAGGCTTGGAGTACTGCGTCCGTACGATGCGCTTTTGCAGCTTCAAGGCGGGTTAAATGCTTCCGTTATGATAGAAAATCTGAGATTTGACCATCGATTTGCTTCCGTCGTAATAGATAATTTTTTCTCTGACCGAAAAGCTCCAACTGCGCTGACTATAGATAATATACTCAGAAAACGGCTTCTATCAATGTGATTTCTGGAGAAAGGAGGAAATATAATTCATGACCAAAACTGCAAAATCTACTAAGCTTCTTTTTGCTTTTGTAGTAGTTCTTGCGGTTATGCTTATCGCTGCTTTCTCAATGAGCGCACAGGCAAATGCAGAATGCGCAGAATGTGCAGAATGTGCAGAATGTGCAGAATGTACAGTATGTTTTGACATCACAAACGATGCAATCGTTGAAGCGTGCTCCAACGACTGTATTGACCATTTCATCGATGCAATCGACTACGATCCCTCACCCATTCCCTGCGAAGATGATTGGATGTCTTACGACGGTGAGAATTTCAAAGGTGGCCCCCACTGGTACCTTCACATTACTCACTACTACCTGCTGCCTGACGACTTCACCATCACTCTGTGGTCTGACCTTGCACAGCCTCATTACTATCAGACTCTCACCAAGGCCGACCTGATGCTCCGCTTAGGCATTATCCGTATTCCTGCATGCGTTCCCGTTTACGTCACTTCCAGCTGTGACTGCGTAGAAGGATGGGCAATGATGGATGCAACTGCAGAAGGTGCATTCCTTTACAATCCTCTCACCGGTATTTGTGACGAATACGATAATCTTTGCTGCCCTCTCTGCACCATTTTCGAGCGGGTTCACAACTTCCAGCAGGTACATCATGATACCGCTGCTATCAACGGTATTCCCATTGGTGATCACAACCTGCACCTGCACGTAATTCTTGCAGACGACATAGACATTGATGGCGATGATGATGCAGACGCTGATGCCGATGCAGACGCTGACAGTGACGTTCCCGACGACCCCAACAAAGATATTGACGTGCCTCCCGCGCCTGCAAAGACCGGTGACAACCGTCCTATCGCAATTCTCGCCTTTGTGGCAATCAGCAGCATGGTAGCATTTGCAGCTACTTATCGCAAAAGAGAAGAAAACTAATCATTTGTGGACGATTAGTTGACTTATCATTAATTTGAATATAAAATAGGAGTGACTTCGGTCATTCCTATTTTATTTTTATTTGAGGCGCTGATATGGGCAGAAGTTTAAATCGAAAAAAGTACATTAACAGAAATAAAAAGAGCAACGCAAAGAAGAAAAAAGAAGGCAGAACCGCGTTAATTGTCGCCGTCGTTGCCGTTGTGCTGATAATCGGAGCTGTAATAACGTTTTTCCTCGTGGACAATCATCAAGTCGGAGGCCAAGCGGTCTTA
>JAZRZJ010000068.1:0-4583 GCA_045601285.1 Oscillospiraceae bacterium
AGTTGGTGTTTTTAACGGTGAGGGTCCACCCGTTCCCATTCCGAACACGGAAGTTAAGCTCACCAGTGCCGACAATACTTGTCTGGAGACGGACCGGGAAGATAGGTCAATGCCAACACAAAAGACCGCTACGAAAGTAGCGTTCTTTTTTTATAGACAAAATGCACCCGAAAATTTTCGGGTGCATTTTCTCACTTCATCAGCTCATCGTAGATAAGCTCAAGATTTTCGTCGGAGTATTCGATTTCCGCGGAATAGAGGCGGGCAAGCTCAAGCAGGTTTTCCGCATTTTCTCCCGCCAACGCTCCGAGGATTTGTGTGCTGAGCACTGCAAACAGAATTTTGCTGTCCGCGTCAAAATCGTCATAGCACTCTGGAACGTGGCGGTAGAGGAAATACACAAGAAGCTGTTCGTATTCGGTCATGTTCGGAACTGAAAATGCCTCAAAGCCCTTTAGTCTTTCAAGCTGAGCCGTCCACTCTTCGTCCATGCGCTCAAGTCCGAGATAAAACTCAACCCATTCCGCAGGCGACTTTTCGGGAAGCGCAAGGTCGTAAAAATCAAGAAGCTTTTTGATGCGTGTTTCCATATCGTACTCGCGATTTTGCACGACAGAAAAAAGCTCCGCGCGTCCGTTTACGATGTTTTCCGTTTCATCGTCGGGCTCTGCCTCGCCCCGTTCGATTAATTTTACAGGCGCTTTCTGCGTCAGAATAAGCCACGCGGCCTCCTCGCAGCACAGTCCCAGGCCGATTTCTGTTCTGCCGGGCAGAAAGCTGCGAAAGCGTGGGTGTTCGCGGCATATATCGCAGAGAAAATCCTCGCCCTTTTCGGTAATCAGACGGCAGAGATTGCGTCCGTCGAGGAATGGGCAGCGCTCGTCCTTGGAGAGAATGAAATGCGGCGTGTCCTCGCGGGAGATTTTTGCGCGGAGCTCATCGCCCAGCGCACCCTCCGCACTCTCAAAGCGGGATAGAGAAGCTTCGTCAATATCAATTTCCCAGCCGACGCAGCAGCTATGGCGGCACTTTTCGGCAATGCAATGAAATTCTTCATAATAATCCGGGTATGCGTAAACCATGGCAATCCCTCCCCAACGTTATTATAGCGCAAAGGCGGCTGCGTGTAAATCGGTTTGCGTCCGTGCAGATGCCGCATTTCGCCGCTCCGGGTCTAAAGATTAACAATGGTTGAATAAATTTACAATTGATGTATAATCAGAGTAGACAACTATCGTCTTTGGAGGCGGCTATGGATAATAAACACAACATAAACCTGACAATGCTCTGCGACTACTACGAGCTCACCATGGGCAACGGCTATTTTGAGCAGGGCATGGCAGACGAAATCACCTACTTCGATGTTTTCTACCGTCAGAATCCCGATAAGGGCGGCTTTGCCATAATGGCCGGACTTGAGCAGGTGGTGGATTACATCAACAATCTGCATTTTGCCGCAGAGGACATTGAATATCTCCGCGGCAGAAAAATGTTCTCCGAGGGCTTCCTTGATTACCTGGCAAACTTTAAGTTTACGGGCGACATCTGGGCAGTTCCCGAGGGAACACCCATCTTCCCCCGCGAGCCCATCATGACCGTGCGTGCTCCCGCAATCCAGGCACAGCTTATCGAGACCTACGTTCTGCTTGAGCTGAACCATCAGAGCATGATTGCAACCAAGGCAAACCGCATCTGCCGTGCCGCAGAGGGACGCACCGTTCTCGAGTTCGGCTCCCGTCGCGCACAGGGCATCGACGGCGCCGTCACGGGTGCAAGGGCGGCCTACATCGGCGGCTGTGCGGGTACCGCCTGCACCGTTTCCGATCAGAAGTACGGCGTGCTCGCAGGCGGCACGATGGCACACTCCTGGGTGCAGATGTTCGACACCGAGTACGACGCCTTCAAAGCCTACTGCGAGGTTTATCCCACCAACGCGACCCTGCTTGTTGACACCTACAACAGCCTCAAGTCAGGCGTTCCCAACGCGATCCGCGCCTTTGACGAAATTCTGAAGCCTCAGGGCATAACCAAGTGCGGCATTCGCTTTGACTCCGGCGACATGGCATATCTCACCCGCAAGGCACGCAAGATGCTTGATGACGCGGGCTGGACGGAGTGCAAAATCACCGTTTCCAACTCCCTTGATGAGCGCCTCATCACCGAGCTTCTGCTTCAGGGCGCAAAGATCGACGCCTTCGGCGTGGGCGAGCGCCTAATCACCTCAAAATCCGATCCCGTATTCGGCGGCGTGTACAAGCTCTGCGCCGTTGAGGACAGGGACGGCAACGTAATTCCCAAGATTAAAATCAGCGAAAACGTGGGCAAGATCACGAACCCCGGCTTCAAGAAGGTTTACCGCCTTTTCGACAGGGAAACGGGCATGGCGGAGGCGGATTACCTCTGCCTCTATGACGAAACGGTTGACGACTCAAAGCCCCTTGAGATCTGCGATCCCGATGCACGCTGGAAGAGCAAGGTCATGGAAAGCTACGAGGCAAAGGAGCTGCTTGTTCCCATTTTCAGAAACGGCGAGCAGGTTTACGAGCTTCCCACTCTTGACGAGATAAAGCGAAGCTGCGCATATCAGGTCAGCACGCTCTGGCCCGAGGTAAAGCGCTTTGACAATCCCCACAACTACTACGTTGACCTTTCCGAAAAGCTCATGGCTCTTAAGGACAAGATGCTCATGGCAAAGAGATAAGCGAAAAGGATGATATTATGAGTAAGTTTAAAAGCTTTTTAAAGCGCAAGGACATTGAGGTAAGCCTCAAGCGCTACGGCATCGACGCTTTGGGCGCCATGGCTCAGGGTCTGTTCTGTACTCTGCTTGTGGGAACGATCCTTGACACTCTCGGAACTCAGCTTGGCATAGGCTTTCTGAAGGCAATTCTCATTGAGATCAACGGCAAGGCATATACCATCGGCGGCTTTGCCTCCGCAATGGTAGGTCCCGCAATGGCGGTTGCCATCGGCTATGCGCTCCATGCGCCCGCAATGGTGCTGTTTTCGCTCATACCGGTGGGCTTTGCAACGAACGCCATCGGCGGAGCGGGCGGACCGCTTGCGGTTTACTTCATCGCGGTCATTGCTTCCGAATTTGGCAAGGCGGTTTCCAAGGAAACCAAGATAGACATTCTCGTGACCCCGATCGTAACGATACTCGTGGGCGTGTGTCTGGCATGGCTCATCGCAGCTCCCATAGGACGCGCCGCCATGTATGTGGGCGATATTGTCATGTGGGCAACGGTGCAGCAGCCCTTTGTCATGGGCATCGTTGTATCCGTCGTCATCGGCATCGCGCTTACGCTTCCCATCTCCTCCGCGGCAATCTGCGCCGCCATCGGACTTACGGGGCTTGCGGGCGGAGCGGCTCTTGCGGGCTGCTGCGCCAATATGGTGGGCTTCGCCGTGGCATCGTTCAAGGAAAACGGCTGGGGCGGCATAGTGTCTCAGGGTCTCGGCACCTCCATGCTGCAAATGGGCAATATCGTGAAAAACCCGAAGATTTGGATCCCCGCGATCCTTGCAAGTGCCGTAACGGGCCCGATTTCCACCTGCGTGTTCGGGCTTGAGATGAACGGCGCGGCGGTGTCCTCCGGCATGGGCACCTGCGGTCTTGTGGGTCCCATCGGAGTGTGGAGCGGCTGGGCGGCAACGGGAGTAACCCCCACCGCAATGGACTGGCTCGGTCTTGCGCTTATCGCCGTAGTTCTTCCCGCAATTCTCGCATGGATATTCGCCACGATCTGCCGCAAGCTCGGCTGGATCAAGGACGGCGACATGAAGCTTACTTAACGGCGATTCACCGATGAAAAAATTTCAGAATCGACACCTCATCCGTCTGCGCCTTCGTCGCATCCACCTTCTCCTCAAGGAGAAGGCTTTTTGAGGAAGCAGATCGTCTTGGCTTCCCCTTGAGGACTCGCGCCGTTAAGAAAATATGCCGGGGGCATATTTTTAGGCGCAAGAAAGGCATAGCCACTGTCACCGAAGGTGACTGATGAGGTGTAAAAGACGTTCTCTTTGTATATCAAAGAGAACGGATTGCCACACCGGTGTGCGCACCGGTTCGCAATGACAGCAGGTTTTAAGTCTTCTTGTTCATAGTTAAGTGCTCAATGTAAAAATTATCTGTCATTGCGAGGAGCGAGGAACGAGTGACGCGGCAATCCGTTTCCCCTTAATAAAAACTACGGTGTCATTCTGAGGTGCGCAGCGACGTGGGAATCCGCACTGCTCATGGCCCCCTTGTTAAAGGGAAGATTCTCCCCAGCGGGGAGAAATGTCGCCGCAGGCGACAAAGAGGGGGGCGGCCTTGTCGCCGCAGGCGACTGGGGGATTCTGTTCCCCACATCACTCCGCATTTTAGCAGCGATGTCAATCTGCGGCGGGAGCAAGCCCCCGCCCTACGGCAAACATCAAAAGAACTGTCATTCTGAGGAACGCAGCGACGAAGAATCCCCGAAACTCAAAGCGCAAAGCCACATAACAGGGGGTGCTTCGTCTGTTATTGGAATCAGCAGATGATTTCAATTGCTTTGGGGCAGATTTCAAAATCAAGCTCCGTGAGAGCTTCGCTCATT
>JAZRZJ010000069.1:0-5166 GCA_045601285.1 Oscillospiraceae bacterium
AAGGGGCATCAGTGGCGACCGAGAAGGGACTTGAACCCTCGACCTCCGGCGTGACAGGCCGGCGTTCTAACCGACTGAACCACTCGGCCACGGCTTGATTAATATAACAGATTACAATAAAATTGTCAACAGTTTTTAACGATTTTTTATTTCTTTTTCTTTGCTGCCGCCTTTTTTGCCTTTCTCTCTTCTTCTTTCTTTTTTTCGTATGCTTTTTTTGTGCCGGAATTAATAAGCATGGTTACAACAAAATATGCGATAACAACACAGATTGCGATAGATACCCATGTAGGCATAGTTCGATCCTCCAACTGAATTTATTTGCATCTGTTCCGGTTACCCCGCAAGGAGCGAGGAACGGGCATTTAAATCTTTTATTTACTATGGAAGCGGAGCTTTCATAGTAATAATATACTTAAATACTCAAATGCTGTCAAGAAAAAGCAGGCATTTGCCTGCTTTTTACTGTGTTGAAATTGTATAGCGCACGGGCTTCGGACGATACTTGACACCCGAAACGAGTCCGACAGCCGCATACAGCGCAACTATTGACGAGCCGCCGTAGCTCACAAAGGGAAGCGTTATGCCGATAACCGGAGTGATGCCCATGCACATACCCACATTGATGAAGGTCTGGAAGGTAATAGCTGCCGCAACACCGAAGCAGATGAGCATACCGAAGGTGCTGCCGGAGCGTATACCAACGATGCAGCAGCGGATAATGATGACCATAAGGACAAGAAGCACAATAACGCAGGCAGCCATGCCCAGCTCCTCACCGATGGAGGCGAAGATACAGTCGGTGTGCTTTGCCTCGATGTTGAGCTGACCGTTTCCGAGACCGACACCGTTCAGTCTGCCGCTCTTCATTGCGGTCATGGTGCGGGTTGTCTGCCAGCGGATCCCCTCGCTGTTGGGGTCAATAGTGGGGTCATAGGGGGCAAGAATACGCTCACGCTGATATTCCTTCAGAACGAAGTTCCATGCCAAGGGAATTATTGCAACGCCTGCAGCGGCGCCTGCACCCAGCCAATACCAGGCAACGCCGCCTGCAATCATCAGCACGATGAAAATTGCCATGAAAATAAGAGCGGAGCCCAGGTCGCTTGTGACAACAAAGAGCAGAGCGAAAATGAAAAACCAGTGGCCCAGTAAAAGTGCCACGTTTTTTGGCTTGTCCAGCTCCTTGCGCTCTTTATAGAGGGAAATCTGCTTTGCCATAAGGACGATGAAGATAACCTTAACTATCTCTGAGGGCTGAACGCCGATACCGAGAAAACGATACCAGGCCGTATTGCCGAGGCTGTCGCCGGAGCCGAAGGGGATAAGCCCGAGAATGAAAACAACGCTGAAGGCCACGAGATATACCCACTTGTCAGCAATGAGGTCGGGGTCGATGACGGTGAACAGCAGAAAAATGCCGATGCCGATGAACATGGACACGGTCTGAACTATTATATATTTTGTGCCGCCGTCTGTAACGCTGCTGATTGCAACGATGCCAAAGAGAGTCAGCAGGGTGCAGATAATCAGCAGAAACAGGTCGGCGCGCTTGAGAAAGTTTCCTATATGGGTAATGCGGGAGGAACGCTTGTGCATGGGCTGACCGCCTTTCAAATCTGACAAAAGTTATATACAAGCAGCTTGTATTTTATCACACATTTTATCTTTACGCAATGCCGCAGGTTGTGGTATAATCCATTTTTAGAGTAAACATTCCATGAATTTTTTGAAGGAGGGACAGGCTTGCGAACCTACATCAGTCGCAGCGAAGCTGAAACCGAGGCGATCGGCGAAAGCTTTGCCCGTGAAATACCGGACGGCAGCGTCATCGCCATGTACGGCGACCTCGGAGCAGGAAAAACCGCATTTGTGCGCGGCATGGCAAAGGGCATGGGCCTTGACTGCCGTGTGTCCAGTCCAACCTTTACCATAGTCAACGAATACCTCGGCGACAGAGAACTCATTCATTTCGATATGTACCGCCTCGGCAGCTCCGATGAGCTTTTTGACATCGGCTGGGAGGACTATCTTGCCCGCGGCGCAGTTTGCGCTGTGGAGTGGAGTGAAAATGTTGACGACGCCTTCTTCGGAGATGAGATCAAGCTCACCATTGAAAAGCTCTCCGACACCGAACGCAAGATTACAATTGAGGAGGGAGAAGCATAATGCTGATTCTTGCCCTTGAATCCTCAGCGAAAGCCGCTTCTGTTGCCCTTGTGCGCGATGATGAAGTCATCGCACAGTACAGCCAGTGCTGCGGTCTTACCCACAGCTGCACCCTTCTTCCCATGGTGGAGGATATGCTGAAGAATACAGGCACTAAAATCAAGGACATAGACCTCATGGCCGTTGCTCACGGTCCGGGCTCCTTTACGGGAATACGCATCGGCGTTTCCACTCTGAAGGGACTTGCCTGGGCGTCCGAAAAAAGCTGTGTGGGCGTTTCCACCCTTGAGGCAATGGCATGGCACGGCATCATGCGCGGCGGACTTGTGTGTCCCGTAATGGACGCAAGGCGCGGTCAGGTTTATAACGCCCTGTTTGAGATTGCCGAGGGCAAGCCGCAACGCCTTTGTTCCGACAGAGCAATTTCCCTTGAGGAGCTTAAAAATGAGCTTTCAGCCGACGGCCGCATTCCTCTGCTTGTGGGCGACGGCGCAAAGCTTACACACGATTACCTCACAAAAGAGGGAATAGACTGTGTGCTTGCTCCCGCAAATCTGCTGTATCAGAGCGCCTGGGGCGTTGCAATGGCGGCACAGCAGCATGAAGCGGGTACAGCCGACGACCTGCTTCCCGTATATCTCCGTCTTTCCCAGGCAGAGCGTGAACGGCAGGAGAGAATGAACACCGAAGAATAAGCCGTTCCTCATGCCTCCCTTGTTAAAGACTTGCACCGTTAAGAAAACATGCCGGTGGCATGTTTTTAGGTGCAAGAAAGGCGTAGCCGTGGGACCGCGCTTGCGCGGTGGAGGGATTCATATAAAATGAAAATAAGTAAGATATATATATACAGTTAGGAGATTTATCATGAGTAAAGTATGCGTTTTTGACCACCCTCTTATCCAGCATAAGCTGTCTATCCTCCGTGACAGGAAAACCTCCGTCAAGGAATTTCGTGAGCTGATTTCCGAAATCGCAATGCTGATGTGCTTTGAGGCAACCCGCGACATGCCCACCGAAGAGGTTGAAATCGAAACTCCCGTCGCAAAGGCAACCGTAAAGCGCCTTGCAGGCAAGAAGGTTGCAATCGTTCCCATTCTCCGCGCAGGTCTCGGCATGGTTGACGGCATGGTAAGCATGATTCCCGCCGCAAAGGTCGGTCACGTAGGTCTCTTCCGCGACCCCGAAACCCTGGAGCCCGTAAAGTACTACTACAAGATGCCCCCCGATATTGAGGAGCGCGAGGTTATCGTTGTTGACCCCATGCTTGCAACCGGCGGCAGTGCATCTGCGGCAATCCAGTTCCTTAAGGAAGACGGCGTAAAGCATATCAAGCTCATGTGCATCATCGGCGCACCCGAAGGCATTGCACGTATGCAGGAAGACCACCCCGATGTTGACATTTTTGTCGCAGCAAAGGACTCTCACCTCAACGAGCACGGCTACATCGTTCCCGGTCTGGGCGATGCAGGCGACCGCATCTTCGGCACCAAGTAACAAAATCAGCAGCTTAACGGACACTTTTCTTTAAAAGTGTCCGTTTTTCTTGAACTATAAATAATTAAATTTTTCACAAAATACCTCTTGACAAATAGTACTATGCAATGTATAGTATTACGCGAAAGGGGGTATTCAACATGCTGGATCCGCAGATGAAACGCGGAATGATTGACGCCTGCGTGCTGAGTGTACTGTGTCGCGGTGAATCCCATGGATACAAAATAATTAAGGAGCTGTCACCGTGTATGGAGGTGTCAGAGTCCACGCTTTATCCCATACTGCGCAGACTGGAGACCGCCGGAATGCTGAATGTCCACTCGGTTGAGTATAACGGCCGGTTGAGAAAAATGTACAACATCACCTATCTCGGAAGGGCGCATCTTGACGAATTTCTTTCCAGTGAAGATGAGGTGCTTGGAATCTATAATTTTGTAAGGAGGCAGAGAGATGAATAAACGCCAGTTTTTAGCAAAGCTCGAGAATGAGCTTTCCGGACTCGATAAGGAAGAGAGAGAAAGACAGCTCGATTTCTACGAAGAAATGATCAACGACAGAATTGACGAAGGCATGAGCGAGGAGGAAGCTGTCAGGAATATCGGCACCGTTCAGGGAGTTGCCTCAAAGATACTGAGCGAAGCAGCGCCCGAACAGCTCGGAAGAAAAAGAAAAATCGGTAAAAAAGGCTGGATTTGCATCGCTCTTGCCGCCCTGCTCCTCATTGGCGCCGCAGCAGTTGCTGTGGAAATCATTGAGGAAAAGCTGGAGAATGAGGGTATTGACCTTGGTGACCTTATTGAAGACCGTATTGGTCTCGACGGCTGTTGGCTGTTCGGAAGTTCAGATGCGGAGCTTGAAGTAAGTGATGTACACTCCGTTGACATTGCCTGGGCATGCGGCAAGGTAACCGTAGATGAAGCCGAGGGAAAAAGCATCGTTATAAAGGCTGGCGACGAGGAAGCTCTTGAGTATAAGATTAAGGACGGCACGCTGTATGTCAGCAATACCGATAATTTTGACGGCAAAGCAGACCTGAAAGTGCTTATTCCTGAGGACATCATGCAGATGGATAAGCTCAATGTTGCTGCCACCGCAGGTGATGTGCGCATTGACGGTGAGTATTTCGCAGATATCAATGTCACAGCTGCAGGCGGTACTGTACGCCTCAATCCCGATGATGCGGCAAATGTCAGCATCTCCTCTGCAGACGGCGACGTGTTTCTTGAGCTCGACGAGGACGATGCATTCGTAATGAACTATGCTGTTGAGGGCGGCAGCGTGTCCGTGGGCTTTGACCGCAGCTTCGTAAACGAAAGCGGAAACGGCGAAAGTGCCAGATATGACCACAGCCTCGGCAGAGCAAACTGCCTGAATCTGAATATCTCCGTTGCAGGCGGAAACATAAAGCTTATTGACGACTGATTTTTGCACTCGGCTACGTCACGTACACATTTTCAAAAAAGTGTCATTCTGAGGAGCAGAGCGACGAAGAATCCCCCCGTT
>JAZRZJ010000070.1:0-11686 GCA_045601285.1 Oscillospiraceae bacterium
AGACCCTGGATGTTTGCGGTCTTGCCGTACTTTGCAAAGTTGAAGCAACCGTTGTGGCAGCGGATGCAGGGCTTGATCTCGTCTTCCTTGCCGGCCTGGATCTTGAGAATCCATTCGGGGTCAACGAGGTTCTGACGAGCAAATGCAACTGCGTCGAGGCGGCCAGCTGCAACAGCTTCTGCTGCGTACTCGGGAGTCATACGGCCTGCGCAGGCAACGGGCTTGTCGGTGAACTGCTTTGCCCACTCAACGTCCTTTGCATTGCAGTTATCGGGCATATACTGAGGGGGATGTGCCCAGTACCAGGAGTCGTAAGTACCGTTATCGCAGTTGAAGAAGTCGTAACCCATGTCGCCGAGGTACTTGATAGCCTTTGCGGACTCTTCGTAGTCACGGCCCCACTCTTCGAACTCTTCGCCGGGGACAGCGCCCTTGTACCAGCCCTTGCAGTAGGACTTGATGGAGTAACGGAGGGATACGGGGAAGTCTTCGCCGGCCTGCTTCTTGATTTCCTGAACGATCTCAACAGGGGAGCGGAAACGGTTCTCGAAAGAGCCGCCGGACTGGTCGTCACGGTGGTTCCAGTTCTCCATGGTGAACTGGTCGAGGAGGGAGCCTTCGTGAACAGCGTGGATTTCAACGCCGTCGATGCCTGCGTCGCGGAGCATCTTGGAGGTCTTACCGAATGCGTAAACCATGTCCTGAATTTCCTTTACGGTGAGAGGACGGGTACGGATGTCTTCGGACCAGCGGTTAGGAGTTGCGGATGCGGATGCGCAGCTGTAGGAAACGTCAACGATGGGGGATGCGATCTTGTTGATGATGTCGTTCTTCTGCAGAGCTACCATCCAGGGGGTAACTGCCATGGAGCGGCCAAAGCCTGCTGCCAGCTGGATGAACAGCTTGGAGCCGGTCTTGTGGTACTCTTCCATGTAGGGCTTGAGCTGCTTGAACATCTTCTTGTTCTGATAGAGCCAACGTCTGCCCATGGTATCACGGACACACTGCATGCCGGGGAGGACAAGGCCTACACCGCACTTTGCTCTCTGGAGCAGGAAGTAAGCTGCTTCCTTATCGAAGTGGCAGGGTTCCAGCCAGCCGAAGAGGGAGGTACCGCCCATGGAGCACTGGACGATGCGGTTTTTGATTTCCACTTCGCCAATCTTAAAGGGGGTAAATAGAGGTGCATATTTTTCGTTCATGCGTTTCTTCCTTTCTTACTACTTTACTTAATTGCCAATGCAATATAGTTATGCGTTAAAAGTATAGCACAAGAAAATGAAATGTGCAATACAACTTATTCAAAAGTTTGTCAACAAACCAGCAAAAAATTTGTAAAAAACACATTTTTTTATTAAAAATTTTTATACGGCAGCATTTTAGGCCATTAAAAAAGGAAAAATCCCGTTGCTCTTGCAAGATGCGATTATAATGTAGTATAATAACATATACGATAACTATTTTCGGAGAGATGGACATGAGCGATAAATTAAACGTAAACGTAAGCAAGTTTTTTGCAATTTACAATTCCGACGAGGCTCTGCGGGAGCGAATCCGCATTGCTGAGGAAAACTACCCCGGCAGCCTTGAACTGCGCGAGGCGCTGGTGGAGGATATTCTCCTTCCCGTTGCCGAGGAAATGGGTCTGCCCTTCAGCATTATGGATTTGTTTGTATATGAAAGCAGACTGAAGAACGAGCGCCAGGCTGATGTGGAGCTTCCCGAGGACGCGCAGCCCCTTCCCGAAGAGCAGTGCAGATACTGGCTGGTTGACCGCGGCTGGAAGAGCGATGAGGGCACCTTCTGCGGCGACAAATAAGGCGACAAATAATTAAAATGTAAGGCAAAAAACGGTTTCCGACAGGAAACCGTTTTTTTATATCCGTAAAAATGTAAAGGAAGCTTTACTTTATCGCCTTGAGAATTTCCTTTTCCGTCAGGTCGGGGTGGAGCGACTGAAGATGACCGACGATTTTGCGGAGGCTTTCCCCGGGCTCCTCACAATATGCCGAGGTGACGAGGTCATAGCCCCAGAGACTTTCGGGCATGGAGTAAACCGCAATAGCCCAGCCGTACGGAACGCCCTTTTTGTTGAGGCGCTGTCTGAAATCCTTCACGGCGAGATAGGTCTGCATCTGAAGCTCCTGAAGGCTCGTCTCAAAGGACTTTTCGCTTCCGGATCTCGCCTTCAGCTCGTTTGAATAAAGCTCCGTGTTTTCCTCGAAGCATTCCATGATCCTTGAGTGTCTGTGTGGCGCAAGACCTTCATCGCGGCGGGAATCGAAGTCGTAGCCTTCGCGGCGGAAATTGCAGAGATACGGCAGCCATTCCAGCGAAACATAGCAGGCTTTGCGGTGGAAAAACTTACCGTAGGCAACCCTTCCGCTCCTTGCGATAACGCCGCGCCATTCCCACGGGTCAAGCTCTGTATTGCCCGACCACCAGTGCTCCGCAACGGTCAGCTCCTCCACGGAAAAGTCGGAAAGCTCATTGCGGAAAAGGGGCAGAAAGCCCACCTTGTTTATGTATTCAATAAGCTCGTCTGCGCTTTTTATTCTGCGGGGGTCGTCCTCCGACACCCCGCGCATTATCCATTCACCGTTTTCACAGCCCATGTCATTTCCTCTTTTTGTTTGCGGATTTGATCAGCATTTCAATCAGCCTTTCGGGCACGCCGCCGCAGATTATGAGGTTGCGCACGGAGCTTTCCACCGCACAGCTCATCATCATTTTGAAGGCGGGATTTGAGTAGTCCCGTCCGCCCTGGGAAAAGCCCATGACAAGCTCGATGAGCTTGTAAAGACGGCGCGCTCCCCAGGAGTACGGCGCCATTTCCTCAAGGCTGCTGTCCATGTCAAAGCTGCCCTGAGCTTTGGGCTTGCTCTCAAATTTGTATCCGATGAGGCGGTGCCATTCCTCCGCCTTCGGAGCGCCCTCAAGCTGCTCGTACCAGGTGCCTTTCAGCGCCTCGGGAGTGCTTACGACCGAGGTGTTTTCGGGAGTGAAGTTCACCTCAAGCCCGCCGACGCTGAGTGTGTATTCACCCTCGGGAACAACCCATTTTCCCTCGTTCCAGACGGCAAAGCTTCTGTCGTCCAGGGGCATGGAAACCGTTTTTTCCTCATCGGGCATGAGGAAAACCTTTGCGAAGCCCTTAAGCTCTTTGACGGGACGAAAGATGCCGCTTCCCCGGGGCAGAACGTAAACCTGAACTACCTCGCCGCCGTAAACCTCGCCCACATTTTTAACCGTGACGGAAACGCTTTTTCCGTCGCAGATAAGATTTGAATACTCAAACTTTGTATAGCTCAGACCGTAGCCGAAGGGGAAGCGCACGGGTACCTTTGCGCTTTCGTAATAGCGGTAGCCCACGAAGATGCCCTCACGGTATTCCGCATCATCCTTGCCGTAGAAATCCTTTGTGACAACGTCATCGTAGGACAGGGGCCAGGTTTCCGCAAGCTTTCCGCAGGGGTTTGACTTTCCCGTAAGCAGACGCTTTACGGCCTCGCCTCCCGCTTCACCGGGAAGCGCCATATACAGCACCGCGTTAACCTTGTCCAGCCAGGGCGTTTCCATGGGTGAGCCTGACATGAGCACCACAACGGTGTTGGGGTTTGCCTCCGCCACTGCCTCGATCATGCGGACGTGACCCTCGGGCATTTTCATGTGCTCGCGGTCAAAGCCCTCGGACTCAAAAATATCCGTAAGCCCGGCAAAAACAACGGGCGTGTTCACGCTCTTTGCAAGCTCCACAGCCTCGGCTATGAGCCTGTCATTTGTGACGCCCTCGGCGGTACAGCCCTCGGCAAAGGGCCAGTCCATGCAGTCCAGGGGATTTGTAAGCCTGTAGGGGTTAATGTGGCTTGAGCCCACGCCCTGATAGCGAAGCTCCTTTGCCATGTGACCGATGAGGCAGGCCTTTGCGCTTATGGGCAGGGCGCCGTTGTTTTTAAGCAGAACGGCGCTCTGCTCGGCGGCCTTTGCAGCAAGGGCGTGGTGTGCCTCCATTTCACAGGGGCGCTGCTGAATATCCTTTGAGCTTTGAACAAAATTCAGCACGCGCTGTGCGCATTTGTCTATGTCGCCCTCGCTCAGCTCTCCCTTTTTCAAAGCGGTCTTGACGGCGGCCTTTCCGTAGCGGCTGCCTCCGGGCATCATGAGGTCGCTGCCTGCCCTGAAGCCTTTCACACGGTCGTTTGTTGCGCCCCAGTCGGAAACAACAAGACCGTTCCAGCCCCAGTCTTCCCGCAGAATGTCAATGAGCCTTTTGCTGTCGCCGACATGCTCGCCGTTTACGATGTTATAGCTTGACATGACCGCGGCGGGATCGCTTTCCTTAATCGCAATTTCAAAGCCCGTGAGGTAGATTTCCCGCATGGTGCGCTCATCGAGAACGCTGTTTGAGGAAAAGCGCTTCAGCTCCTGGGAGTTTGCGAAAAAGTGCTTTAAGCAGCTTCCCGCGCCGCCCTTTTTCTGACCGAGAACGTAGGCTGCGGCAAGCTTTCCCGAAAGATAGGGGTCCTCGGAAAAATACTCAAAGTTTCTGCCGCAGAGGGGATTTCGCTTGATGTTGAGTCCCGGACCGAGCACAAGGGAAACGCCGTTTGCACACGCCTCCTCTCCGATGGCGCGTGCCACCTCGGAGATAAGCTCCGTATCCCAGCTGCAGGCGGTTGCCGCCGCTGTGGGAAAGCACACGGCGGGAACGGATTTGTTGATGCCGAGATTGTCCGTACCCTCGGGCTGCTTTCGCAGACCGTGAGGGCCGTCGCTCATCATGACAGAGGGAATGCCGTATTTCTGAAACGCCCTTGTGCGCCAGTAATCCTTTCCCTCGCAGAAGTCGATTTTTTCATCGATGCTCATTTTTTTCGGAAGTTTTTTCAGATCGTCTTTCATATTTCGCGCCCCTTAAAGATGCTTTGCGTCTATTATATGATATGGGACACGGGCATTTCAAGAGGCGCGGCGGATTTTAAAGAATTATGGGCTGAAGCTGCACACCGGAAAGCGCCGCCTCGAGCGTGTCGCCCATGAGGGAAAAATCGGAGGCGAGGGAGCGGGGCTTTTTCGCAAAATCGTCCTGTCTGAAGGGAACGAAATAATAGTTCTTGCGGTTTAAAAGCTCGCCGATGTTTTTTGCCGAGCCCGAAAGCCCGTCGTTTGTGGAAAAGGCGATGACAAGTGGCTTTCCGTTGCGCAGATGGGCCTTTGCCGCCATGGTGACGGCGCTGTCGGTTATGCCCGCGGCAAGCTTTGCCAGAGTGTTGCCCGTGCAGGGCGCGATCACGAGGGCGTCAAGGGGCAGCGACGGACCGAGAGGCTCCGCGTCGGCGATCGTTTCGACAACCTTGTGACCCGTGAGCGCCGCAAGCCTGCCCTTGAAATCCTCTGACCTTCCGAAGCGCGTGTCGGTGTGTGCGGCGGTGTCGCTCATGATGGGGACGATGTCGTATTTTTCCGCAAGAAGCGGAAGCTCCGCAAAGAGCTTTCCGTATGTGCAGTAGGAGCCGCAGAGTGCCAGCCCCACACGGATCTTACTCATTTTCATACTCCTTTACAATGTTTGTGACCGCCTCCGCAATGAGTGTGCCTGCGGTGCGGGGCGCATACTTTCCCGGCAGTCCGGGCGCGGCAAAATAGCGCAGACCGAGCCTTTGCGCCTCTGCATAATCAAGACCGCCGGGAGCCGATGCAAGCTCAAGCAGAAGGCACGGCGGTCTCAGCCCGTCAAGCGTCTGCAGAACGGACGCAGGCGCGGTGTTTACCACTATGTCGAGCGTAGGCAGAGCATCTCTCGGGGAAAGGGAACGGCAGCCCAGCGCCTCCGCCATTGCGCGCGATTCCGCGCTCCGCGACATGACATGGGTTTTAAGCCCGAGAGAAACGAGCTTATCCGACAGAATGCGGCCTATTCTGCCGTAGCCGATGACAAGTGCGCTCCTGCCGGAAAGGGCATAGTCCGTGCGCTGCATGAGCAGGGCGACGGCAGCCTCGGCGGTGACGGCGGCATTGCCCGTCACAAGCTCGGGACGCGTCATGTAATCCACAAGCCGCAGCTTCTTTTTCTGTGCCGCAAGCCTCAGCCTTCCGCTGAGCTTTCCGCCGCAGACAAGGGTGTTTTCGGGCAGAGAATTGAGGAGCTCCTCGGCGATTGTCCCGCTGTCGGAAAAGGGCGCATTGAGATGCCCCGCCTTTCCCGCCTCCGCGGGCAGAGGCAGAATTACGCAGTCCGCATTTTCGGGGGCGGAAAGCTTATGTATGCACTCGGGCAGAGCCGCCTTTTCCATGAAAAGAGCAGAAACCCCGTTATCCTTTGCAAGCGCTTCGGCGGCAAAGACCATGCGCTCATCGCCGCCTGCAATGAGATACTTCACTGCATCACTCCTTTTTCCTGCATTCCACACATATTATGCTGTTGCACTTGAAGGGGTGCTTGTGTTAAAATAAACTGAATAAATGTGCGGAGGGATAACCGTGAGCAGAGCAGACGAGATATTCATTCAGAATTGTAAAGATATAATCGAAAACGGCGTGTGGGATACCGACCTTGACGTGCGTCCCCGCTGGGACGACGGCACACCCGCCCATACCGTTAAAAAATTCGGCATAGTAAACCGCTATAACATTGCGGAGGAATTTCCCATTCTCACCATACGCCGCACCTATTGGAAGAGCGCGATCGACGAGCTTCTGTGGATATGGCAGGCAAAGAGCAATAATGTGGGCGACCTGCGCACTCGTGTGTGGGACGCATGGGCAGACGAAACGGGCTCCATCGGCAAGGCATACGGCTATCAGCTTGGCGTGAAGCATCACTACAAGGAAGGTGACATGGACCAGGTTGACCGCGTTATTTACGACCTGAAGCACAATCCCGCTTCACGCCGTATCATGACAAACATTTACAATCATGCCGACCTTTCCGAAATGGCGCTTTATCCCTGCGCCTACTCCATGACCTTCAACGTAAGCGGCAATAAGCTCAACGCTATTCTCAACCAGCGCTCCCAGGATATGCTTGCGGCAAACAACTGGAACGTTGTTCAGTACGCCGTCCTCACCTGCATGATGGCGCAGGTTGCGGGACTTGAGCCCGGCGAGCTTGTCCATGTCATTGCCGATGCCCACATCTATGACCGCCATATCCCGCTCATTGAGGAGATAATCGCAAACGAGCCGAAGCCCGCACCCAAGTTCATTATTGACAAGAGTGTGGACGACTTCTATAAATTCACCCGCGACAGCTTCAAAATGGAAGGCTACGAGGTAAATCCCTTCGATAAGAAGATACCTGTTGCGGTGTAAAACACATACCGAAACGAGATGATACCATGGACGCAATAGTCGCAGTTTTTTCCGACTGGGGCATCGGCGCTAAGGGTACACAGCAGATTGTGCTGAAGGCCGACAGAGCGCATTTTGTGGATAACACGAGAGGAAAAACCGTGATCGTGGGCCGCAGAACCCTTGAGGATTTCCCCGGCGGCAGACCGCTTAAAAACCGCCGCAACATTGTCATAACGCGGCAGAATATTGAAATCGAGGGCGCTGAGCTTGCCCACAGCGCAGCGGAGGCCGTCGCTCTTGCGGGAGACGAGCCCTGCATGATTCTCGGCGGAGCGAGCGTGTTCCGCGATTTCTATCCCTACATGGACAGAGTCTATGTTACGAAGCTTGATGTCAAACCCGAATCCGATGTATTTTTTCCAAACCTTGACGAGAGTGCCGAGTGGTGCATCACCGAGGACAGCGGAGAGCTTTGGGAGGACGGTCTTGCCTACCGCTTTTTATGCTACGAAAGGAAGAAAGCAGAATGAAGAAGTTTGTTGCATTAATCTGCATTATCGCCGCGGTTTTCGCGCTTTGTGCGTGCAGCCACAACCCACCTATCAAGGGAGAGGAAACCCAGAAAAATGAGGGCGAAATTCTTATCAACAACCCCAACTTCACCCTGACAAAGCTTACGGGAAAAGACGGAATCGTCAAGTATAATTACGTGGTTACCGATGAAAACGGCAAGGTGCTGGAAAATGCGCTCTGCACCGAGGAGCCCCGCATTGCGCTTATCAACAAAGACCTTGTGGGCGTGCGCTTCACCGCCGACGGACACAGCTTCAGCCGTTACTATGATATTCAGAAGGGCATAATCTCACGTTCCTTCAAAAACGCATTCTGGGATAACGGCGTTTTTGTTGCAAGCAATGATTACGACAACGGCCATTACTTCGTCATTCAGGATATTTTCAACAGAAACGGATACTGCTACAAGACGGAAATTGAAAGCGCCTCCTGGCAGATTACCGTTATAGGTTCGGAGCTCAGCGAGGACGGCACCGAGCTGCTTGTCACCTATGTCCACGGCGACGGCAGCGATATAGAGGCAGAGCTGAACACCGTTGTGCTGTATCTGGTTGATAAAAGCTGAAAAATGCAAAAGAGCTGTTTCATAAAAGCGGAGCGGCTCTTTTGCACCTTGGTACGCAAAGAAAACGAAAGGAGAAACAATGAAATCTCTCGAAACCGTTCAAAAATGGGCAAAGGCATTTAAAATAATCTGCACGATTTTCCTTGTTCTGTGCATTGTGGCCGCGGTACTGCTTGGAGCGGCTGCGGTGCTTGGTGATAAGGCTTCGGGTACGCTCGCAAGCATCGGAGAGCTCAGCATAAACGGTCTGTTTGATGCGGACGGGCCTGAGGCTGAAAATGTACGCCTTGCGGCAGTCTGCGGACTTGTTGAGCTTGGCTTTGCAATTGTGCTTCTCGGCATTGCCGTGAAATATCTCAAAGACGAGCTGGAAAGCGGCACACCCTTCACTTACAGCTTTGCGAAAAGAATAAACACCCTCGCAATACTGACGCTTGTCCTTCCGATTGCGGCGGATATAATATGCTCAGTAATAGACAGTGCCGCAGGCACAGGCGGCGAGATAGGCTTCAAAATTGATATAACACTGGCGCTTGTGCTGTTTGCGGCTGCGGCGGTGTTTAAATACGGCGCCGATATTACGGACGCGGGAAAGGAGCTTGAATAATGCTCAGAATAGAAAAGCTTACAAAAAAATACGGTGATGTAAAGGCTGTTGACGACCTGACTTTACACATTGCGCCGGGAGAGATCTACGGCTTCATCGGCCACAACGGAGCGGGCAAAACCACCACGCTGAAAGCCGTTGTGGGCATACTCAATTTCGATGAGGGCGAAATTTACATAGACGGCGTTTCAATCAGGGAAAAGCTCCTTGAGTGCAAGAAAATGCTTGCCTATATCCCCGACAATCCCGACCTGTACGAATTTATGACGGGTATCCAGTACCTGAATTTCGTGGCTGACATTTTCGGTGTTGCAGCGGAAGCGCGGGCAGAGCGCATACACAGGTATGCGGACGCCTTTGAAATCACAAAGGATCTTGCCCAGCCCCTTTCCGCCTACTCCCACGGCATGAAGCAGAAGCTGGCGGTCATCTCCGCCCTTATCCACGAGCCGAAGCTCATCATCATGGACGAGCCCTTTGTGGGCCTTGACCCGAAGGCTGCCCACATTCTGAAGAGCATCATGCGTGAAATGTGCGACAGAGGCTGCGCCATTTTCTTTTCCACCCATGTGCTTGAGGTTGCTGAAAAGCTCTGCGACAAGGTCGCCATCATCAAGGGCGGCAGACTCATCAAATCCGGCACCATGGAGGAGGTCCGGGGCGACGAATCTCTTGAAGCCGTGTTTCTTGAGCTGGAGGAATGATCATGCTGAAAGCCTTATTCAGAAAACAGTTTCTTGAGCTGAACACATTTTATTTTCAGGACAAGAAAACGGGTCAGCTTCGCTCAAAGCGCAAGGTGATATCCACCGTCGCTCTGTACGCATTGCTGCTGCTGTTTCTTGCCGCGGCGTTCTTTGCCATGTGCAAAGGCTTTGCGCCCCTGCTGCACACGGGCAACGCCTGGCTTTACTATTCCCTCACGGGCATAACCGCGGTCCTCATGGGCGTTCTCGGCAGCGTTTTCAACACCTACGCGGGAATGTATCACGCAAAGGACAACGAGCTTCTGCTGTCCATGCCCATACCCCCGTCCAATATTCTGCTGGTGCGGCTTTTCGGCGTGGCGCTCATGGCGCTCATGTACGAGGCGATAGTGTTTATCCCCGCAATCGCCGTGCGTTTTATGGAAGGCGGCGTAAGCGTGACGGGCGCGGTTTTCTCCGTGCTGCTGTTCTTCGTTATAACGGTGCTGATTATCGTGCTGACCTGTTTTCTGGGCTGGATCGTGGCGCTGCTGGCATCGAAGTTCAAAAACAAGAGCTTTCTCACGGTCCTTTTTGCCCTTGTCTTCTTCGCGGCATATTACTATTTCTTCTCCCAGTCCTACAGCGTAATCGAGAGCCTCATGCTCAACAGCGACGCCGTGGGCGAAACCGTAAAAACATGGCTGTATCCCTTCTACCTTATGGGCATGGCGGGCGAAGGCGATGTGCTGAGCATGCTTCTCTTTACGCTCATGGCGGCGGCGCTCTTTGGGCTGACGTGGTTCGTCCTGTCCAAAACCTTTGTAAAGATTACGACGAAAAAAGATGCCTCCGCGAAGAAGGTCTACAAGGAAAAAACTGTCAGGGAGGCAAGCGCTTCCAAGGCCTTCTTCCGCAAGGAAATGAGACGCTTCACCTCCAGCGCAAACTATATGCTGAACACCGCTCTGGGCAGTGTTTTCATGCTTGTTGCTGCGGTGGCGATCCTCATTTACCGCGACGAGCTTTTTCTCCTGCTTCTGCTGCTTAGGGATTATGAAATATTCATTCCCGTGCTTGCGGCGGGAATACCCATTCTCTGTGCCGCAATGAACGACATCACCGCGCCCTCCGTTTCACTTGAGGGTAAAAATATCTGGATCGCCCAGTCCCTGCCCGTACCGACGCAGACGGTGCTTGAGGCAAAAATCAAGGTGCATTGGGCAATAACCCTGCCTCCCGCCGTACTGCTTTCCGCCGCAGCTTCCTACGCGTTCAGACTTGATTTTTCCACTGCGGTTTTCGTCGTACTGACGGTTGTGCTTTATGTCATGTTCTCCGCCTCCGCAGGACTTGCGCTGAACCTCAAAAAGCCCAATCTGACATGGACAAACGAGGCCGTTCCCGTGAAGCAGAGCATGGCGGCATTGGTGATGATTTTCGGCGGCTGGGCAGTTGCGGCGGTCATGGGCTTCGGCGCCTATCTGCTCATGGACAAGCTTGACGGCGTTACCTATATTGCGATTTTCGCCGCTGTCTTTTTGGTTGCCGCAAGGCTCATAAACCGCTGGATAAACACAAAGGGCGTAAAGATTTTCGAGGAGCTGTGACATGGAAATCAAGCCGGGAAAATACCGCCACTTCAAAGGCGGGGAATATGAGGTGCTGTACCTTGCGCGCCACTCGGAAACCGAGGAGGAAATGGTTGTTTACCGCGCCCTCTACGGCGACTTCGGAGTGTGGGTGCGTCCTGCGTCAATGTGGCTTGAAGCCGTGGAGCGCGACGGTGTAAAATATCAGCGCTTCACCAAAATCGAAGACTGATACTAATCTTCAATAAAAACATATAATTTGAAGCGGTCTGATTTCCGTCATGCGACGTTGAAGCCCTTGGAAATACGACAGTATTCCCCGCAGTCTTCGCCTTGCCTGACAAAAATCATCCTCGCTTCATTCTTAAAG